>DASQVO010000001.1:0-2967 GCA_035640715.1 Streptosporangiaceae bacterium
GTCCATGCCCGGGTGATGCAGTGATGGCCTGCATACGGCGCGGCGTTCCGTCTGGTCCTGGCTGCCCGGTTTGACGGGCGGGCACGGTTTCCCACCCGGTCAACCAAAGCTGACCGGGGCGCGTCACATAAGCGCCACAAGCTCTGAAACGGAGAGTAACAATGAGCGCGGAGACCCCGCAGCAACCGCCCGGAAACAAATGGCACTGGATCCGCAACGCCTTCCTCGGCCTCGGCGCCCTGATCGTGATCGGTATCGTCGCCGGCGTGGTCAGCGGCAGCATGAACACGAGCAACCGCACCTCGAACGCGAGCGCTGCCAGCAGCCCGGCCGCGGCGAAACTAAGCCCAAGCCCGTCACCGTCCCGCACCACGGCCACGCCGTCCGCATCCCCGTCGCCGGCGCCGGTGAAGACCATCATCGAGCAGGTCCCCGCCTCGGCCGCCCCGGCGGCGCCCGCGCTGACCGACGCCTCGGCGATCGTCGCCCAGTTCTACGCCGACATCACCGCCAGGAACTACACGGCGGCGTGGCAGCTGGGCGGCAGCAACGTGGCCGGCAGCGCCAGCTACCAGCAGTGGGTGGCCGGGTACGCGACCACGGCGAGCATCAGCATCCAGTCGGCGGAGAACTTCGGCAACGGCGAGGCGTACGTGACGATCGAGGCGCTGCAGACGGACGGCTCGGTCCGCACCTACGCCGGCACCTACTACACCGCCGGCAGTGTGATCACCGCCGCACACATCCAGCAGACCAACTGACCACCGCCGGGCCGGGGCGGTGATGACCTGTCCGGACGACTGGCTGCCGAGGATGTCCGCCGTGCTGACGTCCAGGCATAGCATCCGCTGAGGAAGGTGGTTGCCTCAGCTGGCCCTGCTTGGTGCCGTCAGCATTTGGAGCCTATGCCTACAATCCCGTGCTGACGGCTATCCCCGTCAGGCTCATACGCCGTCCGCCCCGACGGATCCTGCGGGAGATACAGCGGCCGCAGCTGCGCGACCCGCTCCCGCAGCACCGTGATCGACCGCTCCCAGCCGATCCGCTCCGCGATCACCGTCGCCGGCATCGTCGCGCACAGCGCCAGCTGCTCCCGGATCGCCGGCTCGGCCGCATCGACGATCGAGCCCTTCGGCACGCGCTGGTACCGCGGCACCTCCTCGGCCCGCAGCGCCCGCCGCACCGTGTTCTTCGAGATCCCCAGCTTCCGCGCGATCGCCTTGATCCCCAGGCGCTCAGACCGGTGCAGACGCCGGATCTCAGCCCACTCATCCAAAGTAATCACCGACCCCTTCTGCCACGCCCGGTGACCGCAGGAGGTCAACTTTCAGACGTTGCTAAGGGGTCAGTTTTCAGGCGTCAGCGACAAGATGACGCCCGAGGAGATGCGGAAGGAATCTGAGCGGAAGCAGAAGGCGCTGGCCGGACTGGTAAACGCGCTAAAGGCGGAAAAGGGAGCGCCCGCGGCTATCCCCAGGCTTCCATTGTGGCCGGGCGGAGGCTTTGCGCCTGCAAAGCCGCGGCCCGGTGCCCGCGCCGAGGTGCAACTCACCGGTACGAAGGGGCGTACCGGAAGCGGCGGCTGGTCAATACGCGAGAAGAACCAGGCCATCGTCCTGATCACATGGCCTGGGGGAAGCACGACGCGGACAGTGAAGGGCAACTTCACGATCAGGGCCGTGATGGAATGGTGCGCGGCCTTCAATCAGATCTCTGGCACTTGAGACGTCTTCGACCTGAGATCCGCCGGACGGCCGCTGCGCCGCCCCGTACGGCTGACCTGGGCCCCGTGCCGCCAGTGGCCCTCCGGCTCAGCGGGTGGCGAGGTAGACCGCGACGCCGATGATGACCAGGATGATCACCGCCGCGGCAAAGCCGATCAGAGCTGGCCGGGGACCGGTGCCAAGCTGCGAGTGGGGGCTCGCCCCGGGATGGGCCCGGTCGAGTTCACCGGAGTCCGCGAACCGTTCCTCGGCGACGCCGATGCCGACCTGTTCCAGCGGGGCGAAAAGCTCCGCCGGCCACATCTGGCGGCCCAGATCCTCGTCCCGGGGCCGGCCGGACGCCAGGACCTGGCCGTCCCGGCCGACCAGCAGCACTCGCCACAGGGGGTAGGTTCTGGCGTTGACGCGCCGGGCGTAGCTGACGACGCGGACGGCCGCGACCGCGTCGGGGCGGCCGGTGGACGGCAGCGGGAGCACCGTCCTGCGGGCCGGAGCCCAGGTGATGGTATGGGGCTCCGCCAGCAGCAGCGTTCCCGCCCGCGGATCGGCGCGCACCACCGACTTGCTGAGGACGGCCCTGGTCGCGGGCGAAAGCCGGCCGGCGGGCGCGATTGGGCGGACCTCGATCACAGGTCCGCCGGCCCTGCCGGGGCTGCCGGTCCCATCGGCCCCGGTCACAGCACTGCCCGCCAGCGTGCGAGGTACAGGCCGGCGATCAGTGCGGCCGCCCAGCCCCCGAACGCGTACCAGGCGGGCGGCGGCCCGTGGATCACCGCGACGAGCGCTACCACGGTGGCGACCAGCGCCGAATAACGGCTCGCCGCCAGGGAAAGCCACGGGTCGGCGGTGGTGACACTGGCCTGGGCGCGATCACGGCTGGCCATCATCGCCCGCGGCGCCGAGGAGGCCGCCGTCACCGACATCCCCAGCCGGCCTGCCGCGAGGGAGAGGGTCTCCATGGCCGCCGGGCCGTTCACCCAGTCGGCGCCGCGGAGACCCGCCAGAATCTGCTCGCCCCGGTCGTAGAGCAGCAGGGCCCACGGAGGCCCTTCGAGGCGGCCGGGCGTGGCCGACGCGGCCATCAGGCCGGCCACGCCGCCGCAGCCGGCACCGGCCAGCCAGCATTCGCCGCCGTGGCCGTCGGCGATGACGAATTCCTGGCCCGCGGGCCCCGTCCGCGCGCCAAGGCCCCGGCCGGCCACGGGACGGGCGGCGGGCGCCGCCTGCCACCATTCATCAAGCC
>DASQVO010000002.1:0-14188 GCA_035640715.1 Streptosporangiaceae bacterium
CGTATACTTTTGTATGAGCGACACGACGATCCGGGTGGACAGCGTCGTGCGGGACAAGCTCCGCGCACTCGCGGAGGAGGACCATACCACCCTCGGTGACCTGCTGGAGCGGCTGGCGGAACGCGAGCAGTATCAGCGGGAGATGCGCCGTGCTAACGAGCTCATGGAACGGATGGAGCACGCGGAACCGGATGCCTGGCGCGAGTATCTCGATGAGCTGCATGCCTTCGAGCAAGGCACCGCCGCGGACGGGCTCGGTGACCCGGCCACGGAGTGGCCGGAATTCACTGAAGAGGCGAAGCTGGTGGTGACGGCCGCGACCGCTGAATGGTTGCGCGCACTGGCGCTGTTCTACAGTCGTGGGCATGCCGGATATCCACACCGCGCGGCGTCAGCGCGCGCAGAAAAAGGTCGCCGAGCTTGACGCGGATGCGGTCCTGATCACCTCGCCGCCGAATGTCCGCTATCTGACCGGCCTGGCCAGTTCCAACGCGGCGCTGCTGCTCCCGGCCGACGGGCCCGGCGTCCTTGCCACCGACTCCCGGTATGAGCTGGCCGCCCGGCGGGACTGCCCCGACGTCGAACTGGTCATCGGCCGGTTCATCGAGCAAGTGCTGGCCGGGGAGATGACGCGGCGCGCGCTGCGCAAGGTCGCCTTCGAGGCGCACGAGATGACCGTGGAACGCCGCCAGGACCTCGCAGCGGGCGCTGACGAGGTCACCCTGCTTCCGTTCGGGCGGGGAATTGAAGATCTTCGGAAGGTCAAGGACCCGTCCGAACTCGAGCTGCTGGCCACCGCATGCAGGATCAGTTCCCAGGCCCTCGCCGACGTGCTGCCCCGCATCCGCCCGGGCCTCACCGAGCGGGCCCTGGCGGCAAGGCTCGAATACCGGATGGCCGAGCTGGGCGCGGAGAAGCCCGCGTTCGACACGATTGTCGCCAGCGGGCCGAACGGCGCGATCCCGCACCATGCCCCGTCCGACCGGCCGATGCGCAACGGCGACCTGGTGACGATCGACTTCGGCGCCCGCTACGGCGGCTATCACGCCGATATGACCCGCACCGTCGCGCTCGGCGAGCCCGCCGGATGGCAGCTCGAGATCTATCAGCTCGTCGCGGCGGCTCAGCGGGCGGGCATCGCGGCTGCGCGGCCGGGCGCCGAGGCGGGACAGGTCGACGCGGCCGCGCGCGACCTTATTTCCAGTGCCGGGCACGGTGAGCATTTCCAGCACGGGCTCGGCCACGGCGTCGGCCTCGAGGTCCACGAGGAGCCGATGATCGGGTACGGGAGAACAGGTAAACTTACGTGCGGGGTTCCGGTTACTGTCGAGCCCGGCATCTACCTGCCCGGCACAGGCGGCGTCCGGATCGAGGACGTCCTTGTCGTGGGGGCCGGTGCGGCCGACGGGACAGCCCAGATTCTTACTACGACCACTAGGGAACTGCTCGCCCTTTGACGGCGGGCTCCCGCCCAGGAGAGACGACAGACGTGGCGACCACGAACGACCTGAAGAACGGCATAACCCTGAACCTCGACGGCAACCTGTGGACGGTCGTCGAATTCCAGCATGTCAAGCCCGGCAAGGGCGGCGCCTTCGTGCGCACCAAGCTGAAGAACGTGCTGTCCGGCAAGGTGGTCGACAGGACGTTCAACGCCGGCGTGAAGGTGGACGTCGCCAACGTCGACAAGCGGGAGATGCAGTACCTCTACCGGGAGGGCGAGGACTTCGTCTTCATGGACACCCAGGACTACGACCAGCCCCGGGTTCCCGCCGACACCGTCGGCGACGCCGCGAACTACCTGCTCGAGGAGCAGACCGTGACGGTGGCGTTCAACGAGGGTGTGCCGCTCTACGTCGAACTGCCGGCTGCGGTGGAGCTCACGGTCAGCGCGACCGAGCCCGGGCTGCAGGGGGACCGGTCCACTGGCGGCACCAAGCCGGCCAAGCTGGAGACGGGCGCGGAGGTCCAAGTCCCGCTGTTCATCTCGACGGGCGAGAAGGTCAAGGTCGACACCAGGACCGGCCAGTACCTCGGGCGCGCTTGATGGCTCTGGGCTCTCGGCGCGGTCCGGCCGGCGCCGGGGCCGCATGCCGGTCTGCCACCCGGTGCGGTAGCTGCCGTGCCCGCTCGTAGCAAGGCGCGCAAGCGCGCGCTGGACCTGCTGTTCGAGGCTGAATTGCGCGGTGAGCCCGTGCTCGGCCTGCTGGCGGAGAGATCCGCGCAGGGATCCGAGGCGGGGCCGCCGGTACCGGAGTACGCGGCCGAGCTTGTCCGCGGCGTGCAGACGCACCGGGAACGGATCGACGAGCTTCTCTCGGCCTACGCCGAGGGCTGGACACTGGACCGCATGCCGGCGGTGGACCGCAACATTCTCCGTATCGGCGCCTATGAACTGCTCTGGGCGGAGGACGTGCCCGACGGCGTGGCGGTCAGCGAGGCCGTCCAGATGGCACGGGAGCTGTCCACTGACGCGTCCCCAGCATTCGTCAACGGGCTGCTGGCGCGGCTGCTCAACCTCAAACCGACCCTGAGCCTGTAGCGGTTTTCAGCCCGCGATCGTGGACTGGGCGGAGGCGAAGCGCAGGCGAAGCCCGGACTTGCGGAGCACGGCGTAGAACCACAGCGCCGACAGGGCAGCGCCGACGGCCACGATGCCTGTGGTGACGGCCGTGGTCATCACCAGGAACAGGGTCAGCGGCTCGGTGACCATCATCACTGAAAGCCCGACGGTCATCAGGAGGAAGAGGCCGGCCCACAGCCAGGTCGCGCCCTGGAAGTAGCGGTGCAGGCCGGGATGGTGGGTCGACGGCTGCCTGAGCGCGACTATTTCCGATGCCAGCCGCCCGACGATCGGCTTGTTCGTGGGGGCCGTCCGGGCGAACAGCACCGCCATGGCCAGGTGCGAAAGCGGGAACTGCAGCAGGAAGAGCCACACGTTCCCGGTGGTGATCACGAAGGCGGCTTGCATGGTCATCACCAGCGCCGAGATCGTGACGAGCCCGGGTACGCTGCCGGTGAGCACCTTACGGCCGATGGCGGTCAGCCAGAGGACGGCGGTTCCCGCCAGCATCGCGGCGTTCCGCCCGGCGATCTCCTGACCGATGAGGTAGCCGATCCCCGGCAATCCGACAGATTCGGTGAGGTTCCAGCCCACCGTCCGCAGCAGTTGCCAGGGGTGCGGCAGCTCAAGGTGCTCAGCCATGGCGAAGAGAATACGTGCTGAAGCTCTGGGGATGGTGCATATCCCGTCAAGGTGTCGGAAGACTGTTAGAAGTTGCAGGTGGAACGTCAGGGATCCGCTTCGGCTGAACGCCGGACGCCGGGATCCGCTTCGGCTAGCTGTCTTCCGGCGCAGCGCGCGGATTGTCGGTGGCCGGCACTACATTGAGCCTGCGGGGATGACGGCTCTGTGAGGAGGGTGCCGTGGGCGGCGAGGAGCGTGCGCTGGGCATGCCCGGCGGGCGCGGCGCCGGTGGGTACGGTGCCGGTGGGTACGGTGCCGGGAGCACGCCGGGTGACTTCTATGCGGCCTGCGCTCGCGGGGCGCAGTGGGGCAGGCGTGAGGGCGCGCGCGCCTCGGTGGTCTGGGACGTGCTGCGCGATGTGCTCGCGGCGCGCTCGGCTGCCACCGGCCGGGCCGAGTTGGACGTCATCGACGCCGGCGGCGGCACCGGCGGATTCGCCGTGCCGCTTGCGGCGCTCGGCCACAACGTCACCGTGGTGGACCCGAGCCCCGATTCACTGGCCGCGGCGCAGCGGCGCGCGGCGGAGATGAACGTGTCCATCAGCGCAGTCCAGGGTGAGGCCGCCGGCCTGGACAGCGTGGTGGGTGAGGCCTCAGCCGACCTGGTGATCTGCCACAGCGTCCTTGAATACGTGGAATCGCCCGCGGACGCGCTGGCGGCCATCGCCCAGGTACTGCGCCAGGACGGCACGGTGAGCGTGCTTGCCGCCAGCGCTGTCGCGGCGGTCCTGCACCGCGCGCTCGCTGGCCGGTTCGTGGAGGCACACGAACTGCTTGACGCCATGGACCGCGAGGGAGAATCGGCTGGAGAGCCCGGCGAGGGCAAGCCGCGCCGTTTCACGCTCTCCGGCCTTTCGGCGCTGATCGAGGCGGCGGGGCTTCATCCGGGCGCCGCGCACGGCGTGCGGATCTTCGCCGACCTTGTGCCGAGCGCGCTCGTGGACGCGGACCCGGGCGCCGCGGACGCGCTGCGATCGCTGGAGACGGCGGCTGCGGCGCATCCGGCGTTTCGCGATATCGCCGCTCAGCTCCACGTGCTCGGGCGCCGCTGAGACGATGCCTGGCAACGGCGTGATCCCGGTGCCCGCCGAAGGCGGGGGGATGCCCGCCGAGGGCGGGGCGGCGCCAGCGGCCAGCGGTCCAGCGGCCAGCGGTAGTGACGCGCTTGCCGACGACACGGGTTGCCGCATCCTGCACGTCGACATGGACGCTTTCTACGCGAGCGTCGAGATGCGGGACCGGCCGGACCTGGCGGGCAGGCCGGTCATCGTGGGGAGCCCGAGTGGCCGGAGCGTCGTCCTGTCGGCCTCTTACGAGGCGCGCGCGTTCGGCGTGCGCTCGGCGATGCCCGCCTTGCGGGCGCGGCGGCTGTGCCCGCAAGCCGTGTTCATCCAGCCCAGGCATGCCGTCTACGCCGCGGTGTCAAAGGAGGTCATGGCGGTCTTCCGGGCTGTGACGCCGCAGGTGGAGCCGCTAGCCCTGGACGAGGCGTTCCTTGACGTCTCCGGCACGGTGCGGCGCCTGGGCTCTCCGGCGCGGATCGGTGAGATGCTCAGGGCGCGGATCCGGGACGAGCAGGGACTCACTTGCTCGGTCGGGGTCGCGCCGTGCAAGTTCGTCGCCAAGATCGCGTCTGCGCACTGTAAGCCCGACGGCTTGCTGGTTGTCCCGCAGGAGGGCGTGCTCGGCTTCCTGCACCCGCTGCCGGTGTCCGCGCTGTGGGGCGTGGGTGAGCGCACTGGGCAGGTCCTCGCCAGGTTCGGGCTGCGGACCGTCGGTGACATCGCCCACACTCCGGTCGCCGCGCTGCAGCACAACCTCGGCAACGCACTCGGCGCGCACCTGGCGGCGCTCGCGTGGGGCCGGGACGAGCGCCCGGTGATATCGGCCGCACCGGACAAGAGCATCGGCGCAGAGGAGACCTTCTCCGCCGACATCGGTGACCCGGAGCTGATCCGCCGTGAGCTGCTCAGGCTCTCCGAGCGCACCGCCCGGGGGCTGCGCGAGGCCGGATGCGTCGCGCGGACCGTCGTCGTGAAGCTCCGGCTGGCCAACTTCACGACGATCACGCGCTCCCGCACGCTCGCCGAGCCAACCGACGTAGCGCGCAAGGTCTATGCCACCGCCTGCGCGTTGTACGCCGGCGCCGGACTTGACCGGCAGGCGCGGCTGCGCCTGGTAGGTGTCCGGATGACCGGCCTGGTGCCCGCCTCGGAGGCGGCCACGCAGCTTGCGTTCGACGACCGGCCGGCCGGCTGGCGGGAGGCCGAGCGGGCCATGGACCGGATCGCCCGCCGGTTCGGCACCGACGCGGTCCGCCCCGCCACGCTCGTTACCGGTGAGCAGCCGCGCCATCCCCGAAGCGCGGATCCGGGCGGCGACTTCGCCGTCGGCGCGGTCGGTGGGGACCTGGGCGGGGCGGACGAAGGTGCGGGCTGACGCGCCTGGCGCATTGTGGCCAGACGCCGATAGAGGCGCCGATAGAGGCAGGGCGGGGCCGCGGCGGCGGACGGTGTCGGGTGCACCCCGGGACGCTCTTCCAAGGGGCATGCTCCGGCTCGTATCCTGGAAGTGAACTGAGGAAGACAGGTGGGCATCACCTTGCCTCGGTTCTGCGCGCAAGGTTTCATGGGAGGCGTCGTGCCGCTGTCTGAGCATGAGCAGCGTCAGCTTGAGCAGATCGAGCAGGCGCTATACAGCGAGGATCCGAAATTTGTGCACGCAGTTCGCACCAGTGATCCACGCGTGCATTACAAGCGCCGGGCCTTTCAGGCCGTAGCCGGGTTCGTGCTGGGTGTCGGGCTGCTGCTCGCTGGGGTCATACTGCAGTACATCTGGGTTGGGGTCGCCGGGTTCGTCGTCATGCTCGTCTGCAGCATGTGGGCGCTGAGCAGCTGGCGGCACGTCAGCGGGATGTCGGCGGCGTTCGGGATCGCACGTCCGAGGGCCAGGCCCCGCCGCCGTGACCAGGGACGCGGGCGCGTCGTGCGGCCCGGCCTGATGGAGCGCCTTGAGGAGCGGTGGCGGCGCCGGCAGGAAGGCGGCGGCTGACCGGAATCGGCAGCGGCGGTGGCGGTGAGCGGCCGTCCATGCGCTCCGTGCGCGAGCCTGGGCTAATGCGGGACGGCGTCGGTCGCGTCAGCCTCCGCGGCGCCGCGATCGCGGTCGTGCCGGAGGGCCGCCGGGGAGATGATCCCGGCCGCGTGTGCCGCTCCTGCGCGCAGCGGGGCAAGTACGGAGGCGGGGAAGATCCGGGCACGCCAGCGGGCCCAGCGGCTGGCGGAAGCCCCGATTCCGCGTCGCACCAGGTCCATATCGGGGCGGAGAGTGGCCGCCGGGCTCGGGTTGCCTGAGTAGCTGGCGCGCTCCTCCGCCAGGGCTATCCGGCGCAACGCCTCCGCCGTGGGTGGCGAGAAGTTCAGCTCATCTGTGACCCTGCGCGCAACCGCACGCGGCGACTCGCTCGGACGGGTGCCGATCCGGTAATCGGCAAAGTCGGCCAGGACCTCGCGCCAGGCGGCGTGCGCCCGCGCGGCGTCACCTGCCGTGTGGCCGCTACCTGCGGCGGCCCTGCCAGAACGGCCGAGCGGAAGCGGCTCGGCCGCAAGCATGCGCCGATGCCGTATCGCGGACCGGCCGGCCCAGGGTGTGGCCAGTAGCGCGGCCAGGAGTCCCACTGCGATAGCGAGTGGAAATACCGGGAATCCGCGGCCGGAGGCTGCTGCGCCGGAACCCGCCCCGCCCCCGGCCACCGCACGGAAGTGCGGGCCGGCGACCGTACGGCTCCCGTTCGTTCCCGGTCCGGTACCCGCCGCGCTGGACGGCGTGGACGGCACCGGGCTGTTGGGAGGCACTGACACGACCGGAACCGAGTAGATCGGCGGGGATGCGGTGCCCTGGCCGGCCGCCCCCGCCGGCGTGGGCTCGAAGCGCAGCCAGCCGGCGCCCTGGAAGTAGAGCTCAGGCCACGCGTGCGCGTCGCTGGACTTGACCACCCATGTGTCATTCCCCGTCGACGTGCCGGCTGTGAACCCCACCGCGATCCTGGACGGGATCCCCAGCAGGCGCGCCAGCACCGCCATCGCGAACGCGAACTGCTGGCAGTAACCGCGCTTGGTGACGGTAAGGAACCGGGAGAGAGCGGCCGCGCTGGCCGGCACGGCCGCGTTGAGGCTGTAGCTGAATCCCCCCGTCTGAGCGAACCATTGCTGCAGGGCGATGGCCTTGCTATAAGGGGTTGCCGCGCCCTTGGTGACCTTTTCCGCCAGCACCTTGAGCGAGCGGAAGGGGGCCGGAACGCCCAGGTACTCACCGGCTATCGCCGCGGGCGGCACTGCGGCCCCGCTCAGCTGCTGTGCCGTCGGGACGACATCGCTGCTCGTCACCGTGTAACTGAGGCCGGAAAGCGAGGTGCCGATGGCGTACACCATGGACGTGCCGAGATCGACCTGCCAGTGTCCGGCGGCGCTGATCTGCGTGGGCGGGTACGGCACCGGAAGGAAGCTGACCGTACCGGTGGCACTGCTCGCCGCCCGGCTGAAGGTGATATGGGTCGTCACCCTGTAGCGGCTCGCGCTGATCAGGCCGGGGGCCTGCGGCAGCTTCCCGGTCGCGGCGACCGTCGGCCCCGGGCGGGGGCCGATCGTCCAGCTTGTGGTGGTGAGGTTGCCCAGGACGTACATCTGCAGGTACTGCGGCGTCGGGTCGGTCGAGCGGTAGGTGAGAACCTGTGTCGGCTGGTTCTCACGCAGGTCGTCGTTCATCGCCACCAGGGGATCGGGCACGCCGGCGCCGTCACCGGAACCCAGGCCCGGGCCGGCGGACCCGAAGATGCTGGCGTGCGCCGGGTACAAGCGGGTCATCCGGAGCCCCGGCACGACCAGCGGCACGCACAATGCGACCACTACCGAGGCAATGCCGACGCGCCGGCCCGCCGACGCCAGCGAGCGGGCGCCGGCTGCCCTCGCCGTATCGGGCCGTCTGGACTCACCGGGCCGCCGCAGGCTTACCGCACGGCCCCACGCGCGGATCCGTTCCCGCCCGTCCGCGCCCAGGATGAGCAGGTATCCCACGACGCCGAGGCAGAACACGATCGCGGTTCCCGTGGCGCTCTGCGATGACGATATGGCTGCGGGCACCGTGTACAGGGCCAGCAGAGGCAAGCCGGCGACGGCAGAGCCCCGCAGCCGTACGGCGAACATGTCCGTGGCGACCGCTGCCAGCCCGATGCCAGCCGCCGCGAACAGCATGAGGCCCGGGGTAGGTGGCACGGGCGGCGCGAGCCTGTTCGCGTCTGCCAGCCCCTGGACGGCAATCTGGTACAGGTAGCTGAGCGACGAAGTGGTCGGCACGATCAGCAGCCATGAACGCGTGGCCGCGAACAGAAGATTGAGGTAGACCAGCAGGCAGGCCAGGCTGGCAGCCAGGCAGACGATAACCGGCAGCGCGCGCAGCCGGGTGAGCGTTCCGGCGCCTGCGGCGACAGCGACGGCACCTGCCCCGGCCCAGAACCACGCCAGGCCGGTGAACAGCGAATACAGGGCGGTCGACGCCAGTATCGTCCCCGCCGCGGCGGCCAGGGTGAGCCGGTGACTCATCTGCCGGCCTCATCTGCCCCGGGCCGGGCGGGCGCCCCCGTTGCACCGCTGGCGGGAGTGCCGTTGCCGGCTGTGCCGTTCCCGGGAGTGCGATCGCCGGGAGTGCCGTTGCCGGTGGAGCGTCGGCGGAAGCCCCCGGTAGCCGGGCGGTGGAGGTCCCGCCAGGCGGCGGCGAGGGAAGTGCCGGCGGTGACGACCGCGACGTGCCAGCCGGCGTTGGCGAGGATCTCCGCGGCCGCTCCCGCCTCGCTCCGCTGCGCTGCGGACCGTCCGCGCACGGGCCGGCCGGCCTCCCAGCGCGACACGTCCAGAAGAAGTGCCATGGCCGGGGCCGGTCCCCGGTGGCTGGCCGCCAGCTGGCGCGCCTGATCCGGGGATATCAGCCCGCTCACGGCAATGATCTGGCCCCGGCTGCTGCCGCGCAACGCGGCCAGGCCGCTTCCGAGATCGATGCCATGGGACGGGCGGATGACGGCCAGCATGTCAAGCAGTGAGTCCGCGGGCCGGCCGGCGGTCATGACCTCGCCCGCGTCGGTAATCAGCAGTGTCTCGATGCCGCGGGCGGCCAGGTGCACGCCGATCGACGCGGCGGCGCTGACCGCGAACTCGAAAGAGGAGCCGGGGCCGCTGCCCACGTGCGCGCGCCGCCGTGTATCAACGAGAAGCAGGGCACGGTTGTGCCACTGCTGCTCCTCACGGCGCACCATCAGCTCCCCGTACCGCGCCGTAGATCTCCAGTGGACCCGGCGCAGCTCGTCCCCGTCGCGGTACGCGCGCGGGGCGATGTCATCCTCGCCCGCGGCCGCGACCATGCGCATGCCGCTCTCGCCGCTGCCGAGGCGATTGCCGGCGGCCCCGACGTGAGGCAGCCGGGTTATCTTCGGCGTGACCACCAGCGTGCTCTGGGTCGCGAACGAGCGGCCGATTTCCACCAGGCCGAAGGCGTCGGCGACGCGGACCTGGAGCGGGCCCACCGTGAACTTCCCGCGCTGCTCCGAGCGGATCTGGTAACTCAGGTCGCGGCTGCCGCCCGGTTCTACCGCCTCAAGCACGAAACGCGGACGGATGCCGAGTGCATAGGGCGTCACGTCTTCGGCGAGCAGCAGCCCCGTGCGTAGCCGGGACACGTTGGACAGGCGCATGCGTACCTCGGCGGCATGGCCGGCCGGGACCCTGCGCGGGGTGATCTGGCGCATGCATGCCAGGCGGTAACGTGCCCGGCTGGCGGCCAGCGCGGACAGCAGCGGGAGCATCAGCAGCAGCAGGCCGATGCGCAGCAGCTCGGCCTCGCGAACGGCAAGCCCGCACACGACGGCGGCACATCCCGCGGCCAGGAACGACTTGCCCCGCCTGGTTAGCGCGCCGATCAGTGCCCGCATCTTCGTCTCCCTCGCATATTCACCACGGCGGCAGCCTGGCCAGCAGGTAACCGGTGGCTGGGCAGCGGGAGCTTGGCGACGATCCCGGCCAGCACCTGCTCCGGGAGCTGGCCCGCTACGAGGGCTTCCGGGGTGGGAAGCAGCCGGTGCGCGAGCACGGGTATGGCCAGGGTCTGCACGTCGTCGGGGATCACGTAGTCACGGCCGTCGAGCGCGGCCCAGGCGCGGCTCGCGCGCAGCAGGTGGAGCGTCGCGCGCGGGGATGCGCCGAGACGCAGGTCGTCGTGCGAGCGGGTGGCGTTGACGAGGTTGATGACGTACTGCTTCAGGATGTCGGAGACGATCACGCCGCGCACCGCTAGCGCGAGTTCGCGCACGTCAGTTGCATGGGCAACCGGCTTGAGGTCCTCAAGCGGGGACACCGACCCGTGCGTGTCAATCATCTCCAGCTCGGCGGCGGCCGTCGGGTAGCCAATGGAGATGCGTGCGGTGAAGCGGTCCCGCTGAGCCTCGGGGAGCGGATAGGTCCCCTCCATTTCCACCGGGTTCTGCGTGGCGATCACCATGAACGGCGACTCCAGCTGGTAAGTGGTCCCGTCGACGGTGACCTGCCGCTCTTCCATGCTTTCCAGCAGCGCGGACTGCGTCTTCGGGGATGCGCGGTTGATCTCGTCGCCGACGACGATGTTCGCGAACACCGGCCCTGGCTTGAACTCGAATTCGCGCCGCTCCTGGTTATACGCGCTCACCCCGGTGATGTCGCTTGGCAGCAGGTCAGGGGTGAACTGAACACGCCGGACCGAGCAGTCAATCGAGCGGGCGAGAGCCTTCGCCAGCATGGTCTTGCCGACGCCCGGGACGTCTTCGATCAGCAGGTGGCCCTCGGCGAGCAGCACCGCAAGCGTGAGGCGGATCGCGTTCGCCTTACCGTCGATCACCGACTCGACAGCCGCGCTGATGCGGCCGGCTACCTCAACGAGGTCATCGAGTCCGTTCCTGGCGTCGCGCCCGGCATCCACTACCACCCTGGCCTCCTTGATGGGCCGCGTAGCCGCATCTGCCATGGCCAGCGGTTCAGGACTGTTCCGCCGGCATGGTCTTATTGTCGACAGTACGTCCTTGCTCGGGTGACGCGCGACGCTTTGCGTGCGAACCGACCCGGCGAGCGGAATATCGCCGTATGGCAGCAATGCCCAGTGCGGCAATTTTGATGCGGGCTGTTCCACCTTCCCCGCGGCGGATTTACGCGCCGCTACGCGGCCATCCCGGCCGTGCCGTGGGGCGTTCACTGCCCTCCACTTCGCTCCACCATTGCTGACCTGCGCTTTTACTTTCATAAAGACATTCGGGAGGGCGTTTCAAGGTTGACGGTGGAGAAATGTGGAGTACAGTGGAGCGCTGTGGGGCAGCATTAGCCATGCGGCGCTACGTGGGGGACTGGGGAGGTGGGTGCGGTGTTCCTCGGTACCCACACGCCCCGGCTCGACGAGAAAGGGCGCTTGTTTCTGCCCGCCAAGTACCGCGAAGAGCTCGCAGGGGGAGTGGTGATTACGAAGGGCCAGGAGCGCTGCCTCTACGTCTTCCCGCAGGAAGAGTTCGCCCGCATCACCGAAGCCCTGCGCAGCGCCCCGGTCACGGCTAAGGCGGTCAGGGACTACAGCCGCGTCTTCTTCGCCAGTGCATCGGATGAGGTCCCGGACAAGCAGGGACGGATCACGGTGCCCACTGCGCTGCGGAACTATGCCGGCCTGCAGCGGGACTGCGTTGTCATCGGCGCCAACACTCGCATGGAGATCTGGGATGCCCAGGCCTGGGAGGCCTACCTGGCGGGCCAGGAAGAAGCCTTCTCCGCCGCATCTGAGGAGGTGCTGCCCGGAATCTTGTGATCCGGCACCAGGCGTTCGGTGTCTGGTGCCAGGTGCCCGGCGGGGTCTCCACCCGCGCTCGGCCGCCGGCCGGCTGGCATCCCTTCCCCGGTGCCAGGCGGCACCCCGGTGGCTCGCGCGGCGCGGATGGGGGCCCGGCCGGGTGCGCGTATAGAACGGCCCCCGCCGCGGGCGGGCGGCAAGAAGCGAGGGGGTCCGATGGGCAAGGCACCGGCTGGCCATCTGCCGGTCATGGCTGACCGTGTTGCCGCTCTCCTCGCGCCTGCCCTGGAATCAGAGGGCGCTGTCCTCCTCGACGCGACCCTGGGCCGGGCTGGTCATGCGCGGGTCCTGCTCGAGGCCCACGCCGGGCTCTCCCTGATTGGCGTGGACGCCGACGTGACGGCGATCGAGCGCTCGCGTGAGCTGCTCGCCGCCTACCAGGACCGGGTGACGCTTGTGCATGCCTTCTACGACGAGATTCCCGCCATCGTCGCCGCTGCAGGTTTTGCGAACGTGCAGGGAATCCTGTTTGACCTCGGAGTTTCCTCCCCGCAGCTCGACGATCCCGAGCGTGGGTTCGCGTACTCCTACGACGCGCCGCTCGACATGCGGATGGACCGCACACGTGAGCTCACCGCCGCTGAGGTCGTCAACCGCTACCCGGCTGAAGAACTGGCCCGCATCCTGCGCGAATACGGCGAAGAGCGGTTCGCGAAGCGGATCGCCGACGCTGTGGTGCGGGAGCGTTCCCGGTCGCCGGTGACCTCGACGGGACGGCTGAGCGACATAGTCCGGGACTCGATACCCGCCGCCGCGCGGCGGTCGGGCGGTCATCCCGCCAAGCGCACGTTCCAGGCGCTGCGGATCGAGGTGAATGGCGAGCTGACGGTGCTCCGGAACGCACTGCCCGCCGCGCTGGACCTTCTCTCGGTCGGCGGGCGGATCGTCGTCCTCGCCTACCACTCGCTGGAAGACCGCGCGGTCAAGCGGGCGCTGGCCGCACGGACCACGGACACCACACCGCCTGGCCTGCCGGTGCAGCTGCCGGGCAGCGGGCCGCAGTTCCGCCTCCTCACCCGGGGAGCGCTGCGGCCGTCATCGGAAGAACTCGCCGGCAACCCTCGCGCGGCATCGGCGCGGCTGCGGGCCGCGGAACGAATCCGGGAGGCTGCATGAAACACGCAGGGGGCGGATGACATGGCTACCCGCATAAGCGAGCGGAGCGACCCGAAGACCGCCCCGCGCCCCGCCAGCGGGAGGGCCGTGCGCAGGGAAGCACCGGGGAAGCGGCGGCCGGGCCCCGAGCGCTGGAGCGCCGAACGCGAGAACGGCGAGCGCGGTGAGTGGCCGCCAGCACGCTCCGACGGCCCGCCGCGCTCCGATAGTTCAGGGCGCGGCGGTAAAGCCCTGCGCCAGGCGCCTCCGGCGCGCCCGCGGCCCGCTTCCGCACGATCAGGCGCCCCGCCACGGACTGTCACGCCGTCGCGGTCAGGCACCCAGTCGCGGTCAAGCGCCCTGTCCCGGGCGCCGGGCGGGCCGCCCGCTCGCCTCGGCCGCCGCGCGGGCGTGCAGCGTATGCCGTTCATCCTGCTGATCATCGGGCTGCTCGGCGGCGCGCTCGTGTGCCTGCTGATCATCAGTACGACACTCGCCGCCGGGTCGTACCGCATCACCAGCCTGCAGCAGGCAGACCAGGCCCTGGCCAAGCAGCAGCAGATGCTCCAGCAGCAGGTCGCCGCGGAGCAGGCGCCGGGCGTACTCGCCCAGCGCGCCGAGCAGCTCGGCATGCGGCCGGTCAGTGAATTGCGGTTCCTCAATGTGAAGACTGGGCGGATATCCAGCGACGCGCCGACGGGGGCAGCTGCGGCAATCCAGGTACCCGGCTACACTCCGTGACGATGCGCGGCGAGGGACGTGAGCCACGCGGCGGGGGACGCGAGCCGCGCGGCGGGCCAGGCGGCCGCCCGGCCGGGCCGGCGCAAGGACGGCCGGGCTCGATGCGCGGGATGCGACGGCCCGGTGATGACCGGCGCGCCCGGCCGGGTGACCGGGGTGCCCGGGGCATGCCGGGCGGCAGCCGCCTGCCCGGCGGAGATC
>DASQVO010000003.1:0-6145 GCA_035640715.1 Streptosporangiaceae bacterium
TCTATGAAGGCTCAGCGCGTCTATCTAGTCCCGCATCCGCGCTGCACTCCGCGTCGCAGTGTCTCACCGCGTCCCGGGCCGCGCTGCCTGTCCATGGCGTCTCTACTACACGCGTTACTACACCGGAGCTGCCATCAGCACGAGCCAGCCGGCCGGAACGCCCATCTGGCGCGCCACGATCTGCGGCCCCATGGCAGACGATCACATTGGATGACCACGCCCCTCCATCAGCCCGCTCATGGCAAACCAGCCCCTCCCACCGGCACGTTCAGGGATGAGAAGTTCTCATTGGACACCGGAACACGGACCCTACAGCTGGACGACATGCTGACGCGCGTCGGCGATGAGGCCGACGCGCGCCTGGCGTACCAGATGTCCTTCCCCCAGCCGCGGCTACAGCTTGAGCCGCAAGCCGGATGAGGCAGTGGCCGAAGCAGTCGCCGAAGCGGCGGGCTGGGCACCGGGCGGGCCGGCCATCGGCTGCATCCCCTGACAGGTCCCGTTGTCCGGGTTCCCGGTGTCGAAGTACGCGACGACGTGCGCCGCGCACTCCGGAACGAACGGCACCGACCCGTGCACGAAGTCCTCGACGGTCAGCACGTTCCCGCCGATCGCGTCCTGCATCTGCCAGACCCACGGATACGGCGTCGAGGTCTCGTACTTGTGCCCTGACATCTCTAGCGAGCCGCTGCTCCGCCGCAGCTGGAACGTCTGCACCGGGAGTGTCCAGCCCGCGCAGGTCGGGCGCAGCGCCGTCATCTCGCCGGTGATCGGGTTGCGGCGGAGGTTCCGCTCGTACTCGTTCCACAGCGGCTCGAAGGCGCGCGAGCTGGTGTCTTCGTTGCACAGGTAGGCCTGGCCCGCCGTGTTGTTGAAGCCCGCCGGGGCACCCGACGGCGGCTGCGGCGGGGGGCCGCCCGGGCCACCGACGACGTCCTTGACGACCTGGGGCGCGGGGCCGCCGTTCGTCGCGGTCGTCAAGGCGTGCAGAATGTCGGCGGCCTGCGGCCATTGGAGGTTGTTCGCCGAGGCCAGGAATGCGATGAAGCCGCCGCCGAGCGGCCCCGGGATGTCGGAGAACTGCCAGGGGTGCGCGTCCGCGGCCTGGCGCATCGCCAGCACCGTCGCCTGCACCTTCGCCGCGGTGTCGCCGAGACCGTAACTGCTGTCGTGTGCCGCCAGCCAGTCCGCGAACAGGGCGAAGTCCTGCTCGGTGGCCTTCGCCGAGTAGTCGAACCGGTAGGCGAGGTCGTGCGCGCGGGGCGAGACCACGCTGTCCAGCCACATGCGGCCGATCGTCTCCGGGAACATGCTGCGGTAGACGGCGCCGAGCTGAGTCCCCCACGAGGCCCCGAAGTAGCTCATCTGCTTCTCGTGCAGAGCGCGCCGGATCTGGTCGAGGTCGCGCGCGGCGTTCGCAGTGGTCAGCTGCGACAGGAACTCGGGGTTCGAGGACGAGCAGGCCGCGTTCTGCTTGGCCTGGTCGTCGTACATCTGCTCCAACTCGTCCTTGGTCAGCTGCTGCGTCGACGGCGTCGTCGGGCCGCCGGGCCCGGCCTGCGGGCAGTCCCAGGACGTGCTGTAGCCGACGCCGCGCGGGTCGAAGCCGATGAGGTCGTAGCGGTCGTTGAGCTGGGCGTGGGCCGGGCTTTCGAGCACCAGCGTGATCGGCATCAGGTAGCCGCTGCCGCCCGGGCCGCCGGGGTTCATCGCCAGGCTGCCGAGGCGGTGTGCCTGGTCCCTGGCCTTGAGCCGGGTGAACGCGACGGTGATGCGCTTGCCTTCGGGGTGCCGGTAGTCCAGGGGCACGCTGACGGTGCCGCATTCGGTCCGTGCCCACAGGTCGCGGAACTTCGAGTAGTCCTGCGGCCGGATGCGCAGGTAGTCGAGAACCGCGTCGGAGTATTGCGGGCAGGGCTGCCAGTTCACGGTCGGCGACGACGCCGCGGGTGCCGGCGCGGCGTGGGCGGTGGTCACGAATCCGAAGCCGGTGATGCTCAGCCCGATCCCGGACACGGCCGCCAACGCCGCCGTTCGCTTGCTGTGACTCAAGTTCCCTCCATATTCGAGGCCTGATGGTCTGTCTGCCTCCAGATCTACGCGCCGGACGACAACAGGAGCTTCACGGCCACTGTTATCGGTTTGTTGCCGCCAGGCGCCGATACTGGGTCGGGCAGACGGGAGTACGACCGGGAGGTGGTGGGGGGTGTCGATCGCTTGGCGTCCGCGCACGATCCGGATGCGCCTGACGCTCCTGTACGCCTCGCTCTTCCTCGCTTCCGGGATCGCGCTGCTGGCCATCGCGTGGCTGCTGGTCTTCCGCCAGCCGATCCTGGTGACGTTCGGCCCGCCGTCGATGCCGTCACGCGAGGTGACCAGCGGCTCCCCACTGCCAGGCCTTCCCGCTCTGCCGGACCTGAAGGGCGGGAACATGCTGATCACCCCGACCTGGCACACGGTCCAGGCGGTCTTCGCCGAGTCGCTGGCCGCGCTGGCCGTGATGGCCGTCGTGTCCACCGCGCTGGGCTGGATCGTTGCCGGGCGGGTTCTCAGCCCTCTGCGGACTATGGCCGCCAAGACGCAGCACATCTCCGAGCGGAACCTCCACGAACGGCTCGCGCTGGCCGGCCCGCGGGACGAGATGACCACGCTCGCGCACACCATCGACGGTCTGCTGTCCCGGCTGGAGCTGGCCTTCGAGGCGCAGCGCCGGTTCATCGCGAACGCCTCGCACGAGCTGCGGACGCCGCTGGCGATGATGCGGACGTCGATGGACGTCGCCTTGGGCAAGCCGCAGCCAGCGAAAGAGGTCACGGTGCTCACCGGGAAGCTCCACGAGGGCCTCGACGCCGCTGACCGGCTGCTGGAGGGGCTGCTCCTGCTGGCCCGCGCGCAGAACAACGGACGCACGGACGTCTCGGTTCTCGTGCTGTCGGCGCTGGCCGCGTCGGCGCTCGACGCCCGCGCCGACGTGATCGCCGAGAAGAACCTCACCGTGGAACGCCAGCTGAATCCGGTCACTGTGCACGGGAACGCGATGCTGGTGACGAGCCTCGTCGAGAACCTCGTGGACAACGCGGTCCGGCACAACGAGCCGGACGGCTGGCTCCGGGTCACGACCGGAGCGACCCCCGCGGGCGCGGGCGGCTCGGCGGGCGGTGGCCGGACCCGGGCGCGGCTCACCGTCGAGAGCGGCGGCGGCGTACTGGATCAGAGCTCTGTAGATCTGCTCGGCCAGCCGTTCCAGCGCCTCGGCGCCGAACGAACGGCGCGGCCAGGCACCGGCCTGGGCCTGTCGATCGTGGCGGCTATCGCGGCGGCGCACCACGGAAAGCTCACCCTGCACGCCCGGGCCGAGGGCGGGCTTCGCGCGGAGGTGGAACTGTGAGGGTCCTGGTCGTGGAGGACGTCCGCCGCCTCGCCGACGACATCGCCGAGGGGCTGCGGGACCAAGGCATGGCCGTCGACGTCACCTACGACGGTCTGACCGCCGCCGAGAAGACCGCGGTGACCAGCTACGACGTCGTCGTCCTGGACCGCGACCTGCCCGGATTGCACGGCGACGTGCTGTGCCGGCAGATCACCGCCGCCGAGCAGCCCGCGATGGTCATCATGCTCACCGCCGCCGGCTCGCCCGGCGACCGCGTCTCGGGCCTGACCCTCGGCGCCGACGACTACCTCCCCAAACCATTCCACTTCCCGGAGCTGGTCCTGCGCGTCCGGTCCCTGGCCCGGCGGCGGCCGTCGGCCAAGCCGCGGATCCTGCGGGCCGCGGGCATCGAACTCGACCCGGCGCTGCGGACCGCGGTACGGCTCGGGCGGCCGCTGCGGCTGTCACCGAAGGAGTTCGAGGTGCTGGCGGCGCTGCTGACGGCCGCCCCGATGCCGCTCAGCGCCGAGCAGCTGCTGGAGAGGGTCTGGGACGAGAACACCGACCCGTTCACCAAAACGGTTCCCGTGACCGTGGCGCGGCTGCGGCGCAAGCTCGGCCCGCCCGAGGTAATCGTCACGGTCGCTGGTGCCGGGTATCGGATAGGCGACGGAGCGGACGGCGCCGGCAGCGAAGGCGAAGGACGGGGCCGCTCGCCCGACGGGCCCTGACCCGGCGGAGGGCCCGGAATCGGTGACGGACTCAACGGTGCCCCGACACGGACGCCAGGCCCCCGTTAGGGTCGATGTGTGACTTCTGCGTTCAGTGAGAAGCTGTGTCGCGGCTCAAGATCGGATTCCATAGCGGGCAGCTCGGCGGGTCATCAGGATGATCGCTGACCAGCGCACCATCGCTTCGGAGTGCTCCGGCAGCCGCGCCAAGCTGTGGGCCGCCGGCCTCGGTGCGATCGGTGACCTGGGCTTCACCGCCCTGGACGACGACCCCAACCGCCCGATGATCATCACCGTGAAGCGGGCCGCCCGCAACAAGCCGCTCACCGGAGCCCAGGAGGCGAATAGGCTGGTCGGCCGGGAAACGCGCCGCCAATGAGCACGCCTTCTCCGGTCTCAAGAACTGGCGGATCCTCGCCAAGGTCCGGATGAACGCCCGCCACGGCACTGTCCTCCTGCGAGCCCTGATGATCCTGACCCGGGCACAGGTCACCGCTGATCCAACAGGCGGCAGACGATCAAGGCCGATGATCATGGCCCGCTACCAGCCCACTCATGGCAACCCGGTCCGCGCGGATCCTCGCCGCCGGTCACGCCTTCATGCAGAACCTGCGCCGCGGCCACTACGACATCGCCACCGACATCCCCAGCCGCCACCGGCTCCGCGTGGCATTCGACGACCTCGCGCTCGCCATCTGAACCCAGCGGAGCATCCGGATCATGCTCCGACCCTGTTCAGGGAAGGTACAACGCAACAGTGCCGCTCGTTCTACCCGGACCATGGGCAAGCTCATGGTGTTCGAGCCCACCAGGACGCGGTCACAGACCGGACATGCCGCGCTCCCGTGTCGCGCGCATATAGCAATCCTCGCATCGTTCGCCTCACGCGAGCCCGGGTGCGACACTAGACGCCAGAGACCCGGCATAGGAGGTGGCGGTGACCACGAGCGGAGCCGGGCACGCGGAGTATCCCGTGCCGGATGACAACGTTTCAGTCGAGGAGCTTGCCCGCCGCCAGGGCGTCGAGCCAGTCAAGTCCGTCGATGACATGGCCCGCCCCGGGCTGTTCGAGTCGGACCAGGAATGGGAGGAGTTCCTGGCTGACCTGTATGCGTCCCGGCACTCTGGCCTGGCGTGAACGCCGTTGTCCTGGACACCGACGTGGCGTCCGCCAGCCTGCGCGGCCGCCTGACGGACCCGCTCCGTGCCCGACTAACCGGCCAGACATGGTGCATCCCGTTCGTCACGTTGGGCGAGCTGACCAAATGGACGGTGCTGCGGAGCTGGGGACCACGCAAGCTCGCCGAGCTGGCCGACTGGCGCCACCACGTGGTGACGCTGCCGTACTCCGAGGCCGTGGCGATCAGGTGGGGTGAACTGCAAGCACGGGCCATCCGGCGGGGCCGCCCGCGGCCGGTCAATGACACCTGGATCGCGGCGTGCTGCCTGGTCCGGGACCTGCCCCTGGCGACCCTGAACCTGAAGGACTACGCCGACTTCGCCGAACACGAGGGCCTCCGTGTCATCGGCGTCAACGAACGCTGACTGGCACCCGCGCCGGTGCCCCGGGCGCACACGTAGATCTGCGCGGCTGACCGCAGGGGCGGCATTGGCTTATGGCCTCGGCGAGTGATAGCGCCGCCAGACACACTCATCTCGGTGTGAGTGCATGTTCCGGCGGGGCCAGCACGGACGAGAAGAGACTGATATGCACAGGCGCGATACTTCTGGGCCAGGCGCCCAGAGATCGCAAGTCTGAGTGTCCAGCAAGTCCACGCTGTCTCACTCCGCGCCAACCCGTCTCACCGCCAGGCCGCACCCGCCCCCCTGTCGTGCCGCACGATTTACTACAGCATCCCAGACGCAAGGGCCCTCTCCCCATCGGGCAAGGGCCCTGAGCTGCGAAAACTGGTAGCGGGGCAGGATTTGAACCTGCGACCTCTGGGTTATGAGTCAGGCGAGCGCCGTCTATGACGGCTCAGCGCGTCTATGCAGTCCAAGATCCGCGCTGCACAGGGGGCCGCGGCGTCTCACGCCGTCTCGC
>DASQVO010000004.1:0-7146 GCA_035640715.1 Streptosporangiaceae bacterium
GCGCTCATGGCTGCGGCCGGTCAGATGGCCCGGGTGCCTGGCGCCGGGCGTCGCGGAAGACCAGCCAGCGCATGGCGACGTACATGTACACGGCCTCGCAGACGGCCGCGAGGATCCGGGAGAGCCGGTAGTCGACGCCGAGGGTGGCCAGGCCGGCGCCTACGCCGAGGATCCAGGCGAGGTAGTTGACGGTGGCGACTCCGGCGTACACGGCGACCTGCGGCCCGACCGGGCCGTGGGAGCGGAAGTTGAGAGCGCGGTTGAGCAGGTAGCTCAGCCCGGAAGCGGCCCCGTAGGACAGGGTGATGCTCACCGGCACCGGCCAGTGCAGCCCGCCGTGAAAAGCGGTCAGAAGCGCAAGGTCTATGGCGAAGGTGCAGGAGTTGATGATGGCGAACCCGAGCATGTTCGGGGCGATGATGCGGGCCAGGCCGAACGGGAGCCTGCGCACGATCGCGGCCATCACGGTCATGAACCGGTCTGATCGGTCAGTCCTCTTCTTCTCCGTGCGCACCAGCCGCGTCAACGACATGGACCCGAGTGTCCCAACCTTGTGCGAACAGCAGTCGACGTGCCGTCGCCGAACCAGCCAACAAACCACGGCGGCCAGGCCCGGCGGCCAGGGGCAGCCAGCCCGGTAAGCCGAGCGGGAGGCGGCCTAGGGCTGCCAATGGAGCCGCCGGAAGCGCTGGTAGTGCTCCTCGCTGGATCGCTGGGCTCGCATCACCCGCGCCTACTGACGGACGAGATTCGGGGCACCGGAGCGCAGCACGTATTTCTGGATCTTCCCGGTCGCTGTCTTCGGCAGCTCGCCGACGAAGGTGACCCCGTGCGGGGCCTTGAAATGCGCCAGCCGGTCCCTGGTGAAGCTGATCAGCTCCTGCCCGCTGACCTCCGCGCCGTCACGCAGCACCACGAACGCGTGCGGTGCCTCGCCCCACTTCTCGTGCGGGAGCCCGACGATCGCGGCCTCCGCGACGGCCGGGTGACGCAGCAGCACGCCTTCCACCTCCACCGAGGAGATGTTCTCGCCGCCGCTGATGATCACGTCCTTGATCCGGTCGCGGATCTCGGCGTACCCGTCGGGATGCACGACGGCGGCGTCACCGGTGTGGAACCAGCCGTCGCCCATGACCCGCTCGGTCGCCTCCGGGTCCTGGTAGTAGCCGTTCATGACGACGTTCCCGCGGACCACGATCTCGCCGATCGTCTGGCCATCGGCGGGCACCTCGGTGCCGTCCGGCGCGACGACCCGCAGCTCACCGGAGGTGAGCAGCTCGACACCCTGCCGCGCCTTCACGATCGCCCGGTCGGCCGGGCTCATTTCCTCGTGCTCGGGCAATGGCGCGCAGACAGTGATGAACGGCGTCGTCTCGGTCAGCCCGTAGACGTGCGTCACCTCCCAGCCGAAGTCCTTCTCCAGCCGCTCGATGGTGGCGGCGGCCGGCGGTGCGCCGGCCGTCACGACGTGCACCCCGCCGGGCACCTCCCCACGCACCTCACCGGATGCGTTGGCCAGCGAGATCAGCACCGTGGGCGCGGCGCACAGCCAGCTCACCTGCTCCTCACGGATCAACCGGAACACTTCGGCTGGGTCCACCTTCGGCAGGCAGATGTGCACGCCGCCCGCGGCGGTAACAGTCCAGGTGTAGGTCCAGCCGTTGGCGTGGAACATGGGCAGCGTCCACAGGTAGCGTTCGCTCACGCCGATCGGCAGGTGCAGCAGGGTGCCGATGGTGTTCATCGCCGCGTTGCGATGGGTGATCATGACACCTTTGGGCCGGGCGGTGGTCCCGCTGGTGTAGTTGATCGTGAGCAGGTCACGCTCATCGATCTGGCGCCGGGCCGGCTCCGGCGCCGTGGCGGCCACGGCCGCCTCGTAATCCACCCAGCCGTCGCGCGCTCCGCCGAAGGCCACGAAGTGCCGCACCTGCGGCAACTGGTCCCGGATCCCGTCCAGGGCGTCCAGGTAATCGCCGTGCGCGCACACCACCGATGAGCCTGAGTGGTTCACGATGTAGGCGAAGTCGTCCGGGGTGAGCCGGTAGTTGACCGGCACCAGCACCGCCCCGATCTGCGGCACGGCGTAGAACGCCTCCAGTTGCGCGTGCGTGTTCGGCGCGATCGTGGCCACCCGGTCCCCGGGCGCCACGTCCATCGCCTGCAGCGCGGCCGACCACCGGTCGCAGCGGTCGAAGAACTGCTCGTAGGTGAACCGCAGGTCACCGTCCACGACGCCGGCACGATGGCCGTGCAGGCGGCGGGTACGGCGGGCGAACTCCAGCGGAGTGAGCGGGACTTCCATGGGGATTAAGCATCGCACCGTCTGACTGCGGTGGCCAGACCTGCGCGCCGGTGCCGTTGCAGATGTAAAGGTCGACAAGTGCAGGCTGGGGCGGACCCGGGAGGCCGCGGCCGCATACGACGAGACCATCACCCGCACCGGCAACGCAGCGTTGACAGAGCGTCGATCAAACACCAATCAGCCGATGATTTCCTGTGAAACGCATGTCGGAAGCGGCTTTGCCCGCTTTTCCATAACGATTTAGTTGAACGATTGCTAGATGGGGTAAATCGTTGTTAGCGATGCGCGTGATCACTGGCATAGGTCCTTTAAGTCTCCGCGATAATTCCCTGCAAACGCGCCGCGAGTTCATCATCGGCTCAGGCAGGGCCGATTTCGCGTCTGCGCGTGCCCGGTGCTCCGGGGTCGGCGTGATGTGAGAGTCCGGTCTGTTCCATGCCCGGCGTGCCCGCTTATATCCATGGAGTAGTAAGTCACATGCACCTTCTTGTCAAAGGGATTCAGCATCGGGTTACCGGTGAAGTTCATGTCCCGAATTCCAAATATCACGCACATCGTGCGTTGATTCTTGCGTCGCTCGCGGATGGCGTGAGTCGTGTCCACGGATTGTCCGATGCCCGGCATGTCCAGTACACGGTCCAGTTGTTGCGTGGTCTGGGCGTGGAGGTTATGAGAGAGGGTAATGTTTTCGTGGTACGCGGTCTCGGCGGGCGGTACAAGCCGCGCCGCGCGGCCGTCTCCGCCGGCAGTTCGGGCACCACGCTGTACTTCATGATCGGCCTGGCCTCGCTGTCGGACCGCGCCGTATCGGTGACCGGGCAGAAGTACTTCAGGCGCCGTCCCGTGGGCCCGTTGCTGCGCGCGCTCGAACAGATGGGTGTCCGGCTGGAGTCAGCGGACGACTGCCCGCCCATCCACGTGCAAGGCCGCAGGCCCACCGGCGGTCACGTCACGATCGCGGGCACCCTGTCCCAGTGGATCTCGGGCTTGATCCTGCTTGCGCCGTTCGCGACGGGACACACCACTATCGAGGTGGAGGGCGAGCTCAACGAACGCACGTACCTGGAGTTGACCGTCGCGATGATGCGGGACTTCGGCCTCAAGGTGACCGTCTCCGAGGATTGGCGGCGCTTCGACATCGAGCCCGGCCAGCAGGCGCACGCCGTCGAGCTGACGCTGCCGCCGGACATTGGCTCGGCCGCATTCGGCATCGCAGCCTCCGCGTTGCATCCCTCTGACGTGCTGCTGCGGGGCATAACAACGCTGGACGGCGGCCCGGCCGACCACCCGGAATTCGACTTCCTCCACATTGCGCGCTCCATGGGAGTGCCGATGGAACTGGACGAGGAGGCCGGCGGCCTGCGCATCCAGCAGGACACACCACAGCTGAAGGCGATCGATATCGACTGTCGCGACACGCCGGACATGCTGCCGATCCTGTCCACGCTCGGCACGTTCGCCTACGGCGAGTCGGTGTTCCGCAACATCGCGCACACTCGGCTCAAGGAGTCCGACCGCGCTGCGGCGATGCTCCAGCTCAACGCCATGGGCGGTGACCTGGAGTTGTCGGCCGATACACTGCGAGTGCGCGGCGTAGGCTCCCTAGCCGGCACAAGGCTTTCGTCTTTCAACGACCACCGTGTCCTGATGTCGCTCGCTGTAGCGTCGTCGCGGGCGCAGGGCCACTCGACGCTCACATACCCGAACGCGTACCGTATCTCGTATCCAATGTTCCTCGACGCGATGAACGCCCTCGGTCTGCCGATGTCGGTGGAGGAGGGCCCGGCAGGCTCCGCCAGGGACGGAACCCGGATGTGACGCACCGGGCGGGCAACCAGGTCATAGACGCTCGCCCGGCCGGCGCCGAATGCCGACGAAATCCCAGTTGACTGGCCCTTTTCTGACGGCCTCCCTCCGAGCCAATGGGTGGCCCCGTCACGGCGCGGTCGCCCGCCACTGGTCGAGAGTGGCGTGGATAGGCTTGAGGGCCTGGTAAGCGCCGCGGTACGCATCGTATAGGCCCCTGTATCTGGCGGCGCGGTGCGGGTCGGGCTCGAAAACTTGGTCGATGTGGACAGCATCGGCAGTGGCATCAGCGAGCGTAGGAAAGACGCCACTGCCAACAGCGCCGAGCAGTGCGGCGCCCAGAACGGCGCTGTCCCGAACGCGAAGCCGGTTGAGTGATCGTCCGACAACATCGGCGCGTATCTGCGACCATAGGTCGCTCTGGGCGCCGCCTCCGGATAGCGCGACGCTGGTGACAGGCACGCCGGCGGCCCGTTCAACCGCCTCGAACAGCTCCCGGTCGGAGAACGCGACACCTTCCAGGACAGCGCGTGCGAGGTCAGCAGAAGTAGTGTCGCTGCTGACGCCGAGGAACGACGCGCGAACGAGCGGGTCCCACAGGGGAGCGCGTTCACCGAGTAGATGCGGGGCAAACACGACACCGCCGGCTCCGGGCGGCGCGGTAGCTGCCTCTGCAAGGACATCGTCGAAGGTGGTGCCGCGCGTCTCGACCCACCAGCGCAATGCATCTCCCCCGGCCTGGGTCGGACCGGCGTGAACGATCAGGCCATCGTACGGCGGGAACGTTATGACGCCAACGGTTGGATGAGTACGGTCGGAGACGATCGCGGCGATCTCGCTGGTGCCGGCAACCAGGATGGCGTCACCGGGTGTTACGGCGGCTGACCCGTGCAGGTTACCCCAGGCATCCATCGTGCCGACGACGACAGGAACGCCCGCACTGAGACCAGTCGCGGCGGCAGCGGCAGGAGCGACACGGCCGACGGTGGCATCAGGGCGGGCCAGTGGCGGAAGCCGGTGCAGCGTACCCGGCAGAAGCTCATCAATTACAGGCAGGTAGTGCATGCCTGTCGGATCGACGAGTCCGATTGAGCTGGGTGCGTCGGTGGCAACAGTGCCGGTCAGGCGACTTATGACGTAATCCTTGGGAGAGACGACCCAGGCGGTAGTGTCCCAGGCTGCTTGATTGTTATACGCAAGCCATGCCGCACGAGAAACAAGGTATGACGAGTCAATTGTGAATGGGCTGCCCCAGATGCGCTGACGTACATTCGGGTCGAACCGCTGGTTCAAGCTGCAGGCTATTGCGGCGCATCGTTGGTCCTGCCAGACGATCGCCGGCGCGACTGGCCGCAGGTGCCGGTCGATGAACGCATGCGTATTCACTTGGCTGACGACGCCAACGGCCCGGACAGTGACGAGCCGGACTATCTGGCTGATCTGGCGTAGAGCCGCCTCCGTGGCATGCCACCAGTCGCTGGGGTCCTGCTCCGCCCATCCCGGGCGAGGTCGACGTATCGCGTAGCGGACCAACGCGGAGGCCAACTGTTTCCCGCTCTCGTCGAATACGGCGGCCTTGGTCGTGGTCGTACCTATGTCGATACCGACGAGGACCGGGCTACCCATCGAGGCCTGCTCGCAGTTCGCGAAACAATCGATGCAGGATCATTGCGGAAGACCTTGCTGCCTTGTCATCATCTCTGAGATCAGTCCTGCCCTGGAGCAACTTCGGGGCTCTGCCCGCCGAGGATCGTGCATTGCTGGCTGGCCGGTGCCCCAGCCTAGCTGAGTATTTAGCGCAAGGGCCTGATTCCGCGCGACCCGCGCGTTGTGCACCCCCGCCTGGTCATCAGGGAAACGCGGGCCAGGTTTCCTTGCGGTAGCCCATGTCCCAGAACATCCATTCGTAGCGGCTGGTCGCGCGGAAGTGCCGGTGCACCCGCGCGCGTTCGTCCGGTCCGAGGGCGGGGCCCAGCCGGTCGGTGACGGACAGCACCTCACGGACGACGTCGCCGAATTCCTCGCCGCTGTAGGTGTCGATCCAGCGCTGGTAGCGCGGGTCGGGTGAGCCGCGGCGCAGCAGTTCCTTGCCGGCCTCCCAGTAGATCCAGTAGCAGGGCAGTACTACGCCGACTCCCTCGGCGTAGGATCCGCCGCGGGCGGTGGCCAGGAGGTAGCTGGTGTAGGCCAGGGTGGTGGGGGCGGGTTCGGCGGCCGCGGCGGACTCCGGGTCGATGCCCAGCTCGGGCAGGAGTGAGCGGTGCAGTTCCTGCTCGACGGTGACCACGCTGGCGGCGTGCCGGGCGAACATCTCGGTTCCGCTGGCATCCGGGGCCAGGCTGGCTACCGCCGCCAGCGCCCGGGAGTAGTCGCGCAGGTACAGCGAATCCTGGATGACGTAGCAGGCGAACGCGTCCTGCGGCAGGCTGCCGTCGGTCAGCCCGAGCAGGAACGGGTGCGCCAGGATGGCGCGGTAGATGCCGGTGATGCCCTGCCACAGCTCGCCGGTGAAGCTGTCACTCATTGCGTTGCTCCCTGCTTGGCTTCTACGTTTACCGCGACGCAGGTTTCCGCCGGTGGGTCCACGAGCCGCGGCCGCCCGAAGGGACACGAGGTCCCCGTTCGGCATGGTGATTATCTCTTGCTGCCGATGTCGATTCCGGTCATCCCCTTCGTGAAGAAGATGAAGGACCGCCACAGTGGCCGGCCCAGGAGAAGGGAGAACCGACATGAAGCAGCACCTGCTTGCCGTCCACACGGTCGCCGGACAGCCCGTCCCCTCGCAGGAACAGATGCAGCAGGCGTACAAGGCGGTCGATGCCTTCAACGCCGAGCTTCAGTCCGCCGGGGCCTGGGTGTTCGCTGGGGGCCTTCACCCGCCCACGACGGCCACCGTCGTCCGCGCGCAGGGTGGCCAGGTCGTCACCACGGACGGGCCGTTCGCGGAGACCAAGGAGCAGCTCGGCGGCTTCTGGGTCATCAAGGCCGCCGACCTGGACGCCGCCCTGGAGTGGGCGGCCAAGGGGTCTGCCGCC
>DASQVO010000005.1:0-6443 GCA_035640715.1 Streptosporangiaceae bacterium
CGCCACTGGAGATGTGCGCGATACCGAACCGTTCGGCCAGCATCTCAGCCTGTGTTCCCTTGCCGGCGCCGGGAGCGCCGATCAGCAGAAGGCGCATCTGATCACCCGCGCGCCGGCCCGGCCGGTCCCGCCAGCCCTGCATCAAGGCATGAGCACCATGTGAACTCACGGATAACATGCACGACAACCGTTCTCATGGGCGAGATCCTACATATCCCTCCTGTCCCTCCTGCTCAGCAGCGTTTGCGCCGTCAGCCGGCCACGCTGGCCCGGCGGCGCGGGGTTCCGGGGGCGGAGCAGCCTTGAGGCTATGGCGGCGACCATGGCGAGGGGGAGGGTGACGGCGGTGCGCTGAAGGATGCCGTCCCAGGGCGGGAACGCTCCGGAAAGGAACATGATGAGCACGATGGCGGTGGCGACGGCGTCGGCGGCAAGCCAGGGCCGCCAGGGGCGCCAGCGGCCGTCGGGGCCGAACCGCAGGGCGAGCAGGCACTGCCCGGACACCAGAGCCGCATAGAGCGCGGCGCTCACCAGGTCGTGCGCGTGGTTGTGCCATGATTCACCGGTACCGCCGGGCGGTTGGCCGAGGAGCATGTGGTCGCGGCGCAGCAGGCCGGCGGCGATGGTGAGCAGGCCTGCGCCCTGGATCAGCCATGGTGCCAGGCCGGCGTCTGGCGCCTCGCCAGCGCGTGCGGAGCCACGGCAGGCGAATCCGGCGCGCCGCGCGCCGCCGAGCGCCTCGTTCAGTGCCGAGCCGAATGCCACGGTGCATCCGCCGAGCACGATGAAGCCCGTGAGCATGATCCACGGATCCCGGGCGTCCGGTGCCGCGAGCCCGCTGAGCTGTATGTCCGCGGGGGAGTACCCGGCCTGCCGCAGCGATGCCGCGACCCAGGCGGCGGTGAAGGCTGCCGGGCCGATGATCCCGCCGGCCGCGCAGAGCCTGAAGGCCCGCTGGCCGCTGCTCCCTCCGGCGCGGAGCCGGAACATGCCCGCGCACGAGCCCGGGCGTGCACGCCCGCCGGTGGCGCGGCCGCCCGGCCATGCGCCTCCGGCCGGCCGCCGGTCGTCGCGCGGTGGCTTGCGTTGTGATATCCCCACCAGTTCCCCCGCATAATCTCGAAGGTATTATCTAGTGGCTTAGCCGCTGCCCGGCATCGCATGCCGAATGCCCGGCTAGAAACTACGGAGGCTGTAGCCGTATGAGCATCCTGGGGACCCGTGTGGTAAGGACCGAGGATCCGCGGTTGCTGACCGTCGGCGGGACCTACGTCGATGACCTGCGTGTGCCCGAGCTTGAGAACGCGGCGCAGGTCACGTTCGTGCGGAGCCCGCTGGCGCACGCACGGATCACCGGCATCGACACGTCGGAGGCGCGCGACGAGCCGGGGGTGGTGGCGGTCCTCACGAGCCGGGATCTCGGCGAGGCCGCCGAAGCGCCAGAACACGCCGAGGCCGCGGAACCGGAACACGTCGCCTCCGATGAAGAGCTGGCGAGCAGCGGCGAGGGCGGCCCGGGGGCGATCGGTGGCCCGTTCACCGAGCCGACGCTGGCCGGCGACCGGGTGCGGTTCGTCGGCGACGCGGTGGCGATGGTGCTGACCGACGGCCGCTACCAGGGCGAGGACGTCGCCGAGCTGGTGAGCGTGGACTACGAGCCGCTGCCGGCCGTGGTAGGCACGGAGGCCGCGCTGGCCGGCGACACCCTGCTGTTCCCCCCGGCCGGGACGAACGTCGCGGCCACCGGCGGCGCCGACGCGTTCGACGACTCCATCTTCGAGGGCTGTGAAGCCGTGGTCGAGCAGACGATCGTCAACCAGCGGGTCGCGCCGGTGCCGCTGGAAGGGCGCGCGGCGGCCGCCGTCTGGCGGGACGGGAAGCTGACGGTCTGGACGAGCACGCAGAACGCGCAGATTGCCCGGGCGACGCTGGCCGACGCGCTCAAGCTCGAGCCTGCCGCCATCCGGGTGATCGCGCCCGACGTGGGCGGCGGGTTCGGCGCCAAGATCGGCATCGACCGGGAGGTGGTCGCGGTCGCGCGGGCCGCCATGCGGACCGGCCGCCCGACCCGCTGGGTGGAGACCCGCACCGAGAACCTGGTCGCGATGACGCACGGCCGCGACCAGGTGCAGCACATCAAGATAGGCGGAACGCGGGACGGGCGGGTTCTCGCCTACCGGCTCGGCATCGATCAGGACACCGGTGCCTACCCGCGGCTGGGCGGGTTCCTGCCGACGCTCACCAGCCTCATGGCGGTCGGCGCGTACGACATCCCGCGGGCGGAGACCGCGTACCGGGTGCTCGTCACCAACACGACCCCGATCGCCGCCTACCGGGGCGCGGGCCGGCCCGAGGCGACCGCGGCCATCGAGCGGGCCATCGACCTGTTCGCGGCCGAGATCGGGATGGACCCGGCGGAGGTGCGCAGGCGCAACCTGGTCCCGCCGGACAAGTTCCCGTTCAAGACCGCCAGCGGTGCCGAGTACGACACCGGAAGGTACGCCGAGGCCCTCGACACGGTGCTGGAGGCGGCCGGGTATGCGGACCTGCGCACGGAGCAGGCCCGGCGGCGGGAGAGCAACGACCCTGTGCAGCTCGGCATCGGGCTGTCGACCTACGTCGAGATCACGGCCGCCGACGCGACGGCGGGGGAGACCGCCCGCCTCGCCGTGCACGATGATGGGTCCGCGACGGTCTACACCGGAAGCTCCGCGCACGGCCAGGGCCATCGCACGGCATGGGCCATGCTCGTCCAGTCCGAGCTGGGGATCCCGATGGAGCAGGTCACGGTCGTGCACGGCGACACCGACCTGATCCCGGAGGGCATCGGGACGTACGGGTCGCGGTCGCTCCAGATAGGCGGGTCCGCGGTGCACAAGGCCGCGATCGAGGTGAAGGAGGAGGCGCGCCGCCTTGCCGCGGAAATGCTCGAGGCGAGCGAGGACGACCTGGTCCTGGACACCGACAGCGGCCAGTGGCAGGTCCGGGGCGACCCGGCCGCCAGGCTGAGCTGGGGCCAGGTTGCCGGCCACGCCGGCGGCGACGGGCTCGTCGCCAGTGTGGAGTTCAAGGGAGACCACGCCACGTTCCCGTTCGGCGCACACCTCGCCGTGGTGGAGGTGGACACCGAGACCGGGAAGGTGCGGTACGTCAGGCACGTGACGGTGGACGACGCCGGGCCGGTGCTCAACCCGGTCCTCGCCGAAGGCCAGCGGCACGGCGGCATCGCCCAGGGGGCCGCGCAGGCGCTGCTCGAAGAGGTGCGGTACGACGCCGACGGCAACCCGGTCACGAGCAATCTGGCCGACTATGCGGCCATCACCGCGACAGAGTTGCCGAGTTTCGAGCTGGTCACCATGGAGACGCCGACCACCCTCAACCCGCTGGGCGTCAAGGGCATCGGGGAGGCGGGCACGATCGGCGCCACTCCGGCCGCGCAGAACGCCGTGGTCGATGCCGTCGCCCATCTCGGTATCCGGCATATCGACATGCCGACGACGCCCGAACGGGTCTGGACCGCGATCATGGAAGCGCAGAAGGCGAGGGGCCAATGAAGGTCACCGTAACAGTCAACGGCACCGAGGTCGGGGCCGAGGTCGAGGACCGCATGCTGCTCGTGCACTTCCTGCGCGACGCCGCCGGGCTGACCGCGACCAACGTCGGCTGTGACACCACCTCGTGCGGCGCGTGCACGGTCCTGCTGGACGGGGAGTCCGTGAAATCCTGCACGGTGCTGGCCGCCCAGGCCGACGGGTCCGAGGTCACCACCGTTGAAGGGCTCAGCGACGCCAACGGCGAGATGCATCCCGTGCAGCGCGCCTTCCGCCAGGAGCACGGGCTGCAGTGCGGCTTCTGCACCCCCGGCATGGTGATGGCCATAGTGTCGCTGCTGCGGGAGAACCCGCAGCCCACCGAGGAACAGGTGCGCGCGGGCCTGGAAGGCAACCTGTGCCGGTGCACCGGCTACCACAACATCGTCAAGGCCGCGCTCGCCGCCGCTGGCACCGACGCCGGCTGAGCCGGGGAGAAGGAGAACCGTTGATCCCCGCATCCTTCACATACACCCGCGCCGGGTCGGTCAAGGACGCCCTGGACCTGGCCGCCAAGCACGGCGAGGACGCGAAGTTCCTGGCCGGCGGGCATTCCCTGCTGCCGCTGATGAAGCTGCGCCTGGCCATGCCCGAGATCCTCATCGACATCGGCCGGATACCCGCCCTGTCCTACATCGAGGACAGGGCGGACCACGTGGCGATCGGCGCCATGACCCGCCACCACGACCTCGAAACCTCCGGGCTGCTCGCGCGTGAGCTTCCCCTGCTGGCGCACGCGGCCGGGCAGGTCGGCGACCCGCAGGTCCGCCACCGCGGCACCATCGGCGGCGCGATCGCACACGGTGACCCGGCCTCCGACCTGCCCGCCGTGATCGTCGCCCTGGACGCGACCCTGGTGGCGCGCGGTCCCGCGGGCGAGCGGGCGATCGCGGCCGGTGAGTTCTTCCGCAGCCTGTTCGAGACCGCGCTGGCCCCCGATGAGCTGCTGACGGAGATCCGCGTACCGAAGCCCGCCTCGCCCGGATGGTCGTTCCAGAAGTTCACCAAGCGCGCCATCGACTGGGCCATCGTCGGCGTCGCCGTCCAGGGCAGCTCCATCGCCCTGGTGAACATGGGCCCAGCGCCGCTGCGCGCCGGAGCCACCGAGCGCGCGCTCGCCGGGGGCGCCAGCCCGCGCGAGGCCGCCGCGCTCGCGGCCGAGGGCACCAGCCCGCCCGCCGACAACAACGCCACCGCTGCCTACCGTGAGCACCTGGCCCGCGTCCTGGTCCGCCGTGCCCTGGAGGAAGCCGGCTCCAGGGGCTGACCGGCCTAGCGACCCCGAGCCTCCGGCCCGGGCGCGCGGCCGGTCTAACGCGGTACCGCAGTGACAGGGGATTACGGGCAGCAGCCAAAGGAAGGTGGCCCGCCCACCACCGGCCCCGGCCGCATGGCCCCTGACCCACCGCGCCCAGCCCGGCACCCAAAAACCCTGAAATGGCCGCCCTCCGGGCGCTCTTTCCTCCTGCACGGTGCCTGACGGCACCACGCACCCCGAACCCGGCCAGCCCATGCCCGCCAAGCCCCTGCCGGCCGACCCTCATCGGGTCTGCCGCTGGCTTCTCTGCGACAGCCCGTCAGCCATCGCAAAAAGCAAGCGGATCTCCGCTGCGGCACCCCGCCAGTTCTACATTGCCGGATCTGCGCTGCCGGTGGACGCCCGGTTCTCAGCGGGTGACGTGCACGGATCGACCGCTTCTTTGCATCCGCTAACTACTAAGTATTCGAGGGGAATGATGAGGGTGGTGGACAGAACAGGCCCGTTCCAGCACTGTGACCCGGGCGAGCCCCCGGCTGCCTGCAGCAAGGCTCATTCACATGCGCGGTCTCGAGGCCCTGGATACCCGGTACCTGCCCGTTAGCGGTGGCCTTGGCTTGCCAGCAGGTTCGTGCCGGAGCGTCGTTTACATCACTTGTGATGTATCATAGTTGATGTGAATGCGGGACAACTTCACCGCCTTGCCCGGCTCCTCCGCGACATCGCCCAGGTGGCGACCGCAAACGAGGGCGAGGGGCCGGTCGCTGCGAGCACTGTGGCGATCGTCGAGGACGTGACTGGCCATCCGCAGAGCCCGATCACGGAGATCGCGCAAAGGACGGGCCTGGCACAGAGCCTTGTGTCGCGGACCGTGGACCGGCTACGGGCTCTCGGGGTCCTTACCGTGGGGCACGATCCCGCTGATGGCCGGCGCACTCTGGTCAGCGTCGACCCCCAGACCCGGCACCGGGAATTCACCGAGCGGGCTGAACGCCCGATCTCGGATGCGATCCGTCAGGTCGTGGCAGGAGTGAGCGGCGAGCAGCAGCGCCGGATAGAGGCGGCGCTGGCGGTGCTGGGAGACGAGCTTCTAGACCGCTCACCCGGACCACCGTCGGCCACGCCTACGGGCCGGCGCCGGGCGCAGAAATCGAACCGGGAGCCGATTCACCCGCAGGGCTTCGCGAGCCATCCCGCAATCCGGGTGGCAGTGGCGCCGCCCGCGCTCAACGATTACCCCGATCCCGATGAATGAGGCTGTGATGCCCTTCCTGCCACAGGAAGCTCTGCGCTCCATCATGCTGGCCGGGCGTTACCGCCCCGGCCAGCATCACCACCACAACGGCTTCCTGCAGCATCTGTTCGCAACCTCCCACCCTCCCACCCACCCACCCGCCCCTCTGGCGCCGGCCCCCGCCGCACGGAACGCTCACCACCGCGCACGGCCCGGCGCCATGGCCCGTCGCCGCACCCACGTCATTTACCGGAAAGGAACCCGCCACCACCCGGCCGTCTCGGCATTCGCCGCGGCGATCCGCGAGTCGGCGGCCCGCTACCTCACCTCCGCGCAAGCCTCATGAGCGGGGGGGACCTGC
>DASQVO010000006.1:0-23089 GCA_035640715.1 Streptosporangiaceae bacterium
ATTCAGGCCGTGGAATCTGCGGGGGAACTGGTCGCGGCGCCGGAGCGCCTCCCGGGTGGAGCTTTGTCGCCATGCTCTGCGAGTCTAATGTCCATGGACGCTGATCCTGACAAGCAGTGGTGGTACTGCCTTAAGCATCACGAGGTCGAGCAGGGTGCGAACGAGCCCGTTAAGGACCGGCTGGGGCCGTTCGCCACGGCCGAGGAGGCCAGCCATGCCCTGGAACTCGTTCAGCGCCGGAACGAAGAGTGGGATGCGCAGGACGACTACTGACGGCGCAGAACCATAGGTAGGGCCCGGATCGCCGTGGTGGCGGATGCCGGTGCCGTCCGGCAGAGTATCGTTGGGTGACCGAGAGAGGTGTGTCGTGACCGATGAGCCGGGCGGGGAGGGACTGCCACCGGTAGCCGAAGCGCGGATGGCGGAGATCCGGCGCAGCGGCACGTGGGGTTCCGCGCTGTCCGCCGATGAGTTCACGGCCATCCGGAGCGCCGGGTTCGAGCCTGTCGGGCAGGTGCTGGGCGCGGCCGTCTACAACATCGGCTACACCGGCGGGTACGGGTGCCCCGGTGCGTGGGCGGGCTATGGCGGCATGTTCGGGCCCTACCGCAGCGTTACGCAGGTGTCCGGGCGCGGTGGGGTAGCCTCCTTCGGCCCCATGGTGCAGGCCCTCTATGACGCCCGGCACACGGCCATCAACCGGATGACCGCCGAGTGTGCCGAGCTCGGCGGTCACGGCGTGGTCGGCGTGGCGCTCAGCATCGGCCGCTTCCCGGCCGGCGGCCTGGAATTCAAGGCGATCGGGACCGCGGTGCGCGCGCCCGGCGGTCCGCGCCTGGCGACGCCGTTCACTTCGGACCTTTCGGGCCAGGATTTCGCTAAGCTGATCACGAGGGGATGGGTTCCGGTCGGCCTTGCGCTCGGCATTTCGGTCGCGGCCCGGCACGATGACTGGCTCACCGTCGGCCAGGCGCGCTGGAGCGCGGGCAGCGCCGAAGTGACCGGGTATACCGAACTCGTCAACGATTCCCGGCACGACGCGCGGGTCCAGCTCGAGCGGGACGTGCGGCGGCTGGGCGCCGAGGGCGTCGTGATAGCCAATATGGACATGCGCGTGAGCGAGCGGGAATGCCCCGTGCAGGAAGGCCGGCGTGACCACATCGTGGAGGTGACGATCATCGGCACCTCGATCGCCCGGTTCTCCGTGCGGGCCGCGGCCGGGCACCGGCACGAGCCCAGCCTGGCCGTACTGTCCCTGGACCCCCAGCGCAGGCAGGCCGCGCGGGTGCGACTCGGAAGAGCCTAGGAGAGGCGATGACCGACCAGAACGCCACCGAACTGAGCACGGCGGGAGTCCCCCAGGACGCCATGCGGCGCCTCGCCGAGCTGGAGCCGGGACGCGCAGGCAGCATCTTTACCTCGGATCTGTCGGTGAACGAGTTCCTGCTGGTCCGGGAGGTCGGGTTCCGCCCGCTCGGCCTTGTGCTCGGCAGCTCCATCTACCACGTTGGCCTGCAGCTCGGCCGGTGGGGCAAGAACCAGGAGCTCAACGTGCTCTCCCAGGCGATGTACCACGCGCGGGAGCTGGCGATGACCCGGATGGAGGCTGAGGCGGACGCGCTGCACGCCGACGGGATCGTGGGGGTCCGGCTCGACGTGGAACTGAAGGAGTTCGGCAGCGACATCGCGGAATTCATCGCGGTCGGCACGGCGGTCAAGGCCGAGGACGGCGCCGGCGGCGGAGGCGTCACGCAGTGGCGCAACAACAAGAATCAGCCGTTCACATCTGACCTGTCCGGGCAGGATTTCTGGACGCTGATCCGCGCGGGCTACGCGCCGCTCGGCATGGTGATGGGCTCATGCGTCTATCACATCGCCCATCAGCGCCTGAGCGGCATGCTCGGCAACATCGGGCGGAACGTCGAGATCGAGCAGTTCACCCAGGCCCTCTACGACGCGCGCGAGCTCGCGATGAGCCGGATGCAGGCCGAGGCGGAAGCATTGCACGCGGAGGGCATCGTCGGCGTGCAGTTGCGCCAGCACAGCCACACGTGGGGCGCGCACACCACCGAGTTCTTCGCGATCGGCACCGCCGTGCGGCCGCTGCGCCCGGACCACGTCATCGAGCGCCCCACAATGGTCCTCAGCCTGGACAGCTGACCTGGGGACCGGATTAGGCGGGCGGCCCGCTGACCACGTCGAGCAGGCGGGCCAGCCGCTCGCGCATCCCGCGCTTGGGCTCTGGGACGCGCTCGCCGGCCGCCGCGCTGACGAGGTGCTGTGCCACGGCGAACGAGACCGGCGCAGCCCCCGCTTTGATGGTCAGCGCCTCGTGCGCCAGCCCGTCCAGCTCGGGGTCGCCCTGGTCCATCGCGAGAATCGTGGCGCCCACTTTGCGTGCGTCGCTGACCCGCTCGAGGAGCGGGGCCGGCGCGGTTTCCGGCGTGACCACGAAGAGGGTTTCGCCGCGGCGTGCGTCCTCCAGGCGGTCGAGCCCGATCCGCAGGTGCGGCGGCGCGTTGACGGGAACGCTCCAGCGGACGAGGGTCGGCGCCAGCTCGGGAATCCCGGACAGGCGGCTCTCGTCGTCCAGGTGGGCGGCGAGATGCCACGGTTCTTCCGCGGGCGTACCGACGAGGAGCAGCCCTCCGGGCGCCGCCGTGGAAGTCCGCAGTACCCGTGCGAAGGCCTGGGTCCGCTCTGGCCAGCCGGTTGAGGCGAGCAAGGTCCGCAATGCGGCTACCTGGTCCCTGTCCACCTGTCCATCGTGCCCTAACGCGCGGTAATTCACACGGTCATCATCTGAATGCGCAGGGCCGGCACAGCGGCAAGCGGGGAGGCAGGGGCCGGCCGTGTGCCTTCAGCCGCTTTAGGTAGCGTCCTATGCAGCGGTCTTCGGCAAGACCGGCCGCTGTAACAGACGCCTTCGAGACTCAGGGGATGCGATGAAATTTGCCTGGCTGTGCAGTCACGAGTCGTTCCAGCCGGAAGAGCTGGTGGAGCAGGCAGTCGCAGCCGAGGAAGCCGGTTTCGACGTGGTCCTCGGCTCCGACCATTTCCATCCCTGGGTTGACGACACCTCGGCGGCGGGTTTCGTCTGGTCGTGGCTGGGTGCCGTCGCGGCACGTACCGAGCGGGTGCAGCTCGGGACCGCAGTAACGTGCCCGCTGTTCCATTACCATCCCGCGCTGGTGGCGCAGATGGCCGCGACGACGGACCGGCTGTCGGGCGGGCGGCTCCTGCTGGGCGTCGGGACCGGCGAGGCCATCAATGAGCGGCCGCTGGGCTTCCCGTTCCCCGGATACGGCGAGCGGCAGGCCCGCATGCAGGAGGCCCTTGAGATCATCCGCCGGCTTCTCGCCGGCGAGAAGCTCTCCTATCAGGGCACGTATTACACGACCGAGACGGCGAAGCTGTATTCGCCGCCCGCTGGTGAGCTCCCGGTGCTGATGGCGGCCGGCGGTCCCAAGTCAGCCGATTTCGCCGGGCGGCATGCGGGCGGCCTTATCACGAGCGTGAAGGAGCCCGCGGACACGCTGGCGAAGGTGATCGAGCCGTACCGGCGCGCCGCGGCCGAGCGCGGCAGCTCGCAGCTTGTGCTGGCCACCCGGTGGACGGTCCTGGCGGACAACCCGGACGACGCGTGGCGGGCGCTCTCGTCGATGCGGGGACTGCGTGCTCCGGGCCGGCTGGAGACAGCCGATCCCGCCGAGCTCCGGTTCAGGGCGGATGAAATGAGCCGCTCCGAGGTGCTGGGCAGCTACACCGTCGTGCCCGACGCCGCCGGGCTGATCGGCGCCTACCGGCCGCTGGTGACCGATGTCGGCGCCGACATCGTCTCGATCCAGGTGATGTCGGCGAATCCGATGGCGGCGATCGAGATGATCGGCAAAGAGGTCCTGCCCCAGCTGCGGTCCGCCTCATAAGCGGGCCGCGGCGCCTGAGAGCCGGGACATCAGCCGGACGGCCGCCAGCGGGGGACACCGTTGCCGGTAGTGCGCGATGATTCGCTGGCCGTCACGGGGTTACCAGGCCTAATGCGGGTAGAGGCTACCTTATCAGCGGTTGTGTGTGCAGTCCGCCAGATCTATAGGGGGGTGGCCCGTGCGAGCTGTTGTTTACAAAGGTCCGTTCCAAGTTGCGGTCGAGAATGTAGACGACCCGAAGATTGAGCACCCGAACGACGTGATCGTCAAGCTCACTTCGACGGCTATCTGCGGATCGGATCTCCACATGTACGAGGGCCGCACTGCGGCCCAGCCGGGCATCATCTTCGGGCACGAGAACATGGGGGTCGTCCAGGAGACGGGGCCCGGCGTGGTCAGCGTTCACCAGGGCGACCGCGTCGTGATGCCGTTCAACGTGGCCTGCGGGTTCTGCAAGAACTGCCTCGCCGGGTACACCGCTTTCTGCCTGACAGTGAATCCGGGTTTCGCGGGCGGGGCGTACGGCTACGTGGCGATGGGCCCGTACCGCGGCGGGCAGGCCGAGTACCTGCGCGTGCCCTTCGCGGATTTCAACTGCCTGCAGCTGCCTCCGGGGCAGGAGCACGAAGACGATTTCATCCTGCTCGCCGACATCTTCCCGACCGGTTACCACGGCTGCGAGCTCGCCAAGGTATCACCGGGGGAGAGCGTCGCCGTGTACGGCGCCGGGCCGGTGGGGCTGATGACCGCCTACTCTGCGCTGCTGCGCGGGGCCTCGAAGGTCTTCGTCGTCGACCGGGTGCCGGAGCGGCTGAACAAGGCCAGGGAGATTGGCTGCGTTCCTATCAACTTCGCCGAGGGAGACCCGGTGGAGCAGATCAAGGAGCAGACCGGGGGAGAGGGCACAGACAAGGGCGTCGACGCCGTCGGGTATCAGGCCCAGAAGCGCAGCGGCGAGGGTGAGGAGCCGGCGGTGGTGCTGAACTCCGTCGTGGAGACGGTCCGCCCGACAGGCATGATCGGCGTCACCGGCCTGTACGTGCCCTCCGATCCGGGTGGTGTCGACGAGGCGGCCAAGAAGGGCATGCTGCTCTTCGAGGTCGGCAAGTTCTTCGAGAAGGGCCAGCGCATCGGCGTGGGCCAGGCCAATGTCAAGGCGTACAACCGCCAGCTGCGCGACATGATCATCGAGGGGCGTGCCACGCCGAGCTTCGTGGTGTCCCACGATCTGAATCTCAATCAGGCGCCTGAGGCCTATGAAAAGTTCGACAAGCGGATAGACGGCTACACCAAGGTCGTCCTCAAGCCGGCTGCCTGACCGGCTGCGCGGGGCGGGCGGGGACTGCCCAGCAGTCCCCGCCCGCCTTGGCATCCCACCGGCAAGGCATTGGTCATGGCTGGCCAGCCGCGTCCCCGTGGGCAGGCTCGGACGGCCTGCTGAAGTCGCCGACGCAGGTATGTACATCGAGGATTCCTTCGTGACCAGCTTTGCCGCGGGTGCCGCGGAACTCGAGCCAGCTGTCCGCGGTGAGGACCATGCCGTGCCGCCGGGGAGGCGGCACGGCGGCGAGCCCTGTGCGTTACCCGGGCAGGCCTGCGGTCAGCGGTAGGACTCCTCCTGCGCGGGGAAGGCGCCAGAGACAACATCCCGGGCATAGGCCGTGGCGGCGTCGCGGAGCACGCCCGCCACGTCCGCGTACTTCCGCACGAACTTCGGCGTCCGCGGCGACAGCCCGGCCATGTCCTGCCACACCAGGACCTGGGCGTCGCAGTCCGGGCCGGCCCCGATGCCAATGGTCGGGATCGACAGCACCTCGGTAACCCGCGCCGCAAGCGGCGCCGGCACGCACTCCAGGACGACGGCGAAGGCGCCAGCGGCTTCCAGCGTCTTGGCGTCGTGCAGCAGCCGTTCGCCGTCCTCCCCCCGGCCCTGAACCCGGTAACCGCCGAACGCGTTCACCGACTGCGGGGTAAGGCCCAGGTGCGCCATGACCGGGATTCCGGCGGCGACAAGCTCCTCAACCTGGCTCGCCACCCGCCGGCCGCCCTCCAGCTTGATCGCCTGCGCACCTGCCTCCTTGAGGAAACGTGTCGCGGCGGCGAGCGCGGCCCCGGCGGAAGCCTGGTAGGACCCGAACGGCAGGTCGGCGACGACCAGGGCGCGGCTCGTGCCACGGACGACGGCGGCGGTGAGCGGGATCAGGTCATCAACGGTAACGGGAATCGTCGTGTCGTGCCCGTAGACGACCATCCCGGCCGAGTCCCCGACGAGCAGCACCGGGATACCGGCGTCGTCGAAGATCCGGGCCGTGAGCGCATCGTAGGCCGTGAGCATCGGCCATTTCTCGCCGCGCGCTTTGGCGGCGGCAATGTCCCGCACGGTAACGCGCCGTCCGGACGTACCGCCGTACAGCGACTCCGGCCGTGCCGCCCGGGCAGTTCCCGGCCCGTCTGGCACGCCGGGCCCTGCCGGGGTCTGTGCTGCGGTCCGCTCTTCGGTCGCGGCCGCACGTGGTTCTTCTGCCTGCGGATTCATCGTCGAACCTCCACGCCTCGAGGCGCCCCAGCGGCGTCCCCGGACACTCAGATCATCGCATGAGCCGGGCGCAGACGAAACACCAATGAAACATCAGCGTCTTTTATCGCGCATAACGCTGCCTGGCGAGGGGCGGCGTCTGCGCGCGCTGAGAGACTGGACCGTCGTATCAGACCAGGAGGTAGGCGTGGCAGCGGAGAGTGAGCCGGCGGAGGCCATGGCGGAGAGTGAGCCGGCGGAGGCCATGGCGGTCGGTGCGCCGGCGGGGGCCACGGCGGGCTTCGAGACGGTCGACGCTCTCGCGGAGAGCTACCAGCACGAGGGCGGCCAGCCGGGACTTGCGTACGGGATTGTGGCCGACGGCCGCCTGGTGCACGCCGGGGGGCTCGGGCAGCGCCGGCTGGGCGGGCCCCCGCCGGACGCGGACACGGTGTTCCGGATCGCGTCAATGACGAAGAGCTTCACCGCCTCAGCAGTGCTGGCGCTGCGGGACGATGGTGCGCTGGACCTTGATGACCTGGCCGAAGAGTACGTGCCGGAGCTTCGCGGGTGGCGCATGCCCACCCCCGATGCGGCGCGTATCCGGATCCGGCACCTGCTGACGATGACCGCCGGGTTCCCGACCGATGACCCGTGGGGTGACCGGCAGCAGGGAACGCCGCCCGCGGAATTCTCGGGATTCCTGTCCGGCGGCGTGAGCTTCGCCTGGGCACCTGGAACCCGCTTCGAATACTCCAACCTGGGTTACGCGATCCTCGGCAGAGTCATCTTGGCCGCCGCGCGCACGCCATACCCGGAATTCGTCAAGGAGCGGCTGCTGGCCCCGCTCGGCCTGTCACGTACGGGTTTCGAGGCATCGGACTTCGACCCGGACGGGCTCGCCGCCGGGTACCGCCTGGGTGATGGGGGATGGTCGGAGATCATCCCTGATCCCTGCGGTGCCTTCGCCCCGATGGGCGGCATCTTCAGCTGCGTCCGGGACCTCGCCACCTGGGTGGCAGGGCTGGCCGGTGCGTTCCCGCCCGGCGAGGAAGGTGCGGGCGGCCCGCACCCGCTGCGCCGCGCGACCCGGCGCGAGATGCAACTGCCGCTGGTCGCCACCGGCCCGCGCGTGCCGGTGCCCTTCCCGGGCGGCCTGGCGGGAAGCGCCAGCAGCTACGGGTTCGGGCTGTTCGTCGAAGAAGACCCGGTGTGGGGAAGAGCCGTCCAGCACAGCGGCGGCTATCCCGGCTTCGGCAGCAACATGCGGTGGCATCCGGCCACCGGGACCGGCGTGATCGTCCTGGGCAACGGCACGTACGCACCCGTGTCCCCGGTCGCGGCGCGGCTGCTGCACGCCGTGCTGCGGCAGCGGGTGGGTCAGTCCGGGCCACCGCGCACCATGGGCTGGCGCGGCGGTTCGCACGGGGACCGCGGCCTGCCGCTCGCCCCGGCCGGGCCGTGGCCGGAGACCATCGCCGCCCGGGAGCAGGTGACCAGGCTACTGCGGTCCTGGGACGATGCGGCGGCCCGGCAGCTCTTCTCGGAAAACGTCGCGCTCGATGAGCCGTTCCCCGAGCGGCAGCGCAAGATCCGGCTGATCCGCGAGCGCATCGGCGGCCTTCGTGACGACGCGGAGCGGCTCCCCGAATTCGATTCACCCGCGCACTGCCGGTGGTGGCTGACGGGGAACGGCATGGTTGTGCAGGCCGAGCTGCGGCTCACCCCCGAGCGCCCGCCCCGTGTCCAGTCGCTGACGCTCGCCGTGCCGCCGGCCGCGGGCTCGCCGCTGCGGATCTGGCTGGACCGCGTGGTCGCGCTGCTGAACGACGGCCCGGCTGAGTGGCCGTCATCGCTGCCCATCGCCCCGTCGCTGGACACCGCGCTGGTGATGCGCCGACTGCGGATGGCCGCGGCCTGGGCCGGGCGATGCCGCCTGGCCGCCTACCGGTCCGGCGACGGCGAGACCGCCGCCACCGTGGACCTGCAGGGAGAATCCGCGTCCCTGGTCCTCGCCCTCGTGATCGGCCGGCCCGGCGGCGAATTGCACCAGGCCGAGATCATGCTCGGCTCCTGACCGGCCGGAATCCCGCCCCGCGCGGCCCGTCCCCGGGGGCCCGGAGCCGCTAAGCCCATCCCAGCTTCGATGCCCTATGGCTGCCGGGTGTCCGGGTGTCCAGGTGTCCGGTGGGCGGCGGTGTCCGAGGGAGCGCAAACCGCCCGGCGCCGGGGCCTCCGGCTGGCCTGTGTCCCCCGCAGGCTGGAACGCGGCGGGTGGTCAAGCTTGATTCCCGCTTGCCTGCTCTATATAGTCGGATTCGACTAATTGAAGCTGACTAGTCGGGATCGGCTGTGTGTCCGGCTCCGAGTGCCTCCGGTCGGCCCGGGCCGGATCCCCGAGAGGAGAGGGCGATGCCTCTGTCGCTCACCCCGCTGGCCATCGCAGTCATGTCGCTGCTGAGCCGCGGGCCTTTGCACCCATATGAGATGCGGCAGCGGATCCGCGTCCAGCACATCGACCAGGTCATGAAGGTCACGCAGGGCACGCTGTACAGCACCGTGGAGCGGCTCGCCGAGGCCGGCCTCATCACCCCGGTCGAGACCAGCCGCGAGGGCCGGCGGCCCGAGCGGACGGTCTATGCGATCACCGACGCAGGCCGCGACCAGATGCTCGACGCCCTGCGGGGGACGCTGCTCCGGCCGAGCCCGGAGTACCGCCGCCTGGCCATGGCGCTCTCGTTCGTGTCGGCGCTCGAGCCCGCGGAGGTCGCCGAGCTGCTGGAGCACCGCAGTGTCGAGGTCGAGGCGAAGCTGAGCGGGCTGAACACGACCCTGGACGCGGCGCTCAAGCATGGCCTGCCGAGGGTGCACATGATCGAGACGGAGTACCTGGCCGCGCTGGAACGCGCCGAGCTGGACTGGCTGCGGGCCGCGGTCGAAGACATCCGGGACGGCCGGATCACTTGGCCAGCCTCGCCGGCCGGGCCGGAGCGGCATGCGGACCCGGCGCCGCAACCGAGCGAGAACAAGAACTCATCAGGCCGAACAGAACGCGGGTGACCATCATGCGCAAGTGGCGCGGAAACGAGTGGGCGGTCCTGCTCACGCTGAGCCTCGGCTTCTTCATGACCCTGCTCGACCTGACGATCGTGAACATCGCGATTCCGGACATGCGCCGCGGGCTGCACGCGTCGCTGGCCGGGATCGGCTGGGTGATCAACGCCTACAGCATCGTCCTGGCCGTGCTGATGATCACGGCCGGACGCCTCGGTGACCTGCGCGGCCGGCGGAACCTGTTCATCGCCGGCGTCGCGGTGTTCACCCTCGCCTCGGCGGCGGCGGGCATCTCCGGCAGCGCCGGTGAGCTGATCACCGCGCGCGCCGTGCAGGGCCTCGGCGCCGCAATGCTGCTGCCGCAGACCATGGCGATCATCATCGCAATCTTCCCCGGCCACCGGCGCGGCACCGCGCTGGGCGTCTGGGGCGGGGTGGCCGGCCTGGCGACCATCGCGGGACCCACCGTCGGCGGCGTGCTGGTCACCTGGCTGGGCTGGCGGTGGATCTTCTTCGTCAACGTCCCGGTCGGCGTGATCACCATGCTGCTGGCGGTCGTGATCATCCCCGAGGTGCGGAGCGGCCACCGGCAGCCGCTCGACCTCCCGGGCGTGCTCATCGTCAGCGCGGCCCTGGTCGTGATCACCTACGGCCTGGTCGAAGGCCAGAGTTACAACTGGGGTACGGTCTGGTCGTTCGTCAGCATCCCGCTGATCATCGGCGTGGGCGTGGCGCTGCTCGTGATCTTCGTGCTCGTCCAGGCGCGACGGCAGGACCGGCAGCCGCTGCTGCCCTTCTCGCTGTTCCGTGACCGCAACTACGCGCTGATGAGCGCTGCGAACCTGATCATGTCAGTTGGGTTCATCGCGATGGCGCTGCCGCTGACCATCTATCTCCAGTCGGTGCTGGGCTTCAGCGCGATCAAGGCCGGGCTCACCATGGCGCCTGCCTCGCTAGTCTCGGCCTTCATCGCGCCGTTCGCGGGCCGGCTCGCCGACCGGGGCGGCAAGTACCTGCTGATGAGCGGCTTCCTCCTGTTCGCGGCCGGACTGGCCGTGACCGTCGAGGTCGCCGGGCCCACCTCACACTGGTATGACCTGCTGCCCGGTTACCTCGTGATCGGCCTGGGGATCGGGTGCACGATGTCGCCGATGCAGACGATCGCCACCCGGAACGTCGATCCCCGGATGGCCGGTGCGGCCTCGGGCGTGCTCAACACGGTCCGGCAGACCGGTTCGGCTCTCGGCAGCGCCGTTGTCCTTGCCGTGCTCCAGAACCGGGTGGCCGCCCACGACAGCTTCGTCACCGCGATGCGAGCCGCGATCGTCGCGCCGATCAGTGTCCTGATCGTCGCGGCACTGCTCTGCCTCGCGCTTCAGGGCGCCCGCCGCCAGCAGCGCCCCGCCCAGTCCACCGCGGCCGCGGGCTCCCGCGTCGGAGGCTCTCGCGGGAAGGCCTGAGGCACGCAGTGACTCCAGTTGCTCGTGGCCGATGAGGCTTGCAAAGAGCGCGATCAGGCGGGCGAGGCCACATGGTGCTGCCCGAAGACCGGGCATGCTGTTAGCCCGATCGGGGCGCTAGAGACCACTGGCTGATGCGCTGGGCCTATGGGTGGACCGGTGCTGTCCTCGGGCCCAGCCACGGCGAAGCGTTCGGTGAATGGTCACTAAATGTGACGAAGAAGCTGCGGAAAAAACATAAGCGCCCGGAAATAGATATCGATACGATCCAGTTCCGTATCGATAGAGGAGCGCGGCCCCGGCCCTCCAGGGCGTCAATCACCAGAACCGCCGCGCTCTGCCCAAGCTTCCCGCTTACCTGAACGACCCTCCGCCAGCTTGCGAAAGGCACCATGGACGCCCAAACGATTTACCGAAGGCGCTGGGGCATCCTCAGCGTCCTCATCGTCAGCCTTCTTGCCATCGTCATCGACAACACCGTCCTCAATGTCGCGCTGAAGACGATCGCCGAGCCGCACGGCGGGCTCGGCGCCAGCCAGAGCCAGCTCGAGTGGGCCATCAACTCCTACACACTGGTCTTCGCCGGGCTGCTGTTCACCTTCGGCGTCATCGGCGACCGGATCGGCCGCAAGCGCATGCTCATGATCGGCCTGGTCCTCTTCGGCATCGGCTCGCTGCTGTCCGCCTACTCGCAGTCGCCCGACCAGCTGATCCTCGCGCGCGCGGCCATGGGCCTCGGCGGCGCCGCCGTCATGCCGCAGACGCTGTCGATCATCTCCAACGTCTTCGAGCCCCAGGAGCGGCCGCGGGCCATCGGTATCTGGGCCTCTGCCGTCGGTATCGGCGTCGCGATCGGCCCGGTGCTCGGCGGCGTCCTGCTGGCCCACTTCTGGTGGGGCTCGGTGTTCCTGATCAACGTGCCGGTCACGGCTGCCGGCGCGGCCGCCGTCGCGCTCCTGGTTCCGGAGTCGCGGAACCCCGAGCGGGTGGGCATCGATGTCCTTGGCGTGCTGCTCTCGATCACGGGCCTGGTTCTCCTCGTCTACGGGATCGTCCAGGGCGGCGACTCCGGCTCCTGGGTGCATCCCTCCGTGCTCGGCCCGATCGCGGGCGGCCTGGCCGTGCTCGCGCTCTTTGCCTGGCATGAGTCCCGGACCCGCCATCCGGCGCTGGATGTCCGGCTGTTCGGCGACCGGCGGCTGTCGGCGTCGGTCAGCGCGCTCGGCCTGGTGTTCTTCGGCATGGGCGGGGTGTACTTCTTCACGAGCTTCTACACCCAGAACGTCCTGGGCTACAGCCCGGTGGGCGCCGGCCTGCTGACGGTCCCGTTCGCGGTCGGCCAGCTGCTGCTGTCGCCGCGCAGCGCCGCACTGGTCAAGCGGTATGGGGCCAAGGCCGCCGGGACAGGCGGCTTGCTCGTCATGTCCGTGGCGCTGGCCGGTTATATCCTGCTCGGCACGTCCTCGCCGGTCTGGCTGCTCGGCCTGCTGTTCTTCGTGCAGGGCGCCGGGATCGGCGTCGCGATGCCGGCGGCGACGTCCGCGGTGATGGACGTGCTGCCCCGTGAGCGGGCTGGCGCCGGATCCGCGCTGACCAACACCGCGCGCCAGATCGGCGTTGCGCTGGGCGTCGCCGTGCTGGGCTCGATTCTGGCCCAGTCCTATCACGATGCGATAAGCCCGAAGCTCACGGTTCTCCCGGCCGCCGCGAGGGGCGCGGCCGGCGGGTCCATCGCGGCGACTCAGGCGGTGGCGGCGCAGCTCGGCGCAGCGGGCCGGTCCCTGCTGGGCCCGGCTAACGACGCCTTCGTCGGCGCCATGCACGTGACCACGCTCGTCGCGGCGGTGATCGCACTGGCCGGGGCGCTCGTGGTGCTGCGCTGGATGCCGGGCCGGGGCGGCGCCGTCTCCGTCCAAGCCCCGGCCGGTGAGGCCGCCGATGAGCCCGTCCGCGCGGAGGCCGCCGCCGGCGAGCCTGTGCTCGCCGAGGCAGAGGCTCAGGGGCCGGTGGCCGCGGAAGGGGGCGGCATAGACCCCCTGGAGGTCGAAGATGTATGGCAGGAGGGCCTCACCACCAGGTCCGCCCGCATGGAAGGATGATGCCGTATGCCTCCGGCAGCCGCGAACCTCGCAGCCGAGGTCCCGGGCGGCGAGCGCGTCCTCGGGCCGCTCGATGAGCACTGCCCGGATCCGCGCGGTGACAACAGCGGGCGTGCGGCGCCCAGCCTCAGCCAGGAAGGCAGCGCCCGCGAGGGCACCGGAACGGTGACAGCCGCCGGTCCGCAGGCGGGTCCCGGAGGGCCCGCCGCGGGCCCTCCGGGCCGGCGGCCCGGTCGGCCCCGCAGCGAGCGCGCCGAGCAGGCGATCATCCAGGCCACGCTCGAGCTATTCGCCGAAGGCGGGGCCGAGGGCGTCTGCGTCGAGGCGATCGCGGCCAGGGCAGGCGTCGGCAAGGCCACGGTCTACCGCCGCTGGCACGGCAAAGAAGACCTGCTGCTCGACGCGCTGGGCTCACTGAAGAGCCCGCTGCCCACCCCGCGCGGCGTCTCGGTCCGCGAGGACCTGATCGCCCTGCTCACGGTGATGAGCCAGGACGCGGCGGACCCGAGGCGGGCCCGGCAGTACACGCTGCTGCTCGGCGAGGGCGAGAAGTACCCGCGGCTGATGGCCCGCTACGCGGAGACCTTCATCGAGCCGCGGCGCAACGTCATCAGGTCGGTGCTGCGGCGAGGCATCGAGACGGGCCAGTTGCGGCCCGACATCGACGTGGAGATCGCCATGCTCACGCTGACCGGTGCCGCGATGGCCCGGGGGAAGTGCGAGACAGTACCGCGCACTCCGGAGTTCGCCGAGCGCATCGTCGACAGCCTGCTGCTCGGTCTCACCCCTCGCTGACGCGAGCGGCTAGCGCGGCGTCTGGCCGGGGGCGGGCGGGACCCATCCCTCCCGCCAGCGGTTGGTGATCGGCAGCCGCCGGTCCCGGCCGAAGTTCTTCTGCGTGATCTTGGGGCCCGGCGGGTACTGCCGACGCTTGTACTCGGCCGCGTCCACCATCCGGATCACCCGCTCGACCAGCGCGGGGTCGTGGCCGGCCGCGATCAGCTCGGCGGAGCCCATGTCCTGCTCGACGTAGTCGTCGAGCAGGGTGTCAAGTACCTGGTAGTCCGGCAGGGAGTCCGTGTCCAGCTGGCCGGGCGCGAGTTCGGCGCTCGGCGGCTTCGTGATCGAGTTCTCCGGGATCGGCGGCGTCTGGCCAGCCGCCACGGCCTGCTCGTTGCGCCACCGCGCGAGCTGCCACACCAGCGTCTTGGGCACATCCTTGATCGGGGCGAAGCCGCCCGCCGAGTCCCCGTACAGGGTCGAATAGCCGGTCGCCAGCTCGCTCTTGTTGCCCGTGGTCAGCACCAGGTGGCCCGCCGCATTGGACAGCCCCATCAGGATCACGCCACGCACCCGTGCCTGCAGATTCTCCGCGGGCAGCCCGCTGGAAGGGAACCCGGCCGGCGCCAGCTCGGCCTCGAACGCGTCGACGATCGAGCGGATCGGGACCGCGACCGAGTGCAGCCCCTGCCGCTTGACGAGTTCCTCGGCGTCACCCACCGAATGCTCGCTGGAATACCGGCTTGGCATAAGCACGGTGTACACGTTGTCCGGGCCGACCGCGTCGGCGGCGATCGTCGCGGTCAGGGCCGAGTCGATGCCGCCCGACAGGCCCAGGATCACCGAGCCGAACCCGTTTTTGCGTACGTAGTCCCGCACCGCGGTGACGAGCGCCCGGTACACCTCCTCATGATCCGGAAGGCGGCGCCAGAACGGCCCCTCCTGCTCGCCGTCCGCCGGCGACGGCGCGGCCGCCGCAGTCCGCGCGGCCGGCAAGGCGGCAGGCTCCAGCTCCACGTGCCTGATCATGATGGTGGTGCCGTCGCCGGCGTCGATAGGGATCTCCTCGGCAGCGACGGGGCCCTCGGCGGCGGGCAGGTCCAGGTCGGTGACGACGAGGGCCTCCTCGAACTGCGGGCCGCGGGCCAGCAGCGTGCCGGACGCGTTGACCAGGATCGAGTCGCCGTCGAAGACCAGCTCGTCCTGGCCGCCGATCATGTTCGCGTAGGCCAGCGCCGCCCCGGCCTGCCGGGCGCGGCGGACGCACAGGTCGAGCCGGACATCGCCCTTGCCGCGCTCGTAGGGCGAGGCGTTCGGCACCACCAGCAGCGAGGCGGCCGCCTGACGGGTGACCGCGACCGGACCGCCTTCCTGCCACAGGTCCTCGCAGACCGCGATTGCGACATCGATGGCGTCCCGGTCACCCGCAGGGCCCCTCGCGCCGTCCGGGACTCCGGGCCCGCCAGGGCCGCCGGGCCCGCCAGGGCCGCCGGGCCCGCCGGGCCCGGAGAGCGCGTCAGCGGGCATGCGGAACACGGGGAGGCAATTGCCGGGGACGAAGTACCTGTACTCGTCGAAGACGCCGTAATTCGGCAGGTGGTGCTTGGCTGTGGTCACGGCCACGCGCCCGTTGTAGAGCAGGGCGGCCGCGTCCAGCGGGGCGCCGGCCGGCAGCCCGGTGCGCGGCACAAGGTCGGCCCGCCGGTCCAGATAGCCGGTCACGACGGCGACGCCGCCCAGCCCCTCCGCGGCGAGCCGTTCCGCGACGGACCGGACCGCCTCAATCGAAGCCTCGACGAACGAGGCGCGCAGCGCCATGTCCTCCACCGGGTAACCGGTGAGCATCATCTCGGGGAACACGATCAGCCGGGCGCCCTGCAGCGCCGCGCGGCGGGTCCACTCGACGATCTTGTCCGCGTTCCCCGCCAGATCTCCCACAGTCGCGTTGACCTGGGCCATGGCAATCCGCAGCGTAGGCACGCATCTAGCTTAGGGCGGCGGCCCGTGCGCCCCCGCCCGGCGCGCCCTGCCGGGCTGGCGCCCTCGCCGCACCGGCCACGGCTCTGGTCAGCGGCCCTCGCGCAGCAACTCCAGGATGGTCTGAACGCCGCTCTCCACGCCGCCCACCCGATCGGTGAGGGCGTCTAGGGCATCCACGCCTGCCACACGCCGCTGACAGTGGCTGGCCGGTGACCGCGTGGGCTACGTGGCCTGGAAGTGTCCCGGGCGGTGCCGCGTGTGTAACGCCGGGGAAACAACGACAGGGCAGACTGGGGCCAGCAGATGCGAGAACCGAGCGCTGGCCTGGGACGACCGGACGGCGTGCCGCGAAGCGTGCCGGTGGAAGGCGAGGATATGTGCCGGAGACGTCTAAGGTGAGAGGCGTGGACAGGCAGCAAGAATTCGTGCTGCGCACGCTCGAGGAGCGGGACATCCGTTTTGTCCGGCTCTGGTTCACCGACGTGCTCGGCTACCTGAAGTCCGTCGCCGTGGCCCCGGCCGAACTCGAAGGTGCCTTCGCGGACGGCATCGGCTTTGACGGATCAGCCATCGAGGGCTTCGCCCGGGTCTACGAGGCCGACATGATCGCCAAGCCGGACCCGGCTACGTTCCAGTTGCTTCCCTGGCGCGGCGAGGCGCCCGGCGTGGGCCGGATGTTCTGCGACATCCTGATGCCCGACGGGTCGCCGTCGTACGCGGACCCGCGGTGGGTGCTCAAGCGGGCCCTCGGCCGCGCCTCCGATCTGGGCTTCACCTTCTACACCCACCCGGAGATCGAGTTCTTCCTGCTCCGGGAGAGGCCGCAGCCCGGGTCGAGGCCGGTGCCGATCGACTCTGGCGGGTACTTCGACCACACGCCGCACAGCATCGCGCATGACTTCCGCAAGACGTCGATCATGATGCTGGAGAGCATGGGCCTGTCGGTGGAGTACAGCCACCATGAGGGCGCGCCCGGCCAGCAGGAGATCGACCTGCGCTACGCGGACGCGCTGGCCACGGCGGACAACATCATGTCGTTCCGCCTGGTGATGAAGGAAGTCGCGATCGAGCAGGACGTCTACGCGACGTTCATGCCCAAGCCGTTCACCGATCATCCCGGCTCCGGCATGCACACCCACGTGTCGCTGTTCGAGGGCGACCGGAACGCGTTCTACGAGCCGGGTGCGGAGCTCCAGCTCTCCAAGATCGGCCGTGCGTTCATCGCCGGCCTGCTCCGGCACGCGGCCGAGATCACCGCCGTCTGCTGCCAGTGGGTCAACTCCTACAAGCGGCTGTGGGGCGCGGTCGAACGCACCGCCGGCGCGGGCGGGGAGGCACCCGCCTACATCAGCTGGGGGCACAACAACCGTTCCGCCTTGGTGCGCGTGCCCATGTACAAGCCGCACAAGGGCAACTCGACCCGGGTCGAGTTCCGCTCGATCGACGCCGCGTGCAATCCATACCTGGCGTACGCGCTGATCCTGGCCGCCGGGCTGAAGGGCATCGAGGACGATTATGAGCTGCCGCCGCCCGCCGAGGACGACGTGTGGGCACTGACGCCCGCGGAGAGGCGGGCGATGGGCATCAAGCCACTGCCGCAGGACCTCGGTGAGGCGATCAGGGCCATGCAGGACAGCGAACTGGTCGCGGAGACTCTCGGCGAGCACGTCTTCGACTTCTTCCTGCGCAACAAGCGTGCGGAGTGGAACGATTACCGCCGCCAGGTCACCGAGTACGAGCTGGACCGCTATCTGCCCAATCTCTGATCGCCGCGGGCCGCGCAGGCGTCACGGCGCCGCCGTCATGCTCGCGGCCCGCTCCGTCGCGAGGTCAGCGGACGGGGCCGAACGGGGCGATCGTGACACCGGCCGCGGTGAGGCCCGAGCGGACAGCCTGTGCCAGGCTCACCGCGCCTGGGCTGTCGCCGTGCACACAGAGGGAGGCGACGGGCATGGGGACGTCAGTGCCATCAATGGCCGTGACGGTGTGCTCGGTGGCCATGCGGACGGCGCGGGCGGCGACGAGGCCCGGATCGGTGAGGACCGCTCCGGGTTCGCGGCGTGGCACAAGGTGGCCGTCGGGCGTGTAGGCCCGGTCCGCGAAGCCTTCGGCGATGACCGGAATACCGGCCGCCTCGGCGGCTTCCGCGGCGGCGGAGCCGGGCAAGGTGAGCAGCGCCAGGCCCCGGTCGTATTCGCGAACCGCGGCGACCACCGCGCTGGCAAGGTCCGCATCGATGGCGATCCGGTTGTAGAGAGCGCCGTGCGGCTTGACGTACGACACCCGGGTCCCCGACGCGCGGGCGAAGGCGTCCAGCGCTCCCATCTGGTACAGGACGTCGTTGGTGACCTCGCTCGGCGGCAGCTTGAGGTCATAACGGCCGAAGCCGCGCCGGTCCGGATAGGAGACATGAGCGCCGACGGCGACGCCGCTCCGGGCAGCCGTGGCGACCGTATGGCGCATGACCTGAGGATCGCCGGCGTGGAAGCCGCAGGCGACATTGGCGCTGGTCACGATGTTGAGCAGTGCGTCGTCGTCGCCCATCGTCCAGGCGCCGTAGCCTTCGCCGAGGTCGCTGTTGAGGTCGATCACCATTCCTCCTGGGCTGTGTTCCAGTGCATTAGCTGACCGCTCCGGCCACCAGTGAAAGATCCGGTCCATCGTGTCCGGCGGCCACGGCCACGGCGGTCCGGACGGCCTCTTCCATGAGCTCCAGGCTCATCGACGGTGCCGGCACCGTGGCCGTATCCGGGGCGGGCAAGGCCGGCAGGTGAATGAAGCCGGCCCGGAAACCGTCCTGCCGTGCCCGGTGTGAGACCAGATAGAACACCTGGTTGCAGACGTACGTGCCGGCGGTGTTGGAGACGTAACCGGGCAACCCCGCCGTCCGCCAGGCGGAGAGGATCATCTTGACCGGCAAAGCGGTGCGATAGGCGTCCGGGCCGCGGGCGACCACAGGTTCATCGACGGGCTGCGCGCCGTCAGTATCGGGAATGGGGAAGTCGCGCACGTTGATCGCGACGCGTTCCAGGCTGGGTGCCGTACGGCCGGGCGCTACGCCGAGAGCTACGACGATGCGAGGCCGGGCGTTGTCGATGGCCGTCGCGAGTGCCCGGCCGACCTGGGCGGTGGCCACAGGCAGCGAGGCGCCGGTGATGGTCTCTCCGGCGATGCGCTGTCCGTCCAGGGCCCAGGCGAGAAGCTCGCTGGGATTGCTGGTCTGATCGCCGTAGGAGCCGAAGCCGGTGACGAGGACGCTCATGCGCTACTCCGGGAGTCCGCGTTCCGGCCGCGGAACGTGGGCATGACGGGCTCGCCGTCGCGCAGGCCTTCAGGGCTCTTGCACAGCTCGCGGCAGGAATTCTCAGACGCGCAGCACACGGAACAGATGGGCCCGCTGTGGAACGGGCAGGTGACGAACTCCGCGAGCTCAAAGCGCTGCGCACAGGTGACGCAGTTCTGGTGTTCCGGCTCCGGGGCGGTGGTCACCATCGCCCCGTCCGCGCTGCCCGCCCCCACTGCGGGCAGCGCCGGATCGATGTTGGCGGCGACGGTGGCGGGCTGGTAGTAGCGGCCCCGGGTCACCGCCGCGATGACGGGCGCGAGGATGAACGCGATCGCGCCGGACAGGAACGGGGCGAGGGTCTTGCCGGATGGGCCCGCCGTGCCGAAAGCGAGCGGGAGGCTGACCACGAGAGCGCCGGCCAGCGCCCCGACGCCGACCGGGTTGAAGCTGTAGCTGTGCGCCCGCTTGTACAGGAAGTTGGCCGGCGACAGCCGGAGCAGCTTCTTGTTGATGGCGATGTCGGAGACCACGGCCATGACCCAGGCCATGATGAAGACACCCTCGAAGGTGAGGACGGCATTGAGGTGGTTGAAAATCCCGCCGAACATCAGGGCGGTGCCCCCGGCGGAGGTGAGGATGACCCAGTACTGCCGTCCCGGGGTGATGTGGAAGACCCGGCAGAAGAAGTTCGCGTACGCCAGGGAGCCGGAGTAGACGTTGGTCACGTTGATGCGCAGCTGGGTGACGACCACGAACAGCACGCCCCATACCCCCATGAGAGAGGCGAGGTACGCGCCGGGGTTGGTCGAGCCGCCGAAGCGGAGGGTGAGCCAGGCGCCCAGCAGGGTCAGGCCGCAGAACGTGAGGAGCTGGGAGATGAACCCGACGGCGAACGCTCCGGACGTGCGCTGCCTGGCCGGGATAAACCGGCCGACGTCGGCGGCGATGGTCGCCTGGGAGATGAGCGCGAGCACCGCCGCGAGCACCTGGAGCAGTGCGGGACCGGCCGCCGGGCTGGCCGGGTGGGCCGGATGGTACGACCAGAACGGCGGGGCAGCCTTGCTGGTGGCGGCCAGGTAGATGGTCCAGCCGAGGAAGCCGAGGTACACCGGGATCGTTACCCACATCAGCCAGTTCACGACCGTCATCCCCCACCATGTCAGCGGGATGAAGACCAGGCCGATGACGAGGTAGAGCAGCCATGGCGGGATTGCATGCCATCGGTTGTGAACGGCCGTCGCCATGATGGTGCCCTCGAAGGCGAAGAACATCAGGAAGTTGAAGGTGTAGATCAGCGACGTGAAGGCCGAGCCCATGAAGCCGAAGCCGGAGCCCCGCGTGATCAGGTCGGAGTCGAGCCCCGTGGTGGAGGAGATCCGGGCCAGCAGGAACGCCAGGCCGCCTATGAACACGGTGCCGAACACCATGCCGATGAAGGTGTTCACCGTGCCGTAGGCGGTGGCCAGCTGGCCTCCCCACGCGAGGAAGAACATCGCGGTGGCAACACCCATCATCACCCCGGTCAGGGATGCCGGGCCCCAGCGCCGGTACCCGGCGGGAACGTAGCGCAGTGCATAGTCTTCCCGCCGTTCCTCCCAGCCTCCGGTGCCGTCGGGTCGCCGTGCCTGTTTCGGGGCTGCGGTCATGTCCACCTGCTTCGCATCTACGCATCGGCGACTGTTCACCGCCACGCCGTACCGGTCACATGGGTGCACTCCAGAACTGGGGCATGATGGTAGCATTGTTGAACAATCCGACAAGAGGTGATTTGAGCATTCGGTCTTGATCGGCTTGACTCGGCCATGGCGGTTGGCGAAGCGGAGGTGTCCCGGGCATGGGCGAGCAGGTCATGGTCGACTGGTCAGCCAGACTCGGTTCCGGACGGGAGTTTGTGGCCCGGACCGCCACGGCTGACCGGGTGGCGGATGTGCTGCGCACCCGGATCATCGAGGGGCTGTTCCCACCGGGTACCCGGCTGTCGGAGGAGGCCATCGGGCAGGTTCTCGGGGTCTCCCGCAACACGCTTCGCGAGGCGTTCCGGCTGCTGTGCCACGAACGCTTGGCGGTGCACGAGCTGAACCGCGGGGTGTTCGTGCGGGTTCTCTCGGCCGACGATGTCGTCGACCTCTACCGGCTGCGCCGTCTGATCGAGGGCGCCGCCGTACGCGCGGCCGGGCAATGCCCGCCGGGTGCCCTCGACGCGGTGCGCGCGGCCGTAAGTGACGGGGAACACGCGGCGGCACGAGAGCTATGGCGGGAGGCCGGTACGGCCGACCTGCGCTTCCATCAGGCGCTGGCTGGGCTCTTGGGCAGCCCTCGCATCGATGAGCTGATGCGGGGCGTGCTGGCCGAACTCCGGCTGGTATTCCACGTCATGCCGAGCCGGCAGCGCTTCCATCAGGCTTACCTTGCGCGCAACCGGGAGATCTGCGAACTGCTCGAGGCGGGGAACGTCCCAGCCGCCGAACGCGCTCTGACGGTCTACCTCGATGACGCCGAGCGCGAACTCGTGAGCGCCTACCGGGAGCGCGACGTCGGAGCGGAATCGATGGGTGAAGCGGGTAAGGCCCTCTCCCGATGAGGGCGCTACCGGTCGGAGCGCGGGCGCTCCTTGTGGAACTAGATGGGGCCGCCGAGGTGAACGCCCTGCATGCGGAGATCGAGCTACGCCGCCGGGATGGCCGTCTGCCGGCGCTGGAGGAGGTCGTGCCGGCGGCCGGCACCATCCTGATCGACGGTCTTGCCGATCCGGTGGCCTTCGCCCGCGACCTGAACGGCTGGAACGTGCCGCCCGCCCCGGTCGGCGAGGGCCGGCTCGTTGAGGTGCCGGCGATCTACGACGGCCCCGACCTCGCGAATGTGGCAGGCCATTGGGGCATGACCATCCGTGAAGTGATCGCCACGCATACCTCTGCGGACCATCGCGTCGCGTTCTGCGGTTTCGCTCCCGGGTTCGCCTACATCGAAGGCCTGCCCTCCGGGCACACCGTGCCCCGGCACGCCAACCCGCGGACAGCGGTGCCCGCCGGTAGCGTCGCGCTGGCGGGCGAGTTCACCGGTATCTATCCCCGCTCGTCTCCTGGCGGCTGGCAGTTGATCGGCCGGACGGACATCGCGCTGTGGGATCCGGACCGTGCACCGGCCGCACTTCTCACCCCGGGCATCCGCGTTCGCTTCGTTGAGCTGGAGCCGTGACCCGTACGGTTGACATCGTCAAGGCCGGCCCGCTCACAACCGTCCAGGATCGCGGCCGGATCGGTTTCGCACACCTGGCCGTACCACGCTCAGGCGCACTCGACGCACCCGCGTGGCGGCTGGCGAACCGCCTGGTCGGCAACCCCCCGCACGCCGCCGCGCTGGAGACCACCGTGTCGGGCCCGGTGCTACGCCCGCGCGACGCCTGCCACATCGTTGTCACCGGCGCCTGGTGTCCCGTTCTGATCGATGGCCGGCCCGGCCCCTGGGGGATTCCGTTCCGGGTCCGGCCCGGCCAGATCGTCGAGATCGGCACCGCCACCCGCGGCCTGCGCAGCTATGTCGCCATATCGGGAGGGCTCGCCGTCGATCGGATACTCGACAGTCGATCCACCGACCTGCTGTCGGGCCTCGGCCCAGCCCCGCTGCGTGACGGCGACCTGTTGCCACTCGGCCCGCCGGAAGGGCCGCCTGCCGCCATCGACTACGCCCCCTACCCGCCTCCACCCACCGAACTTCTCCTCCGCGTCCTTCTGGGGCCCCGCCACGATTGGTTCACCGACGAGGCACTTATCACGCTCGCTCGCGCTACCTACACCGTGGCCTCAGCGAGCAACCGCATCGCCCTCCGGCTCGATGGACCACCGTTGCGACGCCGTCACACCGCCGAACTGCCCAGCGAGCCCGTCGTCACCGGCGCCGTCGAAGTGCCCCCGGACGGACACCCGCTGATCTTCCTCAACGACCACCCCACGACGGCCGGCTACCCGGTGATTGCCGTCGTTGTCCCCGAT
>DASQVO010000007.1:0-12921 GCA_035640715.1 Streptosporangiaceae bacterium
GACTACGAAGTCGAACTGGTGGTGGCGATCGGCACCCGCGCCGACCAGGTCGCCGCCGCCGACGCCTGGTCGCACGTGGCCGGGTTGATGGTCGGCCAGGACATCTCCTCCCGCGGAGTGCAGTTCCTCAAGCCCGAGCAGCACTGCATCGGCAAGTCGTTCCGCACCTTCTCCCCGCTGGGCCCCTACCTGGTCACGCCCGACGAACTGGCCGACCCCGACAACCTGATGCTGCGCTGCTGGGTCAACGGCGAACTGCGGCAGAAGGCCAGCACCAGGGAGATGATCTACGGCGTCGCCGAGCTGATCGAGCTGCTGTCGGCGGTCACGGCGCTCGAGCCCGGTGACCTGATCTTCACCGGCACCCCGGCCGGGGTCGGGGGGCTGGAGGATCCGCCCCGCTACCTGGCCCCGGGCGACGTCATCGCCAGTGAAATCGAGGGCCTGGGCCGCATGGAAAACCGGTGTGTGCCGGCACGCCCGGCACAGGGCGTCGGGGCACGCTGGCACACCAGCTGAGCTGTGCGCACCGCCCGTTGCGTACACACGCTGTGCCGCGCCAGGGTATGTCACTGAAAGGCTCTTCACCGCTTAAGGCTGTGCACCCCATGGACAAGGTCTACCCCAGCGCCGCGGCCGCGGTCGCCGATATCGGCCGTGGCGCGCGCCTGGCTGTCGGCGGCGTTCGCGACCGCACCGCCGCCCCGGTGATCATCCCCGCCGAGTTCACCACCGCCACCGGCGCCCCAGCGGGGGGCCTGTCGTGACCGCCACCGTGCTGGTCACCGACTACGCGTGGGAGTCGCTGGACATCGAGCGCGCGATCCTGGCCAAGGCCGGCGCGCAGCTGCTGGTCGCCGGCACCGGCACCGAAGAGGAGCTGATCGCCCTGGCTCCCCGCGTCGACGCGATCTTGACCTGCTGGCGCCCGGTCACCGCTGCGGTCCTCGATGCCGCGCCGCGCTGCCGCACGGTGGCCCGCTACGGAGTGGGACTGGACAACATCGACGTGCGCCGCGCCACCGAGCTGGGCATCGTGGTCACCAATGTGCCCGACTACTGCGTCGAGGAGGTCTCCGACCACACCGCCGCGCTCATCTTGGCCCTGACCCGCCACATCGTGCCGTTTGCCGCCCAGGTGTCGGCCGGGAACTGGGACAACACCGCGGGCGGGCCGATGCGGCGACTACGCGGCCAGACCCTGGGGCTGGTCGGGTCCGGTGCCATCGCCCGCCGGGTGGCGGAGAAGATGACCGGCTTCGGGATGCGAGCCCTCGCCTGGTCGCCCAGCGTGCGGGCCGGCCAGCCGGCCGGCGCGGCGACCGCGGTCGGCAGCCTCACCGAGATCCTTGTCCGCAGCGACGTGGTCAGCGTGCACGTCCCGCTGGCCGACACCACCCGCAGACTGATCGACGCCAATGCGCTGGCGCAGATGAAACCCTCGGCGCTGCTGGTGAACACCGCCCGGGGGCCGATCGTGGACACGGCGGCCCTGGCCGCGGCCCTGGCTGCGGGAAAGCTGGCCGGCGCGGGGCTGGACGTGCTGCCGGACGAGCCGCCGTCACCCGACGACCCGCTGCTCAGGTGTGACAACGTCATCCTCACCCCCCACGCCGCGTTCGCCTCGGCCGAAGCCGTCGCCGAACTGCAGACCAAAGCCGCCGGGAACGTCGCTGCCGTCCTCACCGGCACGGTCCCGGCATACCTGGTCAACGGCGAGGTATACGAGCGCGCGGGGGTGCGGGCATGACCGGGACCGACTACAGTGCGTCCACGGAGCTTTCCATCGACACCGTCGTGCCCTACCTGCGCCGGCGCGGCCTGCTTAAGGCGACGGCGCCAGCGACGGTCACGCGGCTGGCCGGCGGGGTGTCGGGCGAGATTCTCGCCGTCGGCGCCGGTCCCACCCAGCTGGTGGTCAAGCAGGCGCTGCCGCGGCTGCGGGTGCAGGCGGACTGGACCGCCGACCCCAACCGGATTCTGGCCGAAGCCGCCGCGCTCCGCCTGGCCGCGACGATCAGTCCCGATGCGGTGCCGCCGGTGATCGATATCGACGCCGGCACGCACACGCTGGTCATGGGCCGCGCCCCGCAGACGTGGCGGTCGTGGAAGCAGGACCTGCTCGACGGCCGGGTCGCGGCATCGGTCGCGGGTCGCCTTGGCGAGTTGCTGGCTGCCTGGCACACCGGCACGGCAGGCGATCCGCAGGTGGCTCGGTCTTTCGGCGACCTGGATGCGTTCATCGACCTGCGCATCGACCCGTTTTACCGGACAACCGCGGACGCGCACCCGGATCTGGCGGCCACCATCGGTGACCTGGCCGGCCGGCTGCGGTCGGACCCGGTCTGCCTGGTCCACGGCGACTTCTCCCCGAAGAACGTGCTCACCGGCGGGCAGGCGGTGTGGGTGCTGGACTGGGAAGTCGCCCACTACGGTGACCCGGTCTTCGACCTGGCGTTCCTGCTCAGCCACCTGTTCTGCAAGGCGATCCACCGCCGCGACACCGACTACCGCGCCGCCGCAGCGGCCTTCCTGTCGGCCTACCGGTCGGCCGCGCATCCGGCGGCGACAGCCGGCGACGACACCTATCTGGCCGCGCAGACCGCCTGCTTGGTGCTCGCCCGAGTCGACGGCACGTCACCGGTCGACTACCTGACTTCGCCACAACGCAGCCGCGCGCGGGCGCTGGCGCGGACCGCGCTGGCCGCCACTCCCGCCGACCCGCTCGATCTCTGGGAGCTGCTATGACTGTCCGTCACACCGCCATCGACACCGTCTTCGCCTGGGAGGCTCTCGACTCGCGCGGAAACCCGACCGTCGCCGCCGAAGTCACCCTGCGCGGCGGCGCCCGCGGCACCGCTACCGTGGCGTCGGGCGCCTCGACCGGCACCTACGAGGCACGTGAGTTGCGAGACGGCGGAACCCGCTACGGCGGCAAAGGCGTACGTGCCGCGGTCGCCAACGCCAACGGCCCGCTGGCGCAGGCGGTGCACGGAATCGACGCCGCCAAGCAGGAACTCATCGACGCCGCGCTCCGCGAAGCCGACGGGACTCCCTCGCTCAGCCGCTTGGGCGCCAACGCGGTGCTGGCGATCTCGGTGGCGTCCGCGCTGGCCGCGGCGGCGGCCGCCGAACAACCCCTGTATCGGGCCGCGGCCGCCGAGAGCGCCACAGCGGTCCTGCCGCTGCCGATGGTCAACATCATCTCCGGTGGCGCGCACGCCGGGCGCAGTCTCGACATCCAGGACCTGCTGGTGGTGCCTGTCGGTGCCGGAAGCTTCGCCGACGCCATCGAAATGGCCTGGCGGGTGCGCCGCGGCACCGCCGAGGCGCTCGGCGCGCGCGGGCTGCCGACGGCGCTGATCGCCGACGAGGGCGGGCTCGGGCCCGCACTGCCGTCCAACCGGACCGCACTGGAGGTGCTGCAGGAAGGCATCGAACGAGCCGGGCTCACCCCGGGTGAGGACGCGGCCATCGCGATCGACATCGCCGCCACCCAGTTCTACGACCCCGGCACCGGCCGCTACCGGCTCGAACTCGAAAACCGCGAGGTCAGCGCCGCCGAATGGGTCGCCGAAATGGCCGAATGGTGCCGGGGCTTCCCGATCGTGTCTCTGGAAGACCCGCTGGCAGACCAGGACTGGGCCAACTGGCAGACCGCGGCGGCCGGGCTTTCCGGCATCCAGCTGCTCGGCGACGATCTGTTCGTCACCGACTCGGCCCGGCTGGCCCGCGGTATCGGTGACGGAATCGCCAACGCGGTGCTGGTCAAACCCAACCAGACCGGGACGCTCACCGACGCCGCTCATGTGGTGGACCAGGCCCGCGCGGCCCGGTTCGCCACCGTGCTGTCGGCGCGTTCGGGGGAGACCGAGGACAGCTGGCTGGCCGATCTGGCTGTGGCATGGCAGGCGCGGCAGATCAAGGTCGGCTCCACCATGCGTTCCGAACGCACCGCGAAGTGGAACCGGCTACTGCGCCTCGAAGCCGAACTCGGCGATCAGGCCACTTATGCCGGAGTCACTGGCCTGGCACCCCGCTTCGGCGCCGACTAGAGCGCCGGTCAGCCCAGCTCAGACCCCAGATTCGAGCCTCCAGCCCCCCGAATTACATCGAACGCGGGGAGAAGTGCGTGCCTGGGGAACCCGGGGCTGGGTGAAGATCAGAGTCGGTGGGCGTATCCAAGGTAGGTGACCACGGGTTCCTCGGCCGGCGCCGTCTCGTGCACGATCTGAAGCCCCTCCCGCTCGGCCATCTCGCGTGCCATCTCGGTCGCAACCTTCGACGGGTCGACCGCCACAACGTCAAACCCGAGCCTGGCCAGGCCTCGCGGCAGGATTCCACGGCCGCCGCCGACGACCAAAGCGCGGCGTCCCGTTGCGTCGATCCCGAGTCTGTGCAGCGTGCGCCGCACGTACTCCAGCCGTACCTCCTCGAAAACGACCGCCCTGATCTGACGGCCGTCGATCGCTTCGGGAGACGTTGCGTTCAGTTCAATGCGCGGTGTGGTGTTGGCAGGTGCAGTGGTCATGTACCGATCGTGGCCGGGCGAGCGGTGCTGCGTCGTCATCCCGGTGCGGGCTTCGGGGCTACCGCGATCGGGGTAGCCATCCCGTCCCGGACAGCCAACCCGAGTTCCTTCAAGGAACCTATCTCATCCCGCGGCAGGCACGCCCCGGCCACCGCCCGAGCCTGACCCGGTGGCTGCGCGGCGAGCGCATCGGCTCCGCCGGGATCGCATCACACACGACCCACAGTGAGGCGGTGGCCCTCCGCCTGTCATGCACGGACGGCACCCTCGGATTCCAGCGTCCGCCACGAGCCGACCGGTGCCCCCGATGGCCTGCGGCAACAACAGGCCGTAACCGCGAAAGAGGGTCGTCGCGCGCCCTAACCCCGCGCATGAAGTCAAATTGGCGGCGTGCGCTGCCGCCGGGGCGCCGCCGTGGGTGCGGGTGGTGGCATCGGACTGGTACTCGGCGGCGCGGGCGCTGCGGCGTTGCGGGTTTCGAGGACGAATTCGCGGACTGCGCGGGCGAACGCTGCGGGCTGGTCGCGCATGACGAGCGTGTAGCTGTCGGAGATCTCGACGAGCCGCGCGTCCGGGAGCAATCCGGCTAGGCGCCGGCCGTGTTCGGGGCGCTGCACGCGATCCTCAGGCGTCCAGATGACCAGCGCCGGGCGGCTGAACGACGACAGCCGTTCGCAGATTTGCAGCATCTGATGGCGCCGGGCGCCGAACGCGTACGTGCGCAGATCGCGGCGCACGCCACGCTGAGTCTGCAGCGGCTCGAGCCAGCGGTCGACCAGCTCGTCGGGCAGTGGGCGCTTGGCCAGCCAGCCGAACGAGATCGGCAGGCGGCGCAGCGCACGCACGCGCATCGCTTGGGCCGCCAGGAACACCCCCCCGGGCATCATCGCGGTGAGCCGGAGATTTTTGCCCGGCAGGCCGGGCGGGTAGTTCTCGAACGCCTCGCAGGAGGAGATCACCAGCCGGGTGACGCGCCCGGGGTTCTGGGTGGCTAGCGCAAGCGCCGCAGCGTGATCGTTCTGCACGAGCGTCACGTCGCGCAGGTCGAGGCGTTCGAGCAGCTCTGCAGCCATCTGCCCGAAGCCACGCAGGGAGAGATCGGCGCCGCGGTGCATGGGCCGGCGATGGGAGCCCAGCGGAAGAGTGGGAACGATGCAGCGATGGTCGCGGCGCAGGTCGGCGACCATCGGGTCCCAGACAGATCCGTCCATCAAGACCCCGTGCAACAAGACGAGCACTGGGCCGCTGCCGCCGGTGTCCTCGTAGTCGATCGTCCCGGCCGTCAGCTCCAACTCGGGCATGGAGGCCTCCATTAGATAGATCGCTCTAGACAATGGCACCGTATCATTGAGCGCATGGCAGCGGATACCAAGGCCCGGATCGTGAAGAGCAGCGCCGAATTGTTCCGGCGCCAGGGCTTTACGGGAACGGGTGTCAAGCAGATCGTCGCCGAGGCGAGCGCACCGTTCGCGTCGCTCTACCACTTCTTCCCAGGGGGCAAGGAGCAGCTCGGCGAGGAGGTCATTCGCTGGTCCGGCGCCATGTATGGGCAGCTGATCGACGCGTTCTTCGTGCCGGGCGCGGACCCGGTGGCGGCCACGCGCGACTTCTTCGCCGCCGCCGCCGACAATCTGGTTGAGACCGGCTACGCCGACGCGTGCCCGATCGCCACGGTGGCGCTAGAGGTCTCCAGCACCAGCGAGCCAATACGTCAGGCGTGCGCGGACGTCTTCAACAGCTGGATCAACAGCGCGACAGAGCGCCTCGCCGAGTCCGGGCTCGCATCCACGCGTGCGCGATCGCTAGCGATCTCGATGCTGGCGTCGCTGGAAGGCGCCTTCGTCCTTGCCCGCGCGCTGCGCAGCACCGAGCCGCTGGACGTCGCAGGCGCAGCCGCCGCAGCCGCCGTCCGCGACGCCGTAGCCACCCAGCAGGCACACCGGCGCCCACGCCACCAGACCTAGGCGCGCTTTATAAGCATTTCCCTTCCAAGAAGGCCCTCCTGGCCGAGGGGGTGCACCGGTATGTGGCCGAGCTGGAGAAGTCCCGCAGCCAACTCGTGGCGCTCCTGCCGGCCGACCCCAGGCAGGCCCTCACGGTGATCGCACAGACGGTCAGCGACGCGATGGCAGGGGACTACGCCATCATTCGTGTGGGATTGCGCGACCTGGAGCAATTCCCCGACCTGCTCGCCGTGCTGTGGGACGGGTTGCTGGCCGCCCTCTACCGCGAGCTCACCTCCTGACTATCTGCCCAGCACGCGGCCGGCCGAGTCCACGTGGTCGATCGGTGGTCTCATAATCCGCCGGTCCTGGGTTCGAGTCCCAGCCGCCCCACCCGTCACAGGCCCTAGTAGAGCGCCCCTGACCTGCGTAAACGCGAGGTCAGAGGCGCTGCTCTTCGCTCAACGATATGCGGTTGTGTCCTGCTGAGGGCGGCCGTATGCGGCTCGCTGTGCCCTATACGTGCCCTAGCTCATTGCTCTTCGGGATTCTTGCTTAGCCTCCTTGCCCGTCGGGTCACCCACGGTGCCGTGATGCCGCGGCCCATCCTCACGGGCATGCCTGTTACGCGCCATTCGTCATGAACGTCTACCGCCACCCATCTTGAGCATCGACGAAATCGCGCTGTCTAGTCCGACGGCTACCGGGACGGCTATGAGAACCTGCGCGGCTACGGGGACAGCTACGAAAACCTGCGCGGCTACGAGGGCGGCTACGGGTGCGGCTACGAGGGCCGGGACCTTTTTTAGCCCTGCGAGCAGGAACCCCTGAGGGGGAACCGCGGGCGGACGGGGACAGGCCGCGTCCCCGTCCGCCTTCCCCAGAAGCGGTGAGCAGGATGAGCGGGCCGCGCCGACGAGTTCACCTAGATCCTCTTCCAGTTCGTCGGCGGCCCGTGACCCCAGGATGCCGCAGTATCCCTGGCAGACCGCCCGGCCGTCGGCGGTCGGCCGCCTCTTCTCCTACGATGGGCGCGTGACTCTGGACGAGCAGGGGGCGTGCCCGCGGCCATGGCTGTGTGGGCACATGCTGCTCGTCCTTGCGGTGCTGGCCGGGTTGATTGGCATGCACGGCCTTGCCTCCATGGATCCGATGGCCGTCGGGCATGAGATGTCCTCCGTGGTTCGTCATGCAGGCGCCCCGCAGGCTGCGGCGACTGCGGAGCGCCATCAGGACGGGACGAGCCCGGATGGCCACTCGGGCCATATCGGCCCGGTCTGCCTGTCGGCTGCCGTTCCGGGTCCACCGGTCATGCCCGCCCTGACTGCCTGCCTGCCGGGTGACGAGGCCGTTCCGGCTGTTCTGCTCGCCGCAGAGGGGACAATCCCGGCGGGCGGGCGCGGCCCGCCGTCACTGGCCGAACTGCAACTCCTGCGGGTCTAGAAAACGCCCCGGACGCGGGTCGGCGATGGCTGGTGCCCTCGTCCCCGGCAGTGTACGCACAGTCCTAGATCGATTACCAGGAGTTACGACATGATTTCGACCCGTTCGTTCACCCGTCACGCGGTTATGGTGGCCGTTGTCCCGGTGACGGCCCTCGTTCTGGCCGGCTGTGGCGGCAGCAAGAGCACGTCCGCACAGCACAGCAACATGCCCATGCCCTCGTCCTCCGCTCCGGCCTCGGCGGCAACCGCCGCGCACAACGCGGCCGATGCGGCCTTCGCCACGGACATGATCCAGCACCACCGCCAGGCCGTGCAGATGGCCCAGCTCGCAAGCAGCCGGGCGGGCTCCGGCAACGTGAAGGCCCTCGCCGCCGGCATCGAGAAGGCGCAGGCACCGGAGATCAAGACGATGTCGCAGTGGCTCACCTCGTGGGGCCAGAAAGTGCCCGAAGACATGAGCGGCATGAACATGAGCAGCATGCCGGGCATTATGAGCGACCAGGAGATGGCCGCTTTGAAGAAGGCGTCAGGCAAGAACTTCGACACCAAGTTCCTGACCATGATGATCGGGCACCACCAGGGTGCGCTTCAGATGGCCACGACTGAGAAGCAGCAGGGCGCCTACGGCCCCGCCAAGACGCTCGCCTCGAACATCATCACGTCCCAGACCGCCGAGATCACCAAGATGAAGACGATGCTCGGCAACCCCAGGTAAGGCCGGAGGTGGGGGCTGCTCCGTGCGGAGCAGCCCCCGTCCCCTTTTTCAGCTGCCGCCGCTCATGCCGATGGCTGGTTCCGGCGTGTGGGCTGCGAGGCGTCTGTTCTGTGCCAGCAGGCCGGCGCATGCCGCGCAGCCTGCGCCGGTCGCGGCGAGAGCAAGCCACCGTGCGCGAGCAGCGGCGCGCCGATGACAGTGGCCTGATAAGCGTGCGGCGGCACTCCCTGATTCCGCCGCTGGTCACACGCTCAACCACGGGTCCACGGAGGAGGCGAGGATACCGGCGAGCGGTTCAAGACCCCCAGGAAGACCGTGCCCGGCCCATGGCGAAGCGCTCTTCACGCTGGTGGTGATCTGCGGGCGCAGCAGTCCAATACGGCCACTGGCCGGCTCTTCGGTGAGGCACGCACGCCCCGTTATGCCAAATACGTGCCAAGGAACCTGCAGCCGATGCCAGGCCACCACGTCGGCCCAGGTCAACAGCCCGGCACGTTGCACTAGTCCAGTCATTTATAAAACAGCTGCTCTGCCAACTGAGCTGCCCTAGCACGGGATCAGTGGTCACATGGCTTCTTTGACGCCGACGCGGATGAGCCGGACGTTGACCGGCCAGGAGGTGAAGAACCCGGCGATCATGCCGATCTGCATGAGGAACCAGTAGACCGGGCTGGCCGGGGTCAGGTGCGGGCTAGGGAAGAACACGAAGGTCATCAGGGCCATCCAGCCGAACAGGCCGATCTCGAAGGCGGTCAGCGAGGCCACGTCGGCCTTGGCCGCCTCGCTGAGCCCCTTGCGCAGCGACAGGCCGCGCATCGGGGCGATCGCGAGGTACTGGAAGACGATGCCGAGGGCGAGGGCGGCGAGGTAGTCGCCGATGTATTCGGCGCCCAGCATCAGGCCGGCCACGGTCGCGCCGAGCCCGAAGATGACGAACTCGGCGATGATGTCGCCCAGGGTGCATCCGGCGCCGCAGTGCGCCGCGGAGACTGCGGTGGACGCGTAGGCAGGCTTGGGCGGCGGGTCGCCGTACTCGTGCTGCCAGCGGTGGCTGGCAGGGCGGCCCCAGGCGCGGTAGGCAGCCACGGCGGCCGGGCCGAAGTACAGCGCGGTGATGGGCCAGACGGCATCCATGATCTTCATGTGCTGGCGGTAGCCGCGCCCGTAGATGTCGTAGATGATCCAGGCAGCGCTGGCGAACGCGACGGCCAGGGCCGCCCAGGCCACCGCAATCAGCCAGGCCGGAGGCATGTGGGTGGGTCCTTTCAGGCGCCAGCTTGAATAGGCGGGACGTGGGAGATGACCGGGAACGGCCCACGTCGCTTCCTACGGTCGCGTCCCGATGCGGCATTGTCTTCCCGGCAGGCGGCCAGTCTCGCTACGTGCTAGCAGGTACCTTCCCAGGCTGATGACCTGGGAAGGGAACCTGGGTGCCGTTCAGTGGTGGATGGGGTGGCCGGCCGACCCGGCGGTTGCGGCAGTGAAATGGTCGCGGCCGCCGGGGCTGCAGAAGTAGTAATCCCGCCCGCCGTAGCGGGTCTGGGCGGCGGCGCTGGCCGGATCGACGGTCATCCCGCACACCGGGCCGGCCGTGCGGTCGTCGCTGCCGGCTGTGACGGCGCCGTGGCCGTGGCCGGCGGCATCCCGGCTGGCGCTGGCCAGGTCCGGGGCGGCGTAGCGGGCCGGGTCGGTGGTGAACCGGTGCTGGCAGTGGTCGGAGCAGAAGTAATAGGTGGTGCCGTCGTAGCGGGCGGTGGCGGGTGCGTGTGCGACCTGGACCTGCATGCCGCACACCGGGTCTTTGGCGTATCCGGCGCCGCCGCCGAACCGTTCCCGGTTGCGGTACAGCCAGTACAGGCCGGCGAACGCGGCGAGTGCGATGATGTTCAGCACGGTGGTGTAGTTCCAGGCCCACACGTCCTGACCGATCACGCGGTGAGCGGCCGTACTGGCCGTGGGGGCGATCCCGGCCCACCGGAACAGGTACTCGGCGACCAGGCCGACCGCGCTCATCGTGGCCCAGAACACCGCGAGCAGCCGCAGGGTCAGCCGGGTGCCGTAGTAGCGGCGGTAGATGAGCAGCAGCGGCAGGGTGATGAGGTCGGCGAATACGAACGCGATCGTGCCGCCGAAGCTGATGCCGCCGGCCCATAGCGCCGCGGCGAGCGGGACGTTGCCGATCGAGCAGACGAAGCTGATGATGGCCAGGAACGGGCCGAGGATGACGTTTTCCAGCGCCGACCAGAAGCCGTGACCGGTGATGAACAGCGAGCGCCAGAAGCTGACCGGCACCGCGGTGCCGGCGAACCCGGCCACGATAAACCCGACGATCAGTTCCTTGCGCAGCATGGTCAGGTCGCTGATCGTGTACCCGGCGGCGTCGGCCCAGCCGGCCAGTGACCGTATCCGGGTCCGCCACGACCCGGGCGCATGCTGCGTCTCCGGGTCGCCGTGCCCAGCGTGCGCGTCGTCACCGGCGGTTCCGCCGGCCAGCGCCTCGCGGGCCCTCTCCTGCGCCGCGGCCGGCACTACCCGCGGCAGCACCAGGGCGAGCAGCGCGATCATGATGGCGCCGCCGATGAACTCGGCCGCGGCGAACTGCCAGCCGATCAGCAGCCAAAGCACGATGCCCAGCTCCAGCACCAGGTTGGTGGAAGCGAACATGAACGCCTGCGCGGCGGTGAAGTCCGCGCCCCGCGCGAACAGCGTCTTGGCCAGCGCGGAGGCGGCGTAGGAGCAGGAGGAGGAGATCGCCCCGAAGAAGCCGGCCCTGGCGATGGTGGCGGGCCGGTGGTCACCCAGCGCGCGCTGCATCTCGGCCCGGGACACGAACGCCTGGACCGCCCCGGACAGGCCGAAGCCGAGCGCGAGCGCCCACAGCGTCAGCCAGAACATGCCGCCACCGTCGGCGAGGCTGCGGCCGATCACATCCAGAACATGCATTACTGCTGGTCTCCACTGTCCGGGCCAGGTGCGGTCCGCGCGTGGCCCGCGAGTTCCCGCCAGATGCTGGCGAGCTCACGGGCGACGAACGCGATCCGGCCGGCCGGTCCGGTGCCGCAGCCAGGTACCCCGTCCGCGGTGGCCGCACAGGGCGGCCCCGGGCGTGTCCTGGCCGCGCGACATGAAGCCGGCCACCGCCCGGTAGCGGCGGCCGCCGCGCAGCGCGGACCGGTGCCCTGGCCTGGCGCGGCCGCTGCCCCGCCAGATCCTGGCCCCGTCCGTGTGCCCGCGCTCTATCACGCTCGTACTATACCCCCCTACGGTATAAGGCCGTCTAGGGGCAGGCGCGCAGAGCCTTCTGGCCTTCACCAGGTGGCCTGCGGGCGTGGCGGTAACAGGCGTGACGGTGGCGGCTATTGCGCCCGGGTGCTCCATCCGGCGGGAGCCGCCGGGGCTGGCGGTCCCCTCGGGTACGCCGTGGGAGTCCTGTGCTGGCCGCCAGGTGACTATCAGATGCTCGCGGCGGCCGAACTTTTCCAGCCGCCCGGCGATCAGTTTCTGGATCCGGGTGAGGCGGTCCTCGTCGGCCGCCTCACACGCCATGCGGTGGCGTCGGCGCGCAGGTACCGGGCTGGGGTACGGGCAGACATTCGCCGTGTCGGCCCGGTCGGCCGGGATTGGCCCGCCGGACACCTGACTTGCCTGCACCAGGCACTGAGGTCTTACAGAAGGTGACAGCTCGACGACCGCCGACAAGCGATATCCGCCTGATCTGTTCACGGCGGCGGCGCCTGAGCTTGACCTCCTCGACGGGATGCTTGAGGGTCTGCGGTGTCCCTGGGGCTGGCCGTTGGGTGGCGGTGCCGCGCCTGCGGTGTCACGTCTTGGGAGCGGAAGAGGGTGGGCTGTCTTGCGCGGGTGCGGTTGCTGGCAGGAGCAGGCTGCCGTAGGCCAGCACTGCCGCGATGAAGCCGGCGGCCATGGCATACGACCACCAGTTGCTCTTGATGGCCAGCGTGAGGATGCCCGCCGCAACGGCCACGGCTATATTCATCTCCTTCAATGCCCTCCCTGGGCATCGCCCCGCACCCCGAAGGTTGCGCTGACCCCGCAATGATGCCAGCGCAGGATGCGGCACCGGTTTCAGGCGTCTTTCCGGCGGGTGCTCATTTTCACCATCCGGAGATTAGGGTTCAGGCAATCCAGCTTTAGCCATATCACACGGGTCCCGTAACGCGCCGTCCCATACGCCTGGGCACAGCCGTTACTTTCCTGGCATGCTATTGTCCCCTTCCGGTTTCCCGTCCAGGTCAGCCATCAGACCCAGGAACCTCCCTTCGAGTC
>DASQVO010000008.1:0-17361 GCA_035640715.1 Streptosporangiaceae bacterium
ACTCCGGCGACGTGAGCCATCCGCCGCAGTGATGCGCGCCACGCAACCACTCCCGGGCATGATCATGCGCAACGGTCCGCTTCGCGTCATCGGGCCCAAGCCTGGACACGCTTGCGTGTTCGGCAGTCCAGTCGGCCACCGACCGCACTTTGCGGCAGGTCCACGCAATGCTCGCGTCCGGCGGGTTGTTCGCCGTGGTGGAGCTGGCGGGCTTCCCGCGGTTCCTGCCCGAAGACGCGCCGCAAGACCGGCCTGGCCTTGAAGAGCGCTGTCACGCTGCACTCGCAGACGAGCACCGCAGGAGCCCGACGGCGATCTGACCTTGCCTGACCCACAGCGCGGCTTGGGCACGTATTGGGGCACAGCCAGCCGCACACGCTCACCGGAAGCCGCACATAACCGCATACCTGAGACCAGCAAGAGAACGGCCCCTGACCGACGTAATCCCTGGTCAGGGGCCGTTTTCGCTGATAACGCGGAGGGCGTGGGATTCGAACCCACGATGACGCTCACGCGCCATAGCGGTTTTCAAGACCCCGCCGCTAACGCCGCGACCTGCGCAAACGACATGCCATGGACCGGCAACACGTTGTGGCCACGATCAAGAGCCAGCGGCGCCGTGTCGCACCTGCTCCCCGTAACGCCTGGGAGCGCCCCGGCGTTCTGGAGAACAGGCACGGCACATACCACACCGTCCTCCAAGCGAAGGAGTTTCATTGAACATTGTCCGACGAGCCCTTGCAACAGTTGCAACCGGTAGCACCGCTCTGGCGGGAGTGGCCGTGATCGGCGTGACCGCCGCCCAGGCCGCCACAGTCGCCCCCACCTCGCTGTCGATCACCGCACCGCACCAGGTCACTTACGGGCAGCCTGCGAAGGTAACTGGCGATCTCACCAACACCGTCACCCACAAGGGGCTCAGCGGCCTGACTGTGCTGCTGCGGGAGCGGCGCCTGGGCACAACCAAGTGGACAGTGGTGGGTACCGCTACCACCTCCCCCACCGGCAGCGTCAGCCTCAGTACTTCCCCGTTGAAGCTGACCGAGCAGGTGCAACTGGTCCACCCGAAGACCGCCACCACGCAAGCCACGACCAGCGCGGTAAGCACCATCAAGGTCGCCTACGCGGTTAGTGCAGGGCTCACCAAGGACAGCATCACCGTAACCGTGGCGCCGAGTGCCGCCGGCCAGACCGTGCAACTGCAGAAGCTGGGCAAGGTGGGCTGGGCCACCGTGCAGACCGGCAAGCTGGGTGCTGGCTCCTCCACCACGTTCACGATCAAGCCGCCCAAGGTGAAGGGCAGCTACAGCTACCGGGTCGTGAAGCCCGCGTCGAGCGGCTTCCTGAAGGGCGCCAGCGCAACGCTGATCCTGGTTGTCTGACCCAGCGTCATGACGTTCTGAGCCCGGGCTGGAAGGAGCGCCGCCTTCACCACGATCGTGACTATCTTCGGTGTGATCCCGATCACTCGCAGGTCATGATCAGGAGTCGGCGCCCCCCAGCCCGGGTCTTGTGCTTCTGGTGAGTATGAGAGGCAAGTGCCAGGGGATTGTTTCCACTTACTTTCCGGAATCATCGGGTCTGAACATCGTCAAATCCGCTGCGGGCGACCAGAACCGTTGCCGATACTCGCCTATGTGATCGGCGAAGAGTTCGCGGCCGTGCTCGCCGCCGCACAGGATGGCAGTGAGGCTGCCTTCGCTGTGCTGTGGCGTGATGTCAACCCGGTCTTGCTGCGCTACCTGCGGGCAACCGCACCGGCCGCCGCCGAGGACATCGCGGCGGAGACCTGGGTGCAGGTGGTCCGGGGCCTACCGGGCTTCCGCGGGGACGAACAGGCCTGGCGGGCGTGGCTGTTCACGACCGCGCGCCGGCGTGCGGCAGACGAAAGCCGCCGTCGTTCCCGCCACCCGGTGACGTCGCTCGCTGAAGTGCCAGGGGCCCAAGAGCCGAGAACGGAGGATGCCGCCGGGCTGGCGATGGAGAATCTCGCCACCGCGGCGGCAATCGCAGCGGTTTCGGCACTGCCACCCCTGCAGGCGGAGGTGATCTTGCTGCGGGTCCTGGCCGGGCTGGACACCGAGGCCGTGGCCCGGATAGTTGGCCGAAGCCCGGGCGCGGTACGCGTTGCTGCCCACCGCGGCCTGCGGCGGCTTGCCCAGACCCTGGCTAAGACGGGTGTAACGCTATGACTGGCGGTGGCGTTTCGGACGGTGACATGCCGATCTTCCTGTGGCCAGCGCGAGGCGACGTTCCCCCCGTCGGGGACCCCGCCTACGACGCCCTGCTCGCAGGGAACCTCCTGCCCGAGGACACATCCGAAGGGCTGCGTCCAGCGGCGGAGGCCATCGCCGCGCTCAACGCAGCGCCGGTGATCAGCGAGCTGGCGGCCGAGGCGAGTGCCCGGACAGCGTTCAGCACCGCGGGCAGGTCTAGTGAGCCCGCCCGCTCACGCCGCAGGAGACACCCCTTGCTCGCTTCGCTGCACAGCGCCAAACTCGCCGCCGCCGCCGCAGCCGCCACGGTTACCCTCGGCGGTGCCGCCGCCGCGGCGTACGCCGGCGCCCTGCCAGCACCAGCGCAGAAATTCGCGCATGACACCCTCGGCGCACCCTCGGCACTCCCGGCCACGCAGCCAACCCGGCCGGCGACCCCCGTGGGACCGGACGCGACAGGTCATGCCGCATACGGTCTGTGCACCGCATATGCGCACCTGAAGGCACACGGCAACGCTACGCAGAAGGCAGTGGCCTTCCGTAACCTGGCCACTGCAGCGGGCGGGGCAGCCAACGTGACGGCGTACTGCGCGAAGGCAGCCCACCCCGGAACGACCCCATCCGGCAAGCCGACCACCCACCACACCGGCAAGCCGACCACGCTGCCCTCACAGATCCCGGCCACCCACCACACCGGCAAGCCGGCCACCCACCACACTGGCAAGCCGACCACATTGCCTTCACAGGTCCCGGCCGCCCACCCTGCCGACAGGCCGACCGCCACCCCCTAACCTCAGCCTCACAGACCCGCTGCGGCCACCCGAATGCGGCGGCCCGGTCTCTCTCCCCCCGGAGACCGGGCCGCCGCGCTTTACCAAGGACTCGGCCGCGTGGACCCGTCCCGCTCAACGAGTCAGTCAGGCCGCGAGGAAACGGGCCGGGTTCAGGTGATCGTTGGGAAGGGTGGTCTTGCCGTGCCTGACGAGGTCGGCCGCGATCTGGCCGAATGCGGGTGCCATCTTGAAGCCGTGGCCGGAGAACCCGCCGAGCAGCCAGATGTTCTTGGCACCGGGAAGCGCGCCGACAAGGGCGTGCTTGTCGGTGGTGTAGGCGTCCATGTGCGCCGACACCCGGATCGGCTGTGGCAGGAGGCCGGGGAAGCAAGCCGCCACCGCCTCGTTGACCGTGGCGAGGTCCTCAGGCGCCACGTTGTGATCAAGGTCATCGGCGTCGCCGAGGTCGGCGTACGTGTCGGCCAGCGGTGCTGGGGGTAGCGGCTCTTCGCCTCGCGCCCGTCGAGGAGCTCATGCGGCAGGTCGTGGGCGGTGGCGCTGGCCAGCACGGACCGGACCAGGTCGCCATCCGGAAGGCCGATCATCAGACCGCCGTTCAAGACGAGCACGCTCCGGCCCGTCTCGGCCTCCAGTTCCCGCCACTGGTCCTGGGCGGTGAGCAGGAGCGGCACGTACTCCGCGCCCTCGTGGTAGGCGGTGCGGAAGATGCGCGTCTCGCCGCCCGCCCCCGAGCGGTCATGGCCGGGTGCGAACTGTTCGAACCCGATGACGGAGGCGCCGCGGCGGGCCAGCTGCCAGCAGGTCATGCTGCCCATCGTGCCAACTCCGACGACCGCGACGTCGGCGTCCATGATCGATCCTTTCCCTGGGTCCAGTACGGGTAGGCAGTCCGATCCTCAGGCGTCGCCAACGGCGGAGACGGGGACGGCCGGCGTGGCCAGATCTCCGCTACCGGCCTCGGCGAGGTTCAGGTCCCGGGTGTCGGGGGCCCAGGCGACGGAGACGATGACGCCGATCAGGATCACTCCCGTGCCGATGAGCATGATCGCTTGCGTCCCGAGGTGGTCGATGCTCATCGGTAGCAGAAACGTGCCCACCGCCGCGCCGACCCGGCTCATCGCGGCGGCGATCCCCGATGTCGAAATAACTCCGATCCTTCACGAGCCGCTCATGGCGGCGCTCCCGGCCGCCCACTCTCTTGCGGAACAGCAACGTGTGCCCCTCGCCCGGCTTGCGGGCGAGGTCTTCGTGATGTTCCCTCGCAACGCCGCCCCGGACGCCTTCGACGCCATCACCTCGGCGTGCGCCGCAGACGGGTTCAGCCCCGACATCGCCCTTGAAGCGACCAACGACCACGCCCTCGTCTCGATGGTCGCCTGTGGTCTGGGCATCTCGATTGTGCCCGGATGCACCTCGAACATGACCCTGCCCGGCATCGTCCACCGGCCCCTGGCCGAGCCGGCACCCAAGACGGTCATGGCGATTGCGCTTCCGGCGGTCGACCCAATCGCCCAGGCGCTTCAGATGCTCCGCCTCGCGCAGGACCTGTACTCCGGCTCTCTCCCGTGATCGGTAACGATGCGGCACTGTGGGGGCATGCCGAGCACGCCCGTTTTTGCTGCCGAATTTCGCTTGATTGGATCAAGGGCGGCCCGACTTAGCACGCGGTCGCCGTTGCGGCTCCACAGCGCCGCCGCCCGACGGCAGACGCCCAAACCTGCTCCCTCCGCCGTTCAGGCCTCCGGCTGCATCACAGGACGACAGCTCGGCGGAGTTACTACTAACTACCTGCCTCCGGCGGGGATCTCTGGCTCGGGGACGGTTGGTGTGGAAGCCAGGTCATCCCCTACGCCGACGTCCCAGGCAGAGCCAAGCAGACCAGGTTCTGGCACCGCGGGCCGCAGAGAGAGCTTCAGGGTGGCGCTGGAAGGGCAGATCCGCTGCCTGGCGTCCGAGGACTTCAAGGCCCTCCAGGCGGCGGCCGAAGGCCGGACCCCGCAGTGGCGGGGACGTTAGGCGGGGACGAACCCCGGACGAACCCGGGGCCCGCGTGCGGGGCAGTCGCCTCGTGCGGCCCGCCGGGTCAGCCGTGGTGACTCAGCGCAGGACCGGCTCGCGGTGCGGCTGCGCGGCGGCCGCGGGTGGTGACGGCTGCGCCCGCCACACCCACTTCTTGTAGGCCACGTAGCGGAACACAGTGGCCAGCCCGATGCCGATGACCAGGAAGATATTGTAGGAAAGTTTGCCGTGCAGGCGCAGCACGTAGGTGCTGAACCCGAGGCAGGCGAGCTGGATCGCCAGCCCGAGGCCGTTCAGGACGAAGAACAGGACGCCCTCGCGGCTCACGGTGGTGCGCTGGCGGTGCCGGAATGTCCAGTAGCGGTTGCCTAGGTAGGAGACGACCGTGGACACCACGGTGGCGATCACGTTCGAGGTGAGCGGGCCCATGCCCGCCTGGAAGTGCAGCAAGTTGGTGCCGATATCGGCGGCCAGGACGGCCAGGCCGCCGATGATGCCGAACTTGGCCAGCTCATGAACAAGCTGCCGGGATCTGCCGCCCGCAAGGTGGGCCAGTCCCACCTGCTGGAGCAGACTGGTAGGACGCCGGTGAGCTGACGCCTGGCGGGCCTGCCTGCCGGGCCTCACCGCCTCCGCCGACCCGGCCTGCTTCCTGTGCGAGCTCACGGGGCTGAGGGTAGGCGCGCCGAGCCGCTCAGATGGGCCGAATGCTACAGAAGCAGCCGAATGCCACAAGAGCAGCCGAATGCCACAAGAGCAGCGGTGGCTGCGCGCGGGCAGGATGACCGTCAGGCAGGTGGTGGCGGAGCCGAGCGTGCCGTGGCTGGCGGTGACCGGGCCTGGCTGGCCATGGCCCGCTCGCCATCAGGGACTGACGTCTCACGGGCCGAAGCGGGCGCGGATCGGCCAGGGTAGCGAGGACTGCTGCCAGATGGCGGCGAACTTCCCCGCCCAGCTCTCGCCCAGGCGGACGTAGTCGCCGTCCGGGGTGAGCGTGAACTGCGACCCGAACTTGCCCGTCGCCGCCGCGAATGGCCGCGCGTACACCCGGGTCAGCGCGCCTGAGTTGGGTGGCGTTGACTGCCAGGCGACCAGCCCGGCCCCGGCTGGATCAACCGTGATCGCCGGAAGGTAACCGAGGCCGAGCTTGACGACGGGGCCGAGCGCGCCGGTCCTGGAGACGCGACGGCCGAACACGGCCGACTGGGTGGAGCTGATGTAACTGGACCACGCCACGATCGAGTCCCCCGTGCTGTCGGTGGCCAGCGTGCTGCCGGACACCTTCTGCGCGAGTTGCTGCACGCGGCCGAGCGTTCCGCCGTGGCTCCACAGCCGCACCGCGAGGTATATCGTCTGCTGGTTACCGCTGGTGACGCCCCGCTCGCTCGCGAACACCGTATCCCCGCTGGTGTCATCCGCGATCGGCGGCACCCCGTAGCGAGTGCTGGCGGCGGCGGGCATGATGACCTGGAGCCCGGAGACGTGCCCCGGCGTGAGCCGCCTCGCGACGACCCGGCTGTTGCTCTGGTCCGCCCACGCGACCGTCGCGATGCCGTTCCTGCCGATCACCACGGAGAGCCGGTCGAACGGGCTGCCACCGAGCGTGCGCACCGGTCCGAGCGCGCCGTTCGCGGCGATGTACCGTGCATGGACGGCGTGCTGCTGCCCCACCCAGACCGCGAGCGCCTCCCCCGTCGGCGACATGGCGACGGAGACCGTGGTGGCAATGTCCCCCTTCGGAGTCAGCGTGAGCAACGGGCCGAGCTTGCCCGTCGGCGACACCCGGCGGGCCTCGACCGCCAAGTCATCGTTGCGCACCCAGGCGACCACGCCGTCGCCGTTATCGTCGATGGCCGCCACCGGCCAGTCCATCTCCGGGCCGCACGGGGTGAGCGTCTCGATCGGCCCCAGCTTGCCGCCGCGGGACCTGATCCGCAGCTGTATCTGGTGATAGCAGCCGGGCATGTTCCCGTTCAGGGCGAGCCAGGCAAGCAGCGTGTCCCCGTACCGGTTGACCGCCACCGCCGACGGCGCCGCTCCTTCCCACCTGTTCGCGGTCATCGTGACGGCCGGCGTCCAGCTCGCCTGCGCGGCGCTCGCCGTGACCAGCGAAACCGCCGCGCTTGTCACCACCGCTGCCGTCCTGATGAGCCGGTGCCTGCCGATGCGGCCCGCCCGTCGCATCGCATCCCCTTTCAGCCAGTGCGCGATCCCGCTCCCGGCTGAACACCTTGCCACGGATCGCGCCGCGCCGGACGGGAAAACGGTCGGGCTCGCCTTCGCCGGGCAGCGCGGCGTGATCCAGTACACCGGCACCAAGGACATCCACGCCAACTCCGGCAACAAGATCGTGCTGCGCGTCCAGAAGCCCAGCGAGATGAACAAGCTCATCGAAGGCTGGGAACTCGAGGGAATGCCGGACATGTCCACCTACGGCGCGGGCAAGCCCGGCGTCGCCCTGATCGTCGGCCCTGACGGCACCTGGCAGGCCGGGCGCGTCCGCGACCTGCACGACCTGGACGCGGTCGCCGCCCCCGGCACCGCCGGGGACACCCCCGCCGACGACGACAACGACGACGCTGCGTAACCAGCGGCCGGGGCGAACTGTCCACCCGAACTGTCCAGCGAACTGTCCACAGCCGCCCCTATAGAGGGGGACGCGTGGACAGTTGGACAGTTCGGCAGCCCCCGGCAAACCGTCACCTTCCGTAATCACCTTCACCGTCCGCGGGCACGCGGTCACCCGCCCACCCGGGCCGGGGTTCCGTCGTGCCCGCAACCCGCCCGGAGGCCCCCGATGCGTACCGCCCTGATCCTGTCCGCTGCCCGCCCGGCCCCGCACCCTCCCTCCCCGGCCGTCGTCCTGCTGTGGGCCGTGGTGATCGCCGTCGTGCTCGGGGCGGCCTATTCGATCTCGATCCGCCGCCACCCCTACCGGCCCTGCCGCCGGTGCGGGGAGTCCGGCAAGCACCGCGGCACCGTCTTCACCCGCTCGTTCCGCGCCTGCACCCGCTGCGGCGGCACCGGCCGCGAACTGCGCCCCTTCGCCAAAGAACCCGAGGCCCGCAGCTAACCCGCCACCCGGCCTGGGGCGGGCGCCCGCGCCCGGCGTTCCCGCCCCCGCCCCCATCAACCCCAGCCCTGCCTATCGCAAAGGAGTTCCCCGCATGCCCGGCACCCCGCAGGCGTTGACGCTGCCGGCTCCTCGTGGGCAGTCCATACGGCTCCAGAGGCGTAGGCGAGCAGGAGCGCCCTGATCCGAATGCTCTCTGGCTCCTCATTCTTGCGCGCTTCCTCGATTCGTGTCGCTGCCTATGCTGTGGCGGTGGGACTCCTGACCGGAAGCGAAGGCGTGATGACACAGGTCCGAACGGGCTATCTGGCCGCCGCGCGCGCGGCCGCGGAACTGGTGGCCGACCCGGCGGTGACCACGGCGTGGCAGCAGCCCGGCGCCCTGCCCCGGATGAGCGTCGGCGCGCCAGCCAGCCACCTCTCCGGGCAGATCACCTTCGTGGCGCGGGTGCTGGGCGACCCGCCGGCCACCGAGCCGACGATCCCGATCCTGGACTACTACGCCCGGGTCGGCTGGATCGGCACCGGCTTGGACGAGCCGTTCAACTTGCGCATCCAGCGCGGGGAGGAGAAGGCCGCGGCCGACGGGCCCGCACCGATGATCGAGCGGACCCGGCAGGCGCTGGCCGAGGTGGAGGCCGGGCTGCCGGACGCGCCAGGCCGTCCGATCCACCTGCCCGTCTGGGGGGACTGGTCAATCTCCCTGGACGACTTCGTCACCAGCCGCCTTATGGAACTGATCGTGCACTCCGACGACCTGACCGTCAGCGTAGGACTGCCCACTCCGGAATTTCCGCCGGAAGCCACGGACACGGTGGTGACGCTGCTCGCCCGGCTGGCCGTTCAGCGACACGGCCCGCTGCCCGTCCTGCGGACCCTGTCCGGGTCCGAGCGCGCCCCCGGGGACATCGCCGCCATCTGACCACGCCATCCGTCACTATCCGCTACTTGGCTACTCCATGCGCTACGACAATCGCCGCACCCCCTGGCCTGCGGACAGGCCGGTGGTGCTCACCCTGAGTACCTGGCGGATGGGGACGAAGCGTTATGAGCGGACGGCATGCGCGCAAGACTGCGGTTCTTTCCGCACTCGCCGTGTGCGGGGAACCTGTGTGGCGATTCTGGCAGCCGGATTCCGGTGCGGAAGTTTCGCATCGATGGTGGCGCGTCGTGTAGTGATTCCTGTGCAGGAATGTGATGCACGTCATATCGTCAGCGGCTGGCATGGTCGGCGGAACGCTGGCCGTCGGCATGGCGCATGGCGCTGACGACGAGGCTGATGCTGGCCTGGTCGAGTCCGCAGAGCGCGTCGCTGAGGTCGACGGGGATGCCGGCGGCGATGCTGGCTGCCAGTCGCAGGATCCGGTTCTCTCCGCTGCTGCAGGGGAGGTGACCGGTATCGCGGCTGGTGACGGCAGCCTGCCAGTCGATGTGGGCCAGTTCGGTGACGCCGCCGGTGAGCGAGGTGCCGGTGCGGATGAAGCGGGTGAAGTCGTCGCGCTTGCCGACCGATGGCGTTGTCTTACGCGCTCTGATCAGGGAGTTTGCGTCGCGGACATGTGCGCGACCCAAGGCCTTGATGTCAAGGCGGCGGAGAGCTCGTCGAGCGTGTAGCCGATCGACTCGTCCACGTCGGTGAGCACCAGGGATATCTCTGGCTCGATGCCGGGCTGTCGAAGTGAGGCGGGATGCGGGACGCCCGCAGGACGGACCGGTCGCGGCGGGTGGAGAACCCGTTGTTAAGATCCCCATCGTCCCTGGATCGCGCCGCGCTCCAGCCTGGTCGCGGACCGATCGGCGGCGCGCTCCCGGGCCAGCTCCCCGGGGAGCGTGTACGGCGGGGCCTTCTGCGGATTGTCCCGGGCCTGCGCGACGATGGCGTCGGCTAGGCACCGGGCCATGTCCAGGCGCGGGTACCGGTCATGCGCCCGCTTGGCGAGCTCGCCGGGCACCAGCTCCGCCTCGCCGCCGAAATCCATCGCGATCCCGGCGCGGGTGAGCGCGATCTCGTTCGCCCGGAACTCGGCGATCCCGGCCGACGTGTGCAGGGCTATTGCCTCCCAGAGGATCTCCGCCCTGGCTGTGGCCAGCCCGTTGGCCCGCATCAGGTCCACGGCGGCCTCGGCCCCGTCCACCTCGAACCGGCGTCCCCGGTTGGCGTGGCCGGTGAGCCCGATGTCGTGCAGGATGCAGCTCAGGAAGACCAGCTCCTCGTCGTAGTCCTCGCCGGCGGTGAACCCGCGCACGCTGGCGGCGACCCGGGCGAACAGGTAGCTGCGCGCGCTGTGGTTGTATATGTAGTCCGGTTCGGCGGCCCGGGCTAGCTCGTCGGCGACCTTGGCCAGCCTGGTCTGCGGGAACCCGGCATCGGCCGGAACCAGGCTCTCCGCAGCCTGATGCTGCCACACGTAGCCCGTGCGCGCGTATTCGAGCCCTGCGGCCACCGTAGCGGCCTGGGCCGGCCCCAGGTACCGCTGGACCAGCCACAGGCCCAGGTCCAGCCCTGCGGTGATCCCGCCCGCCGTGACGATCTGGCCGTCGTCGACGACCCTGGCGTCGCCGATCACCCGCGCTCCCGCGGCGGCAAGCTCGGCCATGGCCGAGTGGTGCGTGACGGCCGGCCGGCCCTTGAGCACTCCCGCAGCGGCGAGCAGCATCGATCCGGTGCACACCGCGGCGATCGTGCGCCCGGCCGCGAAGCTCTCGGCGATAAGGGCGGGCAGCAGGCCACGCTGGGCCTCGGCCCAGGCACCGTGCTCGCTCCGGCTGATCCAGCCGCCACCCGGGACCAGGAGCAGGTCAGGCGCCTTCCCGGGTGCCCCCGCGATCAGCTCGGTGCCTTGCGCGGTGCGCACCTGCCGCGGCCCGCCCTCGGCAGCCAGCGCAACCCCGGCCCCCGCGTGCGCGAGCACCGACATCGGCCCGAACACGTCGAGGTCTTCCACTCCGCCGAATACCAGGATCTCTACGTTCATGGCGGCATGCTCGCATGCCGCGGCCTTGCCGTGCCATCGGCAGAAATGCCATACTTACCGAGGATTCCGCCATGCCGCACAAGCTCGCCGTCCTCGCTCTCGATGCCGTGGTCCCCCTCGACCTCGCCATCGCCGCCCAGGTCATGGGCTATCCCATGGCGCCCTATGAGGTGACGATCTGCGGCCTGCGAGCGGGCCGCGTCGCGACCACCGCCGGGTTCGCAACGGCGGTAAGCCACGGCTTGCGGGCCTTGCCGGCGGCCGGGACGGTCATCGTCCCGGGTTTCGCGCCGCATCAGCGCCCCATTGAGCCCGCGGTGCTGAGCGCCCTGCGCCGCGCGTACCGGCGCGGCGCCCGGATGGTGTCCATCTGCACCGGAGCATTCGCCCTCGCCCAGGCGGGCATCCTCGACGGTCGGCGGGCAACCACTCACTGGCGGCACGTCGGCGAGCTGGCCGCGTCGTTCCCGGCCGTGACCGTCGATCCCGACGTCCTCTACGTCGACCAGGGCCAGGTGCTCACCTCGGCCGGCGTGGCCGCGGGCATCGACTTGTGCCTGCACCTGATCCGGGCCGACCATGGCCCGCGCGCCGCCAGCGCCGTCGCCCGGCAGGTAGTGGTGGCTCCGCACCGCGACGGCGGCCAGGCACAGTACATCACGCGGCCGGCACAGGCCGACCCCGGCACGTCGCTGGCAGCTACCCGCACCTGGGCACAGCAACGCCTTGCCACGCCCATGACAGTGCGTGACCTGGCCCGCCACGCCGGGATGTCGGAGCGGACCTTCGCCCGCCGGTTCCTCGCCGAAACAGGCACCACGCCACTGCGCTGGCTGACAACCCAGCGCCTGGCCGTTGCCCGCGAGCTACTCGAAGACGGCATGCTCAGCATCGACGAGGTAGCACGGCAGTGCGGTCTAGGCAGCACGGACAACCTCCGGCTCCACTTCCACCGCCACCTCAAGACCACGCCGACCGCCTACCGGCGCGCATTCTCCGCTCCCACAGATCCACACCCGAACTGACCTGGCCGATACCTGTGGGTGCCGGAAAACCTATGCCACCAGGCGATATTCATGAAACACGCCTCCTGCGCGGTCACGTCGCTGTACCCGGAAATGGTCCAGGTCGGTGACGCCGTCGGGCAGCGGGCGGAGCGGTGCGGCCTGGCTGAGGGTGCGGTGGGGCCGGTGGGTGTTGCAGAAGTCCTCATACTCGCGCAGGACGGTCATCAGGTGCCGCTGGTTCCAGACCAGGGTCCGGTCCAGCAGCTCGTGGCGGCAGCTTCCAATCCAGCGTTCCATGATCGAATTCATCCGCGGCGCCTGGACGGCGGAGCGGATCACCCTAACGCCAGCGGCTTGGAACACCGAGTCGAACGCGGCGGTGAAGCTGGCGTCCCGGTCATGCAGCACGAACTTCACCCGCGTCCCCGCATCCTCTAGGTCCATGAGCAGGTTCCGGGCCTGCTGGAGGACCCAGGCTTGGACGGGGTGCCCGGTGGTGCCGAGGATCCGGACGCGGCGAGTACCGTGCTCGAGGGCAGCCAGGACATAGATCTTGGCGCCGTTGAGCAGGTCGGCGGTGAAGAAGTCCAGCGCCAGGATTCCCTGCGCCTGGGACCGCAGGAACTCCGCCCAGCCCGGGCCGTCCCGGCGCGGCGCCGGGTTGATCCCGGCGTTCTTGAGGATCTGCCATACCGTCGACGGCGCGACCTTGATGCCAAGCCCGGCAAGCTCGCCGTGGATCCGCCGGTAGCCCCAGGACTCGTTCTCCCGGGCCAGCCGCAGCACCACAGACCGCACGTTGCGGCGCGCCAGCGGGCGGCCGGAGCGGCCACGGCACGACACGCACGCCCACCGGCGGCGGATGATCTCGCGATGCCACCGCAAGATCGTGCCGGGAGTGACGATCAGCCGCATCGCCGCGAGGCGGCCGACCGGCAGCGTCCCTGCGATCAGCGCCAGCCACGCCCGGTCCGGCCACGCCAGACGCGAATGAACACGAGGCCGCTCACGCTGGGCGACAGCCAGCTGATAGCGCAGCATCAAGATCTCCGCGTCCTTCCACCACGGCTCCCGGCGCGACAAGCCCAGCACCGACACGGCACGGGACACGATCAGGAAGACCAGCTTCAAGCCCACAAGCCGAAGATCATCCCACCTCCGGACTGACCAAGACCTGCCCGCCCGGCACCCGAACGCGAGACCGAGCCGACCACGATCTATAGAGCATCTGCGCAGGTGGCCCAGGTTTTCGGCACCCGCAAGGGCACAGTGTGGACGTGCTGCTGAGGGCCTACGCCAAGTGCATCGCCGGGCGGGATGAGATCAACCGGCGCCACATCGAGGAAGCGTTCCGCGATGACTGGGACCACGATGGAAACTGACAGTCGCGGCTTCACACGGACTGGTCACTACTCACCCAAAGTTCTCCGTGTATTTGGGACCGGGGACCTGGGGCAGCCATCCTCTGGGACTGATGCGAACTGGAGATCGCCCTGGCCAGTGTCAGCGGCTGTCGGCAGTGTTGGCAGCAGCGATGTTGCTAACACCGCTGCTGTTATCAGCCCCTGGCAGGATGCTGTCTATGACAGTGCGCATCTCTGCGATGTTGGCGGTCCAGGACGCACCGGCCGCGAGCGACTGGTATCAGCAGGCTCTGGGCGCCACAGAGCTCTGGAGCCTTGGCGGGGTGGTGGGCCTGGAGGTAGCGGGAGCGCCGTTCTTCCTGCATGAGCCGACGAGCGCCGGATTCGACAGCCCGAGCGCGATTGGCCGGACGACAGTTCGGGTCGAAGTGTTCACCGATGACCCCGACGCGTTTGTTGCAAGAGCCGTGGCAGCTGGTGCTGACGGCTCGGCTGAGATCAGTGATCATGAGGCTCCGTGGGGCGTCCACCGGCAGGGTGGGTTCCGCGACCCGTTCGGCCATGTCTGGCTTGTTGGTGATGAATCACCCTTGAAGCCGTTTCCCCCGATAGGGCCTGACCCCCTGCTTGCAAAGATCGTAGACGCGGGCGTCTGACCAGGGTCGTCGCAGGTTAGCGCCGATGTGGTGTGTCCGTGAGTGACCGTGATTCACCGCTGATCACCGTCCGATCGGGCACGCCACAGGCACGCCTCATGACCTTTTGATCCGTAGGTACCCATAATCTCTGCGACATCGTTCGGATGCGTTCGTGGTGTCGGCCTGGCCTTGACTGCCAGTCCGCGCTCGTCCGGAGCGTCGCGGCGCCGTTCGCTCCGTTGGCTCCCAAGTTGGCTCCCCGAGGGCCATCACGACGGAGGGACGGAGAAATGTCGGTGCTCATCTCTACCGTGTAGACGTCGCCGTGGTAATGAACACGTCCAGTCCGCTCCGAGCTGTAAAGGCCCATGCCGCTGCGGCGACGAGGACAAACGATGCCGAGGAGGACCACGTGCCCGACATAGACCGCCGCGCTGACTTGGCGCGCAGCTTCGCCCATGCCGCCACCATCGTCGCCGGCGTGAGCCCAGGCCAGCTCGGGGACCTGACAACCTGTCCGGACTACGACGTGGCCGCGCTAATCGACCACCTTGTCGGGGCGGGTTGGCGAACGGTCGCCCTCGGCCGCGGCGAGAACCCGACGGGCGAGGAGTTCCCCCACGTCGACCTGGCCGATGCCCCTGATCAACTCCACAGCGCCGCTAAGCAAGCCGAGGCGGCATGGTCCGACGACGCCCGCCTGGCCGCCACCGTGACCATGCCCTGGGGAGAGACCTACACAGGGGCGACCCTTGTAGACATGTACGTGGCCGAGTTGGCGGCTCACGCTTGGGACCTGGCGGCCGCCACCGGCCAGTTCGACCGGCTCGACCCGAAACTGGCGCCGGGTGCTCTCCAAGCCGCGCGAGCGATGCTCAAACCCGAATACCGCAATCTCATGGGCCCAGGGAATCCCTTTGGTGCCGAGGTCGAAGCGCCATCCGATGCCACCGACTGGGAGCGGTTCGCGGCGTTCATGGGCCGTCAGCCACGCAGATAGTGACGGTCCAATGCGAACCCAAGTAGAACCTGATCCATTGCTTAGAAGGTCGGTTTGCGCAGCGGGTCAGCCTGCCTGTTCGCAGGTGAGCGGTGTATCGGGCTGTCCGCGAGTGACCGTAAGTTCCCGGCGTTGACAGGCCGATCGGGCACGCGACGGACACGTTCACGGCTCCGGAGGCTGGGCCTGCCGCTGAGCGAATTTGTGCCGCTGACGTGCATGTGTCGCTTCCTTGGGCTGCATCGTATCCAAGATCGTTCCGGGTATCTTCCGGATCATGGTCGAACCATCCGGGCCTCGGCGAGACCTTCTAACCCGAAAAATGGAGATCAGCAGGGCGCGCGGCAGCGGACCCTGGCCATCGGGAGCCGGTCAGGGCCGGTGAGCGCGGTATGGGTCAGGCGACCTGTGTCTGGCCTGCTGGGTCTGGTTCGGGGTCGGGAATGCGGCAGAGGGTGACCTCAAAGCCGAGAGCGCCGAGCTTGCCGACGTGATGGGCGATCTGCCGGCGGACGCTGGCCTGGCGCTCGTAGTAGTCCGGGCCGAGGTCGGCATAGCGCATGCCGGGACTGGACAGCAGCTTGTGGTAGACCTTCAGCTGGGTGTTCCCGACGGCGACCTGGGCTTTGGCTATGCCGCGGCGGCGGGAAAGCCGCCGGTAGCGGGCGCCTTCCCGGGTCTGGGTCCGGCCGGCCGCCACGGCGGTCTCGCCGGTGATGCCGGCCAGGTACCGGTTGCCTTTCTTGGCCCTGGCCCGGCCATTGCGGGTGCCGGACTGGTGGTCCACCGGGGTGCGGCCGGCCCAGGAGGCCAGGTGCGCGCCGGTAGGGAACCTGCTCATGTCCGCGCCGGTCTCGGCCAGGGCGTCCTGGGCGGCGCGGCGGCCCCAGCCGGGCATCGACTCGGCTTGCTGCAGCTGTTCCTCATACGGTGCCAGCAGCCGTTCGATCACCGTGGTGAGCTCGTTGATGCTGGCGGTGAGCCGGTCGATGCGGGCCAGCATGGTGGCCAGCAGCGCGGCGTGCTCGGCGGTGAAGAACTCCGCGCCTTCCAGCGCCTCTTCCAGCTCGGTGATCTTGCGGCGGGCCGCGGTGCGGGCCAGCTGGGCCAGCACCTTGGGGTTGCGCTCCCGGCGATCAGGTGGTCCATGATGTCCCGGCCGGTCACCAGGTGCAGGCGGGAGATCACGGACGACAGCTTGATCGCCGCTGATTCCAGCAGCTTCTCCGCGCGCTGCTTCTCCCGGGTCCGCTCGGCGGTCAGGTCCCGCCGGTACCGGGTGTGCAGCCGGATCAGGCGGAACTCCGGGGTAGCCACGAAGCAGGCGGTGACCGCGCCGCGCTCGAAGCACGCTGCCAGCCACCGCGAATCGGACGGGTCCCGCTTCGGCCGCCCGGGCAGGTTCTTGACCTGCCTGGCATCCGCCAGCACACACTCGGACCCCTCGGCCTCCAGCCGGTAAAACGGGCCCTTCCAGTAATCGCCGGTCGCCTCCATCACCACCGCGGGTACCTGCCAGCAGCGCAGCCAGTCCGCCAGCGCCAATACCTCCTTCTTCGTGGTCCCGAAGCTGCGGGTCTCACTCGCCCGCCGCGCCGGGTTCGCATCCGACGGCACCCGGACCGTCGCCACCATCTGGGCCTTGCCGATGTCGATGCCGCACACCCGGTCCCGGTACAGCGGCTCGTCCGTCACCTCTTCCACGCGTCCCTCACCTCTTCCTTGCCGTGAACTGCCAGCGTGCGAGGTGGTACCGCCCGGGGAACCGGGGGCGAGCGGAGGAATCTAACCCGCGTGCTCGAAGCGACAATGAACAGCCCCTCAGGAAACCGGCTCCCGGCGCCAGACTGATCCGCGGCCTCAACCGCACCAAGAAGGTAACGACGTCACGGACGGTACCGCCGCCATTTTTCACGCCGGTACGGCGCCGCGCCAGCGGTACCAAGGGCTGATCCGTAGATGTCCGTCTGATCCGTAGATGTCCGTCTGGCGTTCAGCCTCGTCCGGATAGGTCCGGGAGCTGGCCTGATCGCCAGCCGCCAGTCCGCGCCCGTTCGCCCGCCACAGGAAGTCGTCCGCCCGGACGGCTGCCATGTTGGACCCGGTGACCCCATCCTTATCAGTTCGATCATGGCCAAGGTGATCACGCTGCTTCCCGGGCCAAGGTGTCCGGCGGAAAATGCGGTCGTCGGTTCCCGTCTGGCTGCGTTGCCGTCACTGTTGCCGTCAGTCTCTGGTGTCGGCGTTGCTGCTCTCAGTGGCAGCTAAGCCCGATG
>DASQVO010000009.1:0-11051 GCA_035640715.1 Streptosporangiaceae bacterium
CCGCGCAGATGGTCACCGAAGAAGGCCAGGATGCGCCGCCAGGAATCCTCCGCGGCGTCCTCCCGGTAGCCCATCCTGGCGAAGCTGGCCAGCGGCGCGAGGGCACCGCTCGTCTCGCTCATGAAGCGGTGCCCGGCGCCTGGGTACACCTTGACGTCGTGCGGCACCCCGAGTGCGGTCAGTGCCTTCTCCAGCCGCTCGGGCGGCTTGACCCCCATCGGGTCCCGCGCGCCGAAGCTGCCCACCACCGGGCAGGCACCCTCCAGAGCGGCCTCGGCGTCAGCGGGCACGTCACCGTAGTTCACCGATGCGGCAGCGAAACCGTCCCGCGGCGCGCAGAGCAGTGCGAAGCCACCGCCCATGCAGAAGCCGATCACGCCCGTCTTCCCCGAGCAGTCCGGTCGCGACGCGAGCCACGCCCGGGCCGCCTCGATAGCGGTGAAGGCCGGCCCAGATCCCGACCTGAGCTGCTGGATCGCGCCACGCACGCAGCGCATCCATGACTTGCCGGCGTAGAGGTCGGGCGCGAACGCGACGTACCCGGCGGCGGCGAGCCGGTCCGCGTGCCGCCTGATGTCATCGGTCAGGCCGAACAGTTCGTGAATGACCACGACGCCGGGCCACCGGCCAGCCGGCGCACCGATCCCGGCGTGGCCGGGCATGGACAGGTAACCCTTGGCGACGCCACCGTCAGCGGGAAATGCGAGATCAGGCATGCGCACAATGTCTCATATCGCCCTGACTGCGGTTAAGCTCGCCGGCATTAAGCCAAGCCGGGCGCTCATCCTGCGAACATGACGTAGACCAGATACAGATTCAGGGCGATGATCATCAACGCGATGCCGCCGGTCACCGCGGTGGTGATGCGGCGGTTGACCAGCGCGCCCATGATGTCCGCGCGCCGGGTGAGCAGCAGCAGCGGCACCAGCGCGAACGGTATCCCGAAGGACAGCACCACCTGCGAGATCACCAGGCTGGCCGTGGCGGGGAGGCCGAGTGCCAGGACGGCCAGCGCGGGCAGCATGGTGAGCGCGCGCCGGATGAACAGCGGAATCCGGCGGCGGATGAAGCCCTGCATGACGACCTGGCCGGCGTAGGTCCCGACGCTTGAGGAGGACAGCCCGGAGGCGAGCAGCGCGACGGCGAACGCGAGCGCGGCGCCGCCGCCGACCAGATGGCCGAGCCCGGCATGCGCCGCCGCGATCGAATTCACCGGCTGGGCGCCGGTGCGGTTGAACAACGCGGCCGCGACGAAGAGCATCGCGAGGTTGATCAGCCCGGCGGCGCCGAGCGCGACCAGCACGTCCAGCCGCTGGAAACCCAGCAGCTCGCGGCGCTCGGCATCATTGCTGCACGACACGCGGGACTTCGTCAGCGCCGAATGCAGGTATACGACGTGCGGCATCACGGTCGCCCCGATAATGCCCGAGGCCAGCAGTATGCCGCTCGGGGCCAGGCGGGGCACGAACCCGGCCGCCATGCTGGCCGGCGACGCATGTACCGCGACGAGATCGTAGGCGAAGCCGAGGGACACGATGCCGAGCAAGGCGGTGATCGCCAGCTCGAAGCGCCGGTAACCCCGCTGTTCCAGGGCCAGGATGGCGAACGCGACGGCCGCGGTCATCAGCCCTGCCACCAGCGGCTGGACATGGAAGAGCATGTTCAGCCCGATCGCGGCGCCGACGAACTCGGCCAGGTCGGTCGCGATGGCGATGATCTCGGCCTGCGCCCACAGGCCGCGGGAGACGGCGCGCGGAAGATACTCGCGGCACAGCTCCGGCAGGTCACGGCCGGTGGCGACGCCGACCTTGGCCGACAGGTACTGGACCATCATCGCCATCAGGTTCGCCACGGCGACGACCCAGGCCAGGCCATAGCCGAACTGCGAGCCCGCGGTGAAGTTTGTCGCGAAGTTGCCGGGGTCGACATAGGCGACGGCCGCGACGAACGCGGGGCCGAGCAGCGCCACGACCCCGCGTATCCGGCCGCGCGAGCGCAGCAGCCGGAACCCACTTCGGGTGGCAACACCGAGCTCGGCGGCCGGGAACGCGGAATCGGTGGTCAGCGGTACCAATTCAGCCGACCGACGGGCCGAGCCCCAGCGACTGCGGAGTGCTCGGGTCCGGCGACGGCTGCTTCAGCCCCTCGTCGAGGGAGCCGAACTCGGTCATCAGCGCCGGGCTGCCGCCCCAGGGGGTCTGCTCCTCCGCGACCAGGGTGTTGGTGGTGAGCAGCAGCCCAGCCACCGAGGCGCCGTTCTGCAGGGCCGAGCGGGCCACCCGGAGCGGGTCGATGATGCCCATCTCGACCATGTTGCCGAACCGGCCCTCCAGGGCGTCGAAGCCCTCGTCCGGGCCCATGGGCCGGGTCTGGTCCACGATCTCGGTCCCGGAGTACCCTGCGTTGGCGGCGATCAGGTAGGCGGGCTCGGGCAGCGCGTGGCGGACGATGTCCACGCCGATGGCGTAGTCGCCGGTGACCTCCAGCTCGTCGAGCACCCCCTCGGCGTGCAGCAGCGCGGCGCCGCCGCCGGCCACGATGCCCTCGGCCATCGCGGCCCGCGTCGCCGACAGGGCGTCCTCCACGCGGTGCTGGAGTTCCTTCAGCTCCGCGCTGGTCGGGGCGCCGACGCTGATCACGGCGACCTTGCCGGACAGCGCGCCGATCCGCTCGGACAGGACGTCCTCGTCCACCCCGAACGTCGCCCGCTCCAGCTCCGACCGCATCTGGGCCAGCCGGAACTGGACCGCGTCGGAGGAGCCGCCGCCGCCGATGATCGTGGTCCGGTCCGCGGTCACCCGGACCTGAGCCGCCCGGCCGAGCTGCTCGACCGTCATCGTCTCCAGGGTGAACCCGGAGTGGCGGCTGTAGACCGCGCCGCCGGTGAGCGCGGCGATGTCCTCCAGCTTGTGCAGCCGCCGGTCGCCGAACCCGGGTGCCCGGATCGCGACGCACTGGAAGATCCGGTTGACGTGGTTGTGCACGAGCATGCTCAGCGCCGTGCCCTCGACGTTCTCCGCGATGATGACCAGCGGGCGCGGCGCCCTCATGATCTTGTCCAGCAGCGGCATGAGCTGCTGGACCTTGGTGATCTTCTCGCTGCACAGCAGGATGTACGGGTCCTCGACGACCGCCTCCAGGGCGGCCGGGTTGGTCACCATGTACGGCGAGAGGTACCCGTTGTCGAACTCGAAGCCCTCGACGAACGTGACGCTCATCCCCGGCACCGGCGACTCCTCCACCGTGACGATGCCGCCGTCGCCGACGGTGTAGAGCGCCTCGGCGATCACCCCCCCGACCATGTCGTCGTCGTTGGCCGAGATGGCCGCGACCCGCGCGTAGTCGGCCTCGGTCCGCACCGGGTGCGCGACGCCGCGCAGGTACTCGACCAGACGGCCGACGGCCAGGTCGATGCCCCTCTTGACCAGCACCGGGTTGGCGCCCTTGCCGATGGCCTTCATGCCCTCCCGGACGATGGCCTGGGCGATCACCGTGGCGGTGGTGGTGCCGTCGCCGACGATGTCGTTCGTCTTGATCGCCGCTTCCTTGACCAGCTGCGCGCCCATGTTCTCGAACTGGTTCTTGAGATGGATCTCCCGCGCGATCGTCACGCCGTCGTTGGTGACGACCGGTGACCCGGTGATCTTTTCCAGGATGACATTGCGGCCCTTGGGACCGAGTGTCGACTTCACGGCTTCGGCGAGCTGGTCGACGCCGGCCAGCAGCAGGCTCCGGGCTTCCTCACTGAAACGCAGTTCCTTAGCCACGAGCGCTCCTTCTTCTACCTGTGCTCTGGACGGGGACGCGGAGCGTCCCCCCGGGGGGTATGGGGGCGGGAGCCCCCCATGCGGGGGGTCACCGGGGGGTCGGCCCCCCCGGGGGCTAACGGGGCACGAGAATCGCGCGGCCGCGGACCCGCCCGGCGTCGAGATCGCCGAGCGCATCGACCGCGGCGTCCAGCGGGTAAGTGCGGGTGTGCAGGGTGACCTTGCCGGCCTGGGCCAGGGCCATCAGCTCGGCCAGCTCGCCCCAGGTACCGACGATGTTGCCGATGACGTTTCGTTCGGTCGAGATGATGTCCAGGGTCGGGATGTGCACGGTCCCGCCGTAGCCGATGACGAAGTACGAGCCAGCCGGCGCGGTCATGTTCCAGCCGTCCATCTCGGCGCCCTGCTCGGCCACGAAATCGAGCACGACCTCGGCACCGGCCCCGCCGGTCAGGTCCTTGACCGCCTCCACCTGGCGGCCGTCGGCCACCACAGTGTGCCGCGCGCCGAGCTGCTCGGCCAGCTTGAGGGCGTCCGGGTTGCGGTCCACGACGATGATCCGGGTGGCGGTCAGCGCGGCCAGGCACTGGATGCCGATGTGGCCCAGGCCGCCCGCGCCGATGACCACGCAGGTGGTGCCGGGGTACAGCAGCGGGATGGCCTTGCGGACGGCGTGGTAGGCGGTGATGCCCGCGTCGGCCAGCGCGGCGACGTCCTGCGGCCTGGTCTCCGGCTCCAGCTTCACGCAGGCCCGGGCCGAGGTCAGCAGGTACTCGGCCATGCCGCCGTCGGTGGACAGGCCGGGGAACGAGCTGCCCGCGCAGTGCATGTCATCGCCGGCCCGGCAGGCGCGGCACAGCCCGCAGGTCGGCGTCGGGTGCAGGATGACGGTGTCGCCGACGGCCACGTTGGTGACCGCCGAGCCGACCTCGTGTACCCAGCCGGCGTTCTCGTGACCAAGGATGTAGGGCAGCGGCGTGCCCATCGCCGCGTCCCACTGGCCCTCGATGATGTGCAGGTCGGTGCGGCACACCCCGGCGCCGCCGATCTTCACGATGACGTCGAGCGGCCCGCTGATCTTCGGCTCGGGGACGTCGTCGATCACCGGCTGGGAGTGAAACTTATGCAAGCGGACGGCCTTCACTGGTCCTCCTCGCCTCGCTCGCCTTGTCCAGGCGTGTCGTATCGGTGCTGGAGCATGCCACGGCAGATACTGCCGTTCGCCTCGAGGCTGATCCGGGTCGTGCGCGCCCGGCGCAGGTGCAGCGGCATGTCGTCCTCGCTGACCCTGGCCCCGGTGCGGGGGTCGATCAGCAGCGGCGCGTCGTCGCCGGCGGTGAGGCCGAGCTCCGCCCGGCGCTGCCGCAGCCGGGTCAGCGCGGGCGACGGCGGCACGTCGCCCAGAGCCAGGCCGGTCAGCTCCGCCGGCGTCCTGCCGCCGGCGATCAGCGGCCGGCACACCTGGTCGGTGCCGGCCATGACCGCCTTCCGCAGGAAGTCGGCGCGCAACTCGTGCAGCTCGCCGACCGCCTCCCCGTCGAACGAGCGCGCGAAGCCCGCGTGGGCGGCCACCCCCCCGTTGATGGCATCCGAGGCAAAGTGGTCCTCCAGCACCACTTCCGTGCTGCGCACGCCCGGCATCGCGGCGACTGTGTCGTAGGCGTCGGCCACCATCAGGAACGCGAAGTTGGGCGCGCAGAAGTACGTGGGCAGGCGCAGCCGGACCTGCGCGTCGCCGTCCGCGGAGACCTCGCAGGACGACACGAAGCCCAGGGCGGTGATGGGTTCGTCCAGCTCCGGGTCGCGCACCGTGGCCAGTGCCTCCAGCAGGCGGTCCGTGCCGGGGGACGGTTCCCCCGGCACGGATCCGCGCGACGCGGCGGTCAGCGGCGCAGTCATGCTCCCCCGACCAGCTGTGCGTCCTCCTGCGCGGCCGGCGTGCCGGCCTCGGCCGGGAGCTGGCATTCCTTCGGCACCTCGATGCCGTAGAGCTTCGCCGCGTTCAGGCCGAGGATCTTCTTCTTCCCCGCCGTGGTCAGCCTGGGATAGTCGGAGAACTCCTCCCCCGGGTAGTCCCAGTCGACGAACCCCTCGATCTGCCACTTGGGCTCCCAGATGGCGTAGTCGCTGCCGAAGGTCATCTTGTCCTCACCGACCCAGAACAGCAGCTCGCCCATGACCTTGGCGAAGAACTTCGGCCGCGCGTGCATGAGGCCGCCGATGACGACCGACAGGCCGGCGTAGACGTTGGGCTCCTGCGTCGCCATGAAGCAGAAGTCCTCGATCCGGGGCAGGCCCACGTGCTCGACGATGAAGTTCAGGTCCGGGAAGTCGGTCGCCGCGTGGTCAACGTCGGAGACGTCGAAGGCGTCCTTGTCCAGCGGCCAGATCGTCGGGCCCTTGTGCACGTGGATGTTCTTGATGCCCATTTCCTGCGCGGCCTCCAGGTAGCGGTAGGCCGCCGGGTCGCTGAGCTTCCAGCCCCGGGATCCGCTGTTCCACTCGGCGGTGTAGAGCTTGATGCCCTTGGACCCGAAACGCTCGACGTTCTGCCGCAGCGTTTTCAGGCCCTCGTCACCGTCGCGCGGGTCGAAGCGGGTGTTGTAGATGAACTTGCCGGGGTGCTTCTCCCCCATCAGCGCGTTGCGCTCGGTGGTGTTGAAGCCCTCCTTGTACCACTCCTTCAGGTACGTGGGCTGGAAGACCGCCACATCCACGTACCCGTCCTCGAAGACGTCCTTCATCAGGTCGTCCTCGGAGTACTTCTGGAAATGCCCGATCGGCCAGTGCGTCTCCTTCGGGCCGAGCGACTGGTAAGCGTGGAAGCACTCGATCCAGCCCTTGGCGTACTGCTCCGCTCCCGGCACCCAATTGTCCGGAGCGGCATTCCAGTAGTGAATGTGGCTGTCGACCACGAAGTACTTCTCGCCGTTCTTCTCGTACACCGTGCCTCCTCGAACGGATGAATCCCCGGGGTAAATCGCCAGGCTGGACCGAGTGCCTCCGCCGCACGCCGCTAGCTGTGCGCGGTGAGATCGAATCCCAGGTACTCGGCCGCGTCCTCAGGGTTGGCGAACATGATCGTCTTGTCGTCCAGGTGGATCATGCGGCCGTAGTGTGTTGACATGTTCTCCTCGAACTCCGCCGCGTCGAAGTAGCCGGGCTCTTCGCCGAGCGCCTCGGAGATCTCCTCATAGTCCACGTCCATGCGGCCCACCGCGTCAACTCTGATCATCGAGGGCAGGTAGGTGACGGTCACGTTCGGCTTGGTCGCCATCACCTGCGCGACGACCGCCCCGACCTGGTTGTTCATGAGCGTGAAACCGCACCGGTTGGAGGCGGTGTTATCGGACTTGTACGGGCTTTCCGCGGTTTTGAACGTGGTCACTGTCCCAGCTCCTTCGGTACGTCCAGGTGCAGTTCGGTCACGAGTGCGGCGAAACGGTTCTTGACGGCGTCCAGCCCGTCCTCGAAGCGTGGCGGCTTGGCGTCCGGCTGCGACCACAGCGGCTGCATCGTCCGGGCCGCGTTGATGGCGCGCGGTACCCAGGTGCCGAGCCAGCCCTGCAGGACCGACGTGTTGTGGTCGGCGAACTCGCGGTCATTGACCAGCAGCTCGAACATGGCCCGGGTGTAGCGCAGGTCTCGCTCGGCGAAGTCGTACTCGGCCGCGCCGACGATCGTCGGCGTCACGAAGTCGCCGTTGCGCGGCGCGGCGTGCTGCACGAGCTGGCTGCGGAACAGCTCGCCGACCAGCGGCTCGAAGACCACGTTGCCGGCGAAGATGGCCTCGCCCCAGTCCCAGATGCCGGTGAGCTGCTCGGCGACCTCCCGTACCCCCTGCCAGGCGGGGTCGGAGTTCCACGTCTCGATGTGCGCGGCCCCGTCGAAGTCCGGGATCTCCTCGCTCAGCGTCAGGTTGTACAGCGCCAGGTCCTGGGCGGCCCGGATCCGGTGCATGCTGTTCACGGAGATCGCATTGTTGTGCATGTTGGTCGGGGCCCGCCGCTGGGCGTTCGCGTACACGTACAGGCCGAGCCCGTGGTCGACGTGCATCCACGCGCCGACGTTGCGCTCCACGAACCGCACCCAGTTCCGGTTCCACTGCTCGAACGCCTTGGTCTGCCGGGCGTTCTCCACGTTCTGGTTGACCTGGCGGACGACGTTGGAGTTGTAGCGGTAGAGGGTGAGCTCCCACTCCTCGTTCGGGTCGCGGAACTCGTGCCAGCCGTGCGCGGGCCAGTCGTAGCCCTTGCCGCCGGAGCCGGGGAACCGCTCGGGCTCGGGCCGGTCCGAGCCCCAGGCCTTCAGCGCGGTCCAGTCCAGCGGGTAACCGCCGCGGCCGTCGGCGAACCCGTACAGCCAGCCCTGCGACAGGTAGTGCCGGGGGTCCGGCTGGACCTCGACGGTCACGTCCTCGTAGTGGGACTGCTTGCGCTTGGCCGGCTTGAAGTAGTTGTACCGGCGGTTGCCCGAGTCCGGGAATTCCTTCGCGCCGGCCTCGGCATCGGTGAAGACCGGCTTCGGAACGCTGCGCTCTTCCGTGGTAGTCATGAGTCCTTCTTTCCTCAGTCCAGCTCATATCGCTGCCGGATGAGCCGCCGTGACCCGCCGCGGCTCGGGCTCCGGATTACCTGCGTCACTGGCCGGGTTCGCCGGTCGTGGTGAACTTGTCGAAGTAGATCCGCTTCTCCTCCACGCCGAGTGACCCCAGCAGCGGCACCGCGGCCTCCACCATCGGCGGGGGCCCGCACACGTAGGCATGCGCTCCGGTCAGGTCCTCGGCATGCCGCTTGACCACATCCGTGATCAGGCCGGTCTCGCCGTCCCACGCGTCGTCGCCGGACGGCTCGGACAGGGCCGGGATGTATCGGAAACCGGGAAGCTTCTCGGCCAGCTCATGCAGCTCGGACTCGAAGCACAGATCCCGGCGGCCGCGCGCGCCGTAGAAGAACGTGGCCTTGCGCGTGATGTCGCGCTCGGCCATCGACCTGAGCAGGGACAGGATCGGTGCCATTCCCGCCCCGCCGCCGACAAAGACCAGGTCGTTGTCCCCCTCCCGCAGGGTGAACACGCCGAACGGCCCGGTCAGCTCCAGCCGGTCGCCGACCTCGAGCTGGGTGTCGAGGAACTGGGAGAACCGCCCGTCCGGATAGACCTTGATGACGAACTCGAGCCGCCCGTCCTCCCGGCTGGTCGTGTTGGCCATCGAGAACGACCGGACCTCGTCGGTGCCGGGGATCGCGATGTCCATGTACTGACCGGGGAAGAACTTGATCTCAGACGGCTCGATCAGCTTCAGGACGAGGTGCCGCATGTCGTGCGTCACCGGATCCTTCGAGGTGACCTCCGCCACGCCGTGGGTGATCGGCAGGCCGGAGCGGATCATGTCCTCGTCGTAGTTGAGCAGCTCAATCGTGACGTCCTCGTACACATGCGCCCGGCACAGCAGCGTGTAGCCTTCCTCCTTCTCGTAGTCCGGCAGCGCGAAGGTCGAGTACCGGTCATGCTCGATGTCGTCGCCGTCCAGGATGAACGACTTGCAGGAGGCGCACTGGCCCTCCTTGCAGCCGTGCATGAGCATGATTCCCTGCTCGGCCGCGCCGCGGAGGACCGTCTGGTCCTCATCGATCTCGATCTCGATGCCGACCGGCTCGAAGCGAACGACATGCTTGTCGCCCATGGTCACCTCACGATTGGCACTGCGTGGCGTGGCGGCAGGAGGGCCGGAACCTCACCTCCGGCCCTCTGCCTGCCGGGCCTGCTCTGGCTCAGCCGTCCGTCGGGGCCGGCCGGCCCGCCGGGCCGCCGCGGATGTAGTTGGCGTGGAACGCGGCGCGCTCCTCATCGGACATCTCGTTGAGCAGCACGTTCGGGCTCTGGAACGGCGGCATGCGGCGCAGGTGGTCCAGGGTCCACATCTTCTTCGCCTCGCCCAGGTGCAGATGCGGCTGCGCCACCATGGTTGTGCCGTCGTCGCGGACGTGGCCCATGTCGCTCACCACGTCGGCCCAGTTCCAGCCGTGGTAGAGGGTCTCCCACTCGCGGTGGCCGATGAGCTGGCCCATGTTCGGCGTCTGGCGGCCCTGGTAGGTCGGGCGGAACGCGGTGGCGTCCGTCCAGTGACAGGCTTGCGAGCAGTACGTGCGCCACTGCCCGTCGACCTGGTCCATGACCATGTCCTCACGGATCAGGCACGGCACCATGCAGGTCCAGCAGCGGTGCGGATACTGGTAGTCGACATCCTCGGCCACGATCGGATGGTGCCCGTTCGGGACCGACAGGCGGTTGTAGTTCTCCCACCACTTGCCGTACTTGTCGTACCAGCCCGGGTACTTGTACTCGAACCACTCGAAGTCTTCGTCGGTCATCGGGTCGATCCGCCAGTAGTTGGCGAGCCACCCGGTGGCGAAGAACTGCGCGACCTCGTGCACGTAGCCCTTGTTCCAGATGCGGTTCCATGCCTCTTCGATGAGGTCGTGCGGGATGACCAGGCCGTACTTCTCTAGCGGCACGAGGTAGCTGCGGTAGTAGTCGTCGTAGATCCAGCGGCGCCACATCTCCGCGTAGGACTCGCGGTCCTTACGGCGGTCCTTGGTGCCGTACTCGATGAACGTGCCGATGGCGGCGTCGACCACCGCGTGGTTGTTCCACCACGCGTAGCGCAGGTCTCGCTCGAGAAGCTGGTGGTTGCTCTCGTCCGACAGGGCCATCAGCAGGGTGGCGTAGCCGTTGCTGATGTGCCGCGACTCGTCCGACTGCACCGAGTGGAACACCGTCGGCAGCAGGTAGTCGCCGTTCGCGGCGGCCTCGGCCGGCATGGCCACGAACAGCGTGTTGGTGAACGCCGTCTCGGCCACGATCGTCAGGTAGATGCTCGCCGCGGTGATCGCGTCACCGGTGATGAAGCCCTCGGCGAACTGGCGGCCGATCGTGCCGCAGTAGTCATTCTGGAAGTTGCGCAGGCTGCTGTTGAATCCGGCCGGGTCGATGTAGTTGTTCATGTACAGGCGCTTGAGGTTCTGCTGGATCGTCGAGTGCCTGACCTCGTCGATCATCTGGATCGCCTGGCCGTTGTGCAACTCCGGGTTCGGGACCGTGCGGAACAGCAGGGGCATCGCCCGCGCCGCCGAGATCTCTGGTAGCGGGATGATCGACAGGAACAGCTTCTGCCATTCCAGCCAGCGCTCCTGTACCTGCCGGAACATGTTGCCGCGGATCGCGCCGTCCTGGGCGCCGTAGACCCGGTGGTCCTTTTCTTCCTGCATCGGGAAGTAGGACCGC
>DASQVO010000010.1:0-7825 GCA_035640715.1 Streptosporangiaceae bacterium
CGGCGGCGACGTGACCGCGCTGCCTGGGGGACAGGCCTGGCTGGACGTGGTGAACCAGGCACCCGAACGAGAACGGCACCTCGCCGTCCACGACCAGCACCTGGTCGCCCTCAACGACGCCGACCAGGCCGCCTGGGCGGCTTTCGTGGAAGGCCACCGGCAGCCGCAGCAAGTGCCTGAACAGCCGGCGGCGCAGCTCGAGCACCACCGACTGCCCGACGCGGCCGGTCATCGTGACGAACATCCGGGTGGCGACCGCCTGCACGATCACGGTCCCGGTGAACAGCGCCGCGATCCGCAGCAGCGGAACCGGGTTCCCCGCGCGCACCACCGGCGGGACGCCGTTGTCGATCGCGATGCCCACCAGCCACGGGCCGGCCAGCGCGGCCAGCGACGCGACCACGATCGCCGCGGCGGTCCAGGAGACGCCCCGGCGGTAGGGCCGCAGCAGGTCGGCCAGGAGCCGCCGGCTCCGCCTGCGCAGCAGCGCCGCCACCGGGGCCGAGACATCATCGGCCTGCTCGGTGGCGATGCCGCGCCACTGACTCGCCGCCTCGGCGGTCACTGGTGTACCTCCTCCATCGTCATCAGGGCCGCATAGGCCGGCTGGGTCGCCATCAGCTCTCGGTGGCTTCCGATGGCGGCGATCACCCCGCCGTCGAGCAGCGCCACCCGGTCGGCGAGCGCGACCGTGGACGGCCGGTGCGCCACCACCAGCGCCGTGGTGCCTGCCAGGATCTTGCCCAGCGCGTGGGTCACCCGCTCCTCCGTGTGCACGTCGAGCGCGGACAGCGGGTCGTCCAGGATCAGCACCTCAGGCCTGCCGAGGATCGCGCGGGCCAGCGCGACCCGCTGCCGCTGGCCGCCCGACAGTGCCATCCCCTGCTCGCCGATCCTGGTGTCCAGGCCCCACGGCAGGTCGTAAGCGAACCTGGCTTGCGCCGCGGTCAGCGCGGCCTCGATCTCGTCGGCGGACGCGTCCGCCGCGCCGAACGTCACGTTCTCCCGCACGCTCGCGGAGAACAGCGTGGCCTCCTCGAACGCGCAGCCCACCGCGTCGCGCAGGACGGGCAGCGGCAGGTCCCTGATGTCCGTGCCGGCGAGCAGGATGCGCCCGCCGGTCACGTCCGCGAGCCTGGGCACCAGCTGCAGGAGCGTGGTCTTGCCCGACCCCGTGGCCCCGGTGAGCACGAGCGTCTCGCCGCGTGCCAGGTCCAGCTCCACGTCTTGCCCGATGACCGCTACCGTCACAACCGCTGCCCTCGTCCCCGTCCAGCCGGTGTTCACCGATGCCGAGCGGCTCGCCCTGGCCGGCTTCCTAGCCGGGTACAGCGGCTTGACCCGTGAGGCGTACGCATTCGACCTGCGCCAGTTCACCAGCTGGTGCCGCGCCCAGTCTCTGGCCCTGTTCGCCGTCCGGCCGCCGTAACGGGCGGCAGACCGGTGAGCTTGCGGCTTCCGGCAGCGGGGGTGGGTGCGGTCCCTTAAGAGTGAAAGGCTTGCTGGAGCCGCACTGCGATCAGCTTCTCGACCAGTGGCACCGGTAGTGGCTGGTCGATACCGAAGCGCAGGGCCCCTGAGGAGGTTGAGTAACCCTTAAGCTCATCTTTGAGCTGGGGAAAGACGGAGCCGCTATGCGGCAGATAGCTCAGATGGTTCTTGAACGCAGCGAACCCAGCGATTGTCCTTCCCCGCACTTTGAAAGCCGGGAGGCCGTATGAGATCCCCTGCTCGGCCTCGGGGAGGATATCAAGGATCGTCTGGCGCAGCAGGGCCAGCGTTGAGCGCTTCGGCTCCTCCAGAGCATCTAGGTACTGGTCGATTTCCTGGGCAGACACGGCCCCATTCTGCTGATCGATCAACTCTCGAGCAAGGAGCCAACATAGCAAGAGTTTCTCCGCTGGCCGGGCGCTCGCTAAGCGGCTCCTCCGCAGTGAGAGCTGTCCTCGAAGGGCCAGCCCGCAGTCGGCAGGCCCTGACCCAGCTCGGCCGTCCGCTCGGGCAGTCTCAGCCCGTGCCATCACGCTTCGTGAGGAACCCCAGCATAGCTGGTGCGCCCGACCCGCCGATCTGGGCGACGATCTTGTCGCCCGCATGATTGCCTATCCTGCGCCCGAAAGATCGTTCGGGAGTTGCCGTCAGTGTGGGACGAGTGCCCGTGGTGGCGGCCAGTCGCCGGGTAGTTCGGTGAGCCGCCGGATGTGCCGGCCAGTGTCCTCTGGCCGATCCGCAGTCACGTTCGCGGCGTATGCATGACGGGTCTGGCGGCACGGGTCGCACAGCCCCTCAGCCCGACGCGGCCCGTCGAGGATCCAGGGCCGGCGTCGCGCACCGGCGGGAGGCAGCTGCCACGGGCCAGGCATGACGGACTCGCCTGGTTCCATGTCGTTCCCGGCTACATATGCGCGCGGCGGAACGGGCTAGAGTGCTGCGTAAAGCGCCGTCTCGTAGTCCAGGTAAAGCTGGAGCGCCTCCGGGGCGATGAAGGGCAGCGAGTTGCTGTAGATCGAGGCGCAGATTCCGCTGGTGCGGTCAATCCAGAAGTGCGTGTTGAATAGCCCGGCCCAGGCGCCGGTGCCGACCCGGCGGCGACCGGGCAGGTCGGCGGTGTTGAGCAGGAGGCCGTAGCCCCATTTGTAGCCGGGGCCGAGGTTGAGCGGGCCACTGGAAGCCGGGTCGGCGGCCGGGATTTCGGCCGGGAAGTCGAGCTCGCCGATCTGGTTGCGGAACGCCTCGTCGACCATCTTGCCGGTGAGAATCCGGGCGCCATTCAACTCGCCGCCGCGCAGCAGGGCCTGCTCGAACCTGGCGTAGTCGCGCGGCATTGAGTACAGGCCGTGGCCGCCGGCCCACCAGTCTGGGTCGGTGCGGTTGACGATGTCGCCAGCGTCGAACCAGTTGCCGCTGTCGTCCTTGACGTGCACGGTGGCCCGGGTGGCCGTCTGCTCGGCTATCAGCACGAACGACGTGTTGTCCATGCCGAGCGGCCCGGTGACGCCTTCCTTGACCACAACGTCGAGTCCCTTGCCGGTGACCGCCTCGACCACGCGTCCGAGCCAGTCGGTGTTGATGCCGTAGACGAACCTGGTGCCGGGGTCGGCGACCATCGGCGCCTTGAACGCATCGAGCCGGCCGGGCACGACGTTGGGCAGGCCGGTGATCTTCTCATACTTGGCGATGTCCTCGTTCCAGAACCAGTAGGCGAGACCGGAGGTGTGGGTGACCAGGTGCCGGACAGTGGCCCGGCTTGCCGGCGCGCGCAGCCGCGGTGTGTCCCCGTCGAAGCCCTCCAGCACCTTGACCTCGGCGAACTCGGGACGGTAGGTGTCGACCGGAGCGTCAAGGTCGAGGCTGCCCTGTTCCACCAGCTGCAGCGCGGCCACGGTGACGACCATCTTGGTCATCGACATGATGGCGAACTCGGTGCTGGCCGTGACCTCACCGTCTTGACCAGCCACGCGCGGCCCGAAGCCAGCCTCGTAAAACACACCATCGGCGTCCGCGGCGATCGCGGCAACGTGCGGTACCGCACCGGCGTCCACAGCGTCCTTGAGCACCCGATCAATCGCTGCACGGTCTATGGACCGGCTCATCGGCCAACCTCCTTGGCATCATCGGCTAGGTAGATCCAGGATGCGCCCGCCCGCCGCGGACGACAAGGCAGGTAGCGACCCATCCGCGGCGCAAATGACCAGAGGTGGTTCCTCTCTCGTTGCGGCTCACGCAAGGCCACGGCGAGGACACTTAGACACTGGGTCGTGAGCGTTGGGAGTGACGTAGAGCGCTACTGCAACCGCCGTTATGGCGAAACTGTTGGTCCCCAGGTCCACCACGACGATCGTGTCGCTGGCCGCGCGATGAGCACATCGGCCAGTTCCCCGGCCTGGGCCGCAGTCGCATCGACCATCCAGGAGCCGCTGGCCTCGCGGACGCTGAAGCTCAGCGGGAACGGTGTTCCGTTGAGCCCGATGCTGTTCACGGAGAACGCGCCATGACGCCCGACCTCGACCGCCAACGCCTCCTTCAGCACGGCTCGCCTGCCCAGTCACTGCCGCCACATGAGATCACCACACCGGTGATCACCCCGGCGAAGACCTGGTTCCGGTTGCTCCCCGGCGCTCTTGCGCTGGCGCACAGCGCTTGCCGGTAATGGTAGGCACCGGAAGGCCGCGACGTCCGCAGAGGCTGTTCCCGGGCCAGCGGCATAGGCCATGGAGAACAGGGCGGATCGCCGACTGCCTCCTCGGAGCCTGGAAGGAACGAAGGCCCGGCTCTCAGCGCTGCGAGGCTGTTACTGCGGGATCTGGTGAACTGGCCGGTGCGGTGCACGTGCCGCTACCTGGCCATGACGATCTGGTGCCGCTGGATGAGCTGATCCGGCAGACCCCCGGTGCCCACCCGATCACGTCGATCGACGAGCTGCGCAACGACGCATTCGAAAGCGATGAGGAGCTTGACGAGTTCCTCGCGTTCGCGACCGAGTCCCGTCACGCCGACCTTGCCTGAACTCTCAGCGGGGCCGTCGTCCTCGACACTGACGTCGCCTCGCGCTCATTCCGCGACAGACTCCCGCCCAGGCTGGCTGCCCGGCTGGTAGGCAGGCAGCCGATCCTTACGTTCGTGACTGTCGGCGAGATGGCCAAGTGGACCCGGATCCGCCATTGGGGCCCCCGCAACCTCGCGATGCTCGATGGCTGGCTTTCCGATAAGCCGGTCATCCCCGGCAGCCGTGCCATCGCGGTCACCTGGGGCGGCCTGGGCGCAGCCACCATCCAGCGCGGTCGGCCCCGCCCGGTCAACGACACCTGGATCGCCGCCTGCTGCCTCGCCTACGAGCTGCCGCTGGCCACGCTCAACCTCAAGGATTTCAGAGACTTCGCCGAGCACCATGGGCTGCGGCTGCTCGAACCGTAGGGGTGCACGATGACGTCCTATGCAATAGAAGAAGCGCGCCGTTTGCTTCTCACATCCTGGGCCACCGGGCAAGGAGACGTCGCGGTCACCATGTCAGCGGCGCGATCGGCCGCGGCGTGCTCGCACAGAAAACCCGTGACGGCCCGGCCATCCTCGAGGGTGACCCGCCCGAGCATGAGGGGCTGGGGCAGCGCGGCGAGCAGTTCGCCGAGCACGGCTGGCGGCACAGACCACAGCTCGCCGTCGATCTGGTGGCCGCCGGTGCTGGTGCGCAGCAGTCCCAGCTGGGCCGGGCTGGTGCCGAGGGCGAGCATCCGGTAGTCGGGCGAGGTGCGGGCCGGCCCGATCAGCCGGGCACCGCGGAGCTGGCCGTTGAGCGGCTCGCCGGACAGGTGCGCGCCGAGCACCAGCAGTGGCAGCCCGGCCGGCGGCGGGGCGTCCGCCGCGGACTCGCCAGTGAGCAGCCGGGCGATGTCCGCGACCACCCGGTCGCCGAAGGCGGGCGCGAGCACGGACACCCCGAACGGCCCATCGTCCGCAGTCCCTGCCGGCACCGCGATCGCCGCCATGTCCAGCAGATTCACGAAGCTGGTGAAACGGCCGAGCCTGCTGTTCACCCCGATGGGGTCCGCGGCGACCTCCGCCAGCCGCGGATGTTCCGGCACCGTGGGCAGCAGCAGCGCGTCGACGCCCGCGAGCTGCTTGGCGGCCCGTGCCCGCAACAGGTCGAGCCGCTCGGTGTCCGCGACTAGTTCGTGTGCGGGAATCTCCCGCGCGGCGCCGATAATGGCCCGCACACTCGGATCCGCGTCCACCGCGGCCTCGACGGCTGGCCCCACCGCGGCGTACCGCTCGGCGATGAAAGCCCCCGAGTACAGCAGCTTCCCGGCCGCCACGAACGGCTCCACGTCGATCGTGACGATCTTGGACCCCTGTGCGGAAAGCCTTTGAACGGCCGCGTTGAACGCGGCGACCGTGCCCGGCGACATCCCTTGGAGCCCGCTTGAGGCGGGAACCCCGACCGTCGGGTCCGGTGGCGCGGCCAACGGCGCGTCCGGCGGCAGTGGGCGACCCGTCGCACTGGCCATGACCTCCGCGGCGTGCTCGGCCGCGGCGACGGTGCGGGCGAACACGCTCACGCAGTCGTAGGAACGGGAGGCGGGCACTACACCGGTGGTCGGAATACGCCCGATGGTCGGCTTAAGCCCGACAATGCCCTGAAGTGCCGCAGGCACCCGCCCCGACCCGGCGGTGTCGGTGCCCAGTGCCAGATCAGCGATGCCGAGCGCGACGGCGACCGCTGAACCCGAACTGGACCCGCCGGAGATCCGGTCCGGTAGGGTCGCGCACCGCACCGCCCCGTACGGGCTGCGGGTGCCGACGAGCCCGGTGGCGAACTGGTCGAGGTTCGTCTTGCCCAGCACGATCGCGCCCTGTTCGGTGAGCCGCGAGACCGCTGGTGCCGACACTTCTGGCAGATAAGCGAACGAGGGGCAGGCCGCAGTCGTCGGCAAGCCCGCCACGTCGATGTTGTCCTTGACCGCGACCAGCACCCCGCGCAGCGGCAGGACCTCTCCTGCGGCAGCCCGGGCGTCCAGCGCGGTCGCCTCAGCGAGCACATCGTTCCGCTCGCGCAGGTGGATCCACACTTCGGGCCGGTCGACCTCGGCGATCCGCGCGTAGGCTTCGCTGACCCGTTCGGTCGCCGTCCTCACAGGACCGCCAGCACGTCGGCGGACGTCGCGACGGCACCGAAAACGCCGCCTTGCATGGTGACCATCTTCAGCGCGGCGTCGTGGTTGGCCTTGTCGGTGGCGCCGGTGCAGTCGGCGAGCACGAGGCACTCGTAGCCGCGGTCGTTGGCCTCCCGCATCGTGGTGTGCACGCACACATCGGTGGTGATGCCGGTGAGGATCAGGTCAGTGATGCCACGCGTGCGCAGCAGCAGGTCCAGATCGGTTGCGTAGAACGCGCTCTTGCCGGGCTTGTCGACGACGATCTCCCCGCCGACCGGCGCGACCTCGGGCACGATTTCCCAGCCCGGCTCGCCACGCACCAGGATCCGGCCGGCCGGGCCGGCGGACCCGATCGCGGCGCCGATCCGCTCCGAACGCCACAGCTTGTTAGCGGGCAGGTCGGACAGGTCCGGGCGGTGGCCTTCCCTGGTATGCACCACCAGCATGCCTGCTCGCCGCGCCGCCGCGAGCAGGCTGGCCGTGGGCCCGAGGCCGGCACGGGTCAGCGAAAGGTCATAGCCCATCTTGTCGACGTAGCCGCCTGGACCGCAAAAGTCGGTCTGCCAGTCGATACACAGCAGCGCCGTCCGGTCGAGCGCGACCGGTCCGTGGAAAGGCCACGGGTAGGGAGTGGCGTCGACCTGGCCCGTCATGCCTTCCCCCGGTGCAGTGCCATCTGGGTCAGCGCGCGCACCACGCGCTGCTCGACCACCTCCATGGACTCCCCGACGTGGCGGTGCAGCGCGATCAGCGCCTCGTCTAGCCGACGGGCAAGGACCAGTTCGACGATCTGGATGTGGTCGGCGATGGTGGACTCGATCCGGTCCACAGTGAGGAAGTCGTACATCCGTACCGGGCGGATCCGGGCATTCACCGCCTCCAGCGCCGCAGTCAGCGCCGGGTTGCCCGACGCGCGGGACAGCCTGACGTGGAAGTCCTCGTCGAGCAGGACGAACCGGGGATCGGCGGGCGGCGGATCGTCGCGCAACGCCTGCCATTCCTCCAGAAGCGTTTCGAGAATGGCCATGTCGTGGACGATCGACTCGGTGTCCAGCGCGCGGGCCAGCCCGCGCAGCTCGATGGTGATCCGCAGTTCATAAAGATCCCGCAGCTCTGACAGATCGGGCGGCACCGGGAAATACCCGCCGTCCTGCCGCACCAGCAAGCCGTCGGCG
>DASQVO010000011.1:0-18293 GCA_035640715.1 Streptosporangiaceae bacterium
GCTTCAGGCGTCGCCGGACCACCCGTGGGTGACCAGCCACCCCGAGTGGTTCACCACCAGGGCCGACGGCTCGATCGCCTACGCGGAGAACCCGCCGAAGAAATACCAGGACATCTATCCGGTCAACTTCGACAATGACCCCGAAGGAATCTATGCCGAGGTGCTCCGGGTCGTCCGGCTGTGGATGGATCATGGCGTGCGGATCTTCCGGGTCGACAACCCGCACACCAAGCCGCTGCCGTTCTGGGAGCGGCTGCTGGCCGAGGTGCGCGCCACCGACCCCGACGTGCTGTTCCTCGCGGAGGCCTTCACCCGTCCCGCAATGATGCGCGCCCTGGCGATGATCGGCTTCCACCAGTCGTATACATATTTCACCTGGCGCAACCACGCCGACGAGCTGATCGAGTACATGCGCGAGCTGTCCGGCCCCGCCGCGGCGTACATGCGGCCAAACTTCTTCGCGAATACACCCGACATCTTGCACGAATACCTTCAGCACGGCGGGCCGCCGGCGTTCAAGATCCGGGCCGTTCTCGCAGCCATGCTTTCGCCGTCCTGGGGTATCTATTCGGGGTACGAGCTGTGCGAAAACACTCCGCTACGGCCCGGCAGCGAGGAGTACATGGATTCCGAGAAATACCAGTACAAGCCCCGCGACTGGGACACGGCTGCCCGCGATGAGATCGGCATCGTGCCGTTCATTGCAAAGCTGAACAGAATCCGGAAATCGCACCGTGCACTCCACCGGCTGCGTAATCTACGCTTTCACAGCGTCGATCAGCCGGAGTGGATCTGCTTCTCCAAGCGGGTAACCTCGCGAGTGGAGGGCGCGGGACAGGCCGGCGAGGAGGGGCTCGCCGGAGGGTCCGACACCGTCCTCGTGGTGGTGAATCTCGATCCGCATCAGGCCCGCGAGGCCACGGTCTGGCTGGACCTGCCCGCGCTGGGCCTGGACTGGGGAGCCGAGTTCACCGTCACCGATGAGCTCAGCGGAGAGTCCTACCGGTGGGGGCAAGCCAACTATGTACGTCTAGACCCGGCGTACGCGCCAGCGCACGTCTTCACCGTCACGCCTGATCGGCCAGACATGTAAAGCGTTATTAAAAAGTTATTCAAACCGGCCGGTGAACCCGGGCCTCCGGGCGCGGCGAGCAGCCGGTGCAGGTGACGAAAGGCGCCAACCGGCAGGTTGCCTGAATAGCGCGAACATCTGGATAACACAGCAACGTCACAGCACATGCAGGAGAGTCAGCCGTGACAGAACACGAGCCGGCGCGGGACCGGCCCAGGTTCACGCCGTACCTGCCCGGTTTCGGCGCGTCCCCCGGCGAGCCGGTGCCTGACCCCTTCTCCTTCGAACGGCCCCGGAATCCGGACTGGTACAAGCGCGCCGTGTTCTATGAGGTGCTCGTCCGCGGCTTCCAGGACTCCAGCGGCGACGGCACCGGCGACCTCCGCGGCCTGACCTCACAGCTTGACTACCTGCAATGGCTCGGGATCGACTGCCTCTGGCTGCTGCCGATCTACGAATCGCCGCTGAAGGACGGCGGGTACGACATCTCCGACTACATGAAGGTGCTCGACGACTACGGCACCATCGGGGACTTCGTCGAACTCGTCGAGGAATCGCACAAGCGGGGCATCCGCGTCATCGCCGACCTGGTCATGAACCACACCAGCGACCAGCATCCCTGGTTCCAGGCCTCGCGGACCGACCCCGGCGGGCCGTACGGCGACTTCTACGTGTGGTCCGACACCGACGACAAGTACGGCGAGGCCCGCGTCATCTTCGTCGACACCGAGCAGTCCAACTGGACCTATGACCCGGTGCGCGGCCAGTACTACTGGCACCGGTTCTTCGCCCACCAGCCCGACCTCAACTTCGAGAACCCCGCCGTCGCCGACGCGATGATCGAGGTGCTGCGGTTCTGGCTCGACCTCGGCATCGACGGGTTCCGGCTGGACGCAGTGCCCTACCTGTACGAGCGGGAAGGCACCAACTGCGAGAACCTGAAGGAGACGCACGAGTACCTCAAGCGCATCCGCGCCGAGGTGGACCGCCTCTACCCGGACCGGGTGCTGCTCGCGGAGGCGAACCAATGGCCCGCCGACGTGGTCCAGTACTTCGGCGACCCCGAGACCGGCGGCAACGAATGCCACATGGCGTTCCACTTCCCGCTGATGCCGCGCATCTTCATGGCCGTGCGGCGGGAACAGCGCTACCCGATCTCGGAGATCATGGCCCAGACCCCGCAGATCCCCAGCCTCTGCCAGTGGGGCATCTTCCTGCGCAACCACGACGAGCTGACGCTGGAAATGGTGACCGACGACGAGCGCGACTACATGTACGCCGAGTACGCCAAGGATCCCCGGATGAAGGCGAACATCGGGATCCGGCGGCGGCTCGCGCCGCTGCTCGACAACGACCGTTACCAGCTTGAGCTGTTCACCGCCCTGCTGCTGTCCCTGCCGGGCTCACCCGTCCTGTATTACGGCGATGAGATCGGCATGGGTGACAACATCTGGCTCGGCGACCGGGATGGCGTCCGCACCCCCATGCAATGGACCCCGGACCGCAACGGCGGGTTCTCCACCTGCGACCCGCAGCGGCTGTACCTTCCGCCGATCATGGACCCGATCTATGGCTACCAGGCACTCAACGTCGAGTCACAGACCCGCAACCCGGGTTCGCTGCTGCACTGGACCAGGCGCATGATCGAGATCAGGAAGCGGCACCCGGTCTTCGGGACCGGCATTTACGAGGAGCTCATCTCCTCCAACCCCAGCGTGCTGGCGTTCGTCCGCGCGCCCGCCGAAACCGACCCTGGCTCGGACGGATCCGACCGCATCCTGTGTGTGAACAACCTCTCCCGGTTCCCGCAGCCGGTGGAGCTCGACCTGCGACGGTTCAGGGGAGTGACGCCGGTGGAATGCATGGGCGGCGTCACGTTCCCGCGGATCGGTGAGCTTAACTACCTGCTGACCCTGCCGGGCCACGGTTTCTACTGGTTCCAGCTGCCGCCGCCCAGGGAGGAGCACGAGCATTGAGTGTTATTCACGAAAATTGAACGGCACACAGGAAGCCGGCGATTGGGTATGCCAAGGTGATGACATTCGAGGACACGCTAGCGGTGTGGCTGCAGCAGCAGCGATGGTTCGCTGGCAAGGGCCGTCCCCTCCGTGACCTTGCCGTAGTTGCTGACACCGAACTCGCGGCGGGCGAAGCCGGCCTGCGGCATCTGATCGTCATGGTTTCGCACGGCACCACGGCCGACCGCTACCAGGTGCCGGTCGGCTTGCGCGCGGAGCTGCCCGACTGGCTCGAGCACGCCCGCATCGGCATGGCCGACGACGGCAGGCACGCCTACGACGCCCTGCATGATCCCGCGCTCACCCGCCGGATACTCCACTCCATCGCGGCGGAGGAAACCATCGGGTCCCTGCGGTTCGCCCGCATACCGCGCGCTGACATCGAGCCCGACCTCGACAGCATCGTGCTCACCGCGGAACAGAGCAACACGAGCCTGGTGTACGGCGAGACCTCCATCCTCAAGGTGTTCCGCCGGGTCTCCCCGGGCCCCAACCCGGACCTGGAGGTAACGTCCGCCCTCGCCGGGCTCGGCTCGTCGCACGTGGCCGAGCCGTTCGGCTGGATCGAGACGCGGATGGACGGTGCCACGACCACCCTGGCGATCCTCTCCAGGTACCTTCGCACCGCCACCGACGGATGGTCGCTGGCCGCCACCAGCGTGCGCGACCTGTACGCCAGCGAACTGTACGCCAGCGAGGGGACGAGCGCGGCCGACGTCGGCGGCGATTTTTCGGGCGAGGCGCACCGGCTCGGCGCGGCGACCGCCGAGGTTCACCGTGACCTGGCCGAAGCGTTCGGCGTCGACGAGCTGCCACCGGACGCGCTGCGCGACATGGCCGAGCAGATGTACCGCCGGCTCGACCTGGCGGCCGCCGCCGTGCCGGAGCTTGCCCGGTACGCCGACATGATCGGTGCCGCCTACTCCAACCTGGCAAAGATCAGCGAGCCCGTCCCCGCACAGCGGGTGCACGGCGATTACCATCTCGGCCAGGTCTTGCGGACGCAGACCAACTGGATCGTCCTGGACTTCGAGGGGGAGCCCGCCAGCCCGCTGGCGCAGCGCCGGGCCCGGTCCTCCCCGATGCGCGACGTTGCCGGGATGCTCCGGTCGTTCGACTACGCCGCACGCTATCAGCTGCTTACCCATCCGGAAGCCGGACGGCTGCGCGGGGTGGCGCGCGACTGGATACGGCGCAACGGTGCCGCGTTCGCCGCCGGCTACGCCGAAGCCGGCGGCCCGGCTCCGGCGGCCAACGAGGTGCTGCTGCACGCACTGCAGCTGGACAAGGCGGTGTACGAGGTGATGTACGAGGCCAGGCACCGGCCATCCTGGCTGCCCATCCCCCTGGAATCCCTGGCCGACTTCTGCCCGTAAGCGTTATTCGCTCACCTGCCGGCACTCCCGGGTTCCGGTGGCCGTCCCCTGGCCACCGCAGCGGGCCCCGCCCGTGCGAGCGGCCGGCGCAAGGAAGGCGGCAGTGCATGTCACGTACTGGCAGATAGCGTGAACCTGCGCATCTGATGGAGCACCGTCCAGGCGACAGCGGCAGCAACCGCCGCAAGCCGTTTGAATAACGCGAAATGTTGAATAAGAGACTGCTATGACAGCTAATGAAAACCGCCCCCCGCTGGACCCCGGCGGCCATCACAGCGAGGCTGCTGTGCGGACCAGACACTCTGACATACGGTCTTCTGACATGCCACCTCACCCAGACCGCGCTGCCCAGCCTCCCCGCCCTGGCGAGCCCGGCGAGCCCGGCGGAGCCGCCGGTGCGCCCACAGCGCCACAGCGGTCCCCGGCCGCCGCGGCCGGGATCAGCCTGGGCGAGATCGAGCGCATCGTCGCGGGAACCCACTATGACCCGCATTCGGTACTCGGTGCGCATCCCGGGCCCGACGGTGTCGTGATCCGTGCTCTCCGGCCGCTCGCCGCCACGGTCACGGCCGTGCTCGCCGACGGGCGACGGTTCCCCATGAGCCACGTGCACCAGGGGATCTTCGCGGCGACAGTGCCATATGGGGACGCGCCCGGCAGGGCTCCCGCCTACCGGATCGCCGCCGCCTATCCCGAGCCCGGCAAGCCGGACTCCCCGGGGCCCGAGACAATCTCCGACGACCCCTACCGGCACCTGCCCACGCTCGGTGAGTTCGACCTGCACCTCATCGGCGAGGGACGGCACGAAGAACTGTGGCGCGTCCTCGGCGCGCACGTCCGCGATCTCGGCGAGGACGGGCTCGGGAAGATCACCGGCACGTCCTTCGCCGTCTGGGCGCCGAATGCCCGCGGCGTACGGGTCATCGGCGACTTCAACCACTGGGACGGCCAGGGCCACCCGATGCGCTCGCTCGGCGGCGCCGGCGTCTGGGAACTGTTCGTGCCCGGGATCGGCGAGGGAACCCGCTACAAGTACGACATCTGCGGGCCCGACGGTGCCTGGCGAGCCAAGGCCGACCCGCTGGCCGCCGCCACCGAGGTGCCGCCGGCCACCGCCTCGGTCGTGGTGAGCTCACACCATGAGTGGCAGGACAGCGCCTGGATGACGGCGCGGCCCCGGCGCCAGCCCCTGCGGGAGCCGATGAGCGTCTACGAGGTCCACCTCGGCTCCTGGCGGCCGGGCCTCTCCTACCGGCAGCTCGCGGAGGAACTTCCCGAGTATGCCAGCAGGCTCGGCTTCACGCACGTGGAGTTCCTTCCGGTGGCCGAGCACCCGTTCGGCGGCTCCTGGGGCTATCAGGTGACGTCGTACTACGCGCCGACCGCCCGGTTCGGCAGCCCCGACGACTTCCGCTACCTGGTCGACCGGCTGCACCAGGCCGGCATCGGCGTCATCGTCGACTGGGTCCCCGCCCACTTCCCGCGAGACGACTGGGCGCTGGCCCGCTTCGACGGCACCGCCCTGTACGAGCACCCGGACCCGCGGCGCGGAAGCCATCCAGACTGGGGCACCCTCATCTTCAACTACGGCCGGACCGAGGTGCGGAACTTCCTCATCGCCAATGCCCTGTACTGGCTGGAGGAGTTCCACATCGACGGGCTCCGGGTGGACGCCGTGGCCTCGATGCTGTACCTCGACTACTCCCGCCAGCCCGGCCAGTGGGTGCCGAACCAGTTCGGCGGCCGGGAGAACCTGGAGGCGGTGTCGTTCCTCCAGGAGGTCAACGCCACCTGCTACCGGCGTGCACCCGGGATCATGATGATCGCCGAGGAGTCCACCGCGTGGCCCGGCGTCACCCGGCCGGTGCACCTCGGCGGGCTGGGGTTCGGCTTCAAGTGGAACATGGGGTGGATGAACGACACCCTGGCCTACCTGCGCCATGACCCGATCTACCGGCAGTACCACCACAACGAGCTGACGTTCTCGCTTATCTACGCGTTCAGCGAGAACTACATCCTGCCGCTGTCGCACGACGAGGTGGTGCACGGTAAGGGGTCGCTGCTCGCGAAGATGCCGGGCGATGACTGGCGGCGGTTCGCCGGCCTGCGGGCCCTGCTCGCCTACATGTGGGCGCATCCCGGCAAGCAGTTGCTGTTCATGGGGTCGGAATTCGGCCAGGGCAGCGAGTGGTCGGAGGAACGCGGCCTGGACTGGTGGGTGCTGGGCGCCGAGTCCCACGCCGGTGTCCAGAGGCTGGTGCGCGACATGAACACGTTGTACCGGTCCTCACCCGCGCTGTGGGCCCTGGACAGCTCGCCGGACGGGTTCAGCTGGATCGACGCCAACGATGCGGCCGGCAACACGCTGTCCTTCCTCCGGTTCGCGACGGCGTCCCCGGAGCCGGCGCCCATGCCCATCCCGTCCGGGCTCTCCGCGGCGGAGCCGGCTCTCCCGGCCGGGGCGGCCGACGGCCCGGCAGTGTCGGGTGGTGTGGCGAGGCCGGCTGGCGTGCCGGGCCCGGCCGACGTGGCGGGTCCGGGGATCGGTGAGGACCTGCTCCCCGGGACCGGCGGGCCGAGAGTGCTGGCGTGCGTGGTGAACTTCGCCGGGAACCCGTACCAGAAGTACCGGATCGGGCTCCCCCACGCCGGCCGCTGGCTGGAGATCCTCAACACCGACGCGGGAATCTACGGCGGCAGCGGTGTCGGCAACCTCGGTGCCGTGGAAGCCGTACCCGAGCCCTGTCACGGCAGGCCCGCATCGGCGACGATCACGGTGCCGCCGCTCGGCGTGCTCTGGCTCGTCCCGGAGACCTGATTGCCCTGGCCGGGGCGGGGGGCCGCCGGCCGGCAGGCTTTCCCGCTGACCGGGCGTTCGGTACCGCCATTCGGATGACCAGCCACTTTCCTGACATGGCAGGGCCTACCGCACAGTAACCTGAGTTCATGACTCTCGCAGAGCTGCCCCCGCTCAGCCAGCTCGGCGACCCAGCCGTGATTACCAACCCGTACCCGGTGCTGGCCGCGATTCGCGAGGCGTCGCCGTATGCCGCCGTGGGCGGCAGCCTCATCGTGCTCGGCCGCCACGCAGACTGCTCGGCGATTCTGCGCGACCCGCAGGTCAGCAGCGAACGCAACCGTTCCATGCGCGCGCCGCCCAACGCGCCGAGAGGCGGCGCCCTGTCCTTTCTCTCGATGGACCCGCCGGATCACACCCGGCTGCGCCGGCTCGTGTCCAAGGCGTTCACCCCGCGGGTCATCGCCCGGCTCGCCCCGAGGATCCGGGAGGTCACCGGCGAACTGCTGTCAGCGGCCGCCGCCCGCGACCCGAACGAACTCGAACTGGTCAGCCAGCTCGCCTACCCGCTGCCGGTCCGGATCATCAGCGAGCTGCTCGGCGTGCCCGCAGGAGACCACCGCCGGTTCGCTGCCTGGTCCGCCCGGCTCGCCCACTCGCTTCAGCCCCGGTTCATCGCCGAGGACGACGCGGCCTACGCCGACGCCGCCGAGGCGCGCGCCGAGTTCTCCGGCTACTTCCGCGACCTGATCGCGCGCCGCCGCGCCGACCCGGCCGATGACCTGCTCACCGAGCTGATCAGGGCCGAGGACGAAGGCAGCCGTCTCACCGAGGCCGAGCTCTTGTCAACCTGCATCCTGCTCCTCGTGGCCGGCCACGAGACCACCGTCGGCCTGATCTCCAACGCCGTTCTCGCGCTGCTCCACCATCCGGAACAGCTCGCCGCGCTCCGCGCGGACCCGGCGCTGGCCGACGGGGCCGTTGACGAGACCCTCCGCTACGATCCGCCGGTGCAGCTCACTGCCCGCATCGCGCGCGGCCAGATGCGCATCGGCGGCCTGGACGTGCCGGATGGGGCGGTCATCCTGATCCTGCTCGCCGCGACGGGACGTGATCCCGATGTTTTCCCCGACCCCGACCGGTTCGACATCACCCGCGGTGCGGGCGGTCACCTCGCCTTCGCCGCCGGGCCGCACTTCTGCCTCGGCGCACCGCTCGCCCGGCTCGAGGCGGCCATCGCCCTCAACGCCTTCGCGACGCGCGTGACCGCCCCTGAGCTGGCCGAAGACGGCCTTTCCTACAAGCCGAACGTCAACCTCCGCGGCCCCGAGCGCCTGGTCGTGCGCACCGCCGGCATCCGCCGGCCCGCCACCTAGCCTCAAGTCCCGGTACCAGGCCGGCTGCGCTGAGGGTACCGCCTGCCTGGCCCAGCCTGGTCACTGCTTGTTCATAGCGGGTGATGCGGTTAACACGCCGAGTCACACGGGCATGTTCGCGGATTCGTGTTCCAGGCCCAGGCGGTGGGCGGCACGCAGCGCCAGCACCGCGGTGGCAAGGTCACGGGGGCGGGACAGATCCAGGCCGGTGAGCTCCTCGAACCGGCGCAGGTGATTGAGCACCGTGTTGCGGTGCCGGTAGAGCACACGGGCCGTCCCAGCCGGCGAGCCATCGCCGTCCAGATGCACCCGGAGCGTCTCCAGCAGCCGGGCGCGTTCGGGTTCGCGGGTCGGCTGGAGGGCGGCGGACAGCACATCCGCCAGATGCCGGGTGATCTCCGGCGCTCCGCCGATGAAAACCGACGGTATATCCTCGGCGGCCGCGACCACCCGGCGGCACCCGGGCGGGCTGGCGTCACGGGCCGCGTCGGCGAGCCAGATCTGGTGCCTGGTGTCCGCCAGGGCCTGGTAAGGGGGACTGATTCCCGCCCGGACCTGCAACGCTTCCTCCAAGCATTCAACGAGCCGCGGGTGGGTGGTGTGGCCGAGTACCACGATGCCTGTAAGCAGGCCGGCGTCCTGCAGCCACACCGAGTGCAGGCCGATCTGCCGCAAGGCCCGCTCCGGTGACTGGCCATGGCCGGGCGCATCGGCCCGTATGACCATGTACCGGCCGTGCTCGGCCAGCCCGAAGCGGGACGCCGCATGGCGCACGACTGCGCTCATCGGGCCGGTACCGTACAGAAGCTCGTCGAACAGCGCGCGGAGTTCCTTCTCCAGCTCGCCGGCCATCTCGGCCTCCGCGTCCCGGTAGGCCTGGCTCACCTGGACCGAGATCTTGTCGATCGCCTGCCACAGCGGCAGCATGAAGTCCGTCCACTGCTGCATGACCGCCGTAGGCCGGGCATTCAGCCAGGCGAACAGCGATTCGCCGACGATACGGAAATCAATGCGGAACGAGCGGAGCATGGCGTCCATGCCCACGCCCTGCCGCGCCCGGCGGTGCCCGATGTCCTCCAGCGTGTGCGCGAGGCCAGGATCGTCGATGCCGGCGAGCAGGTTCAGGAGCAGGATGATCGTCTCCCGTGACGCGGTGCGGAGATCCCCCGGCTCAACGATCTCGCGGTAGGCGGCCTCGCTGCTCTGGGTCTCGGTGCGCGCCCGGTCGGCCAGCTCGTCCACCATGCCGAGCAGGGTCCGGGCCGCCTCACCAAGCATGGCACGCGGCTCCGGCCGGTCCGGTCTAGCTGATTCTCTGTGCATGAGCACAATCTGGCATGTGATTACGTGGCTGGCTACCTCTTGTTATTCTCGCATTCGCATTGCTTTCATGTCCACAGAGCCCAAACGACGGTGCGTGGAGCAATCGCCAGAGGTTTCCGGCAGAGCCGCCGATCGGGGAACGCAGTACCCGGCCACCGGGCCCGCAGTGACGTGCCCTGGACAGACAGTGTGGAGGCAGCGATGCCGACAGCGCCTGGCCCCGCACCGGGGCCGCCAGCTCGTACGCAGGTGAAGGCTTCCCTCATCCCGCGGGGGGCGGAGGCCCGCCGCGAGGCCGCGGAGGACTACGCCCTGCGTAAGGTTCCCGCGCACTGGAAGCGGCCCGCGTTCAGTTTCGCGATCTCGCTGAGCGGGCTTACCTCCTCAGTGTTCTTCCTCGCGCTGGGCGGGCAGTTGACGCTGACGTTCGGGTTTCCCGCGGCCATGGCCGCGTTCGTGGCGGGGACGGTTCTCGGCTGGCTCGGCTCCGCGGTGATCGCCAGGGTCACCGCGCTGACCGGCCTGGACCTGGACCTGATCACACGGGGCAGCGGATTCGGCTTCCTCGGCTCCGCCGTCACCTCGCTCATCTACGCGGTGAACTGGATGATGTACGCGGCCATCGAGGCCGCCTACCTCGGCACCGCCCTGCACAGCCAGTGGCCGGTGCTGCCGTCCCCCGTCTGGTTCCTCCTCACCGCGTTCGTGTCGGTACCGATCTGCTGGTACGGCTTCACCCAGAACGACTTCGTGCAGCGCTGGCTCGCGCCGGTCTTTCTGGCCGGGCTGGGCCTGCTGGTGTTCGAGGTGATCCACCGGTCCACCTTGCACCCGTCGTTCGGGTCCCCGGGGCTGACCGCTATCGGCTTCTTCGGCGCGCTCGGCGCGCTGCTGCCGAACGTGGTCATCCAGATCCTCGGCACCGGCGACTTCGCCCGCTTCATTCGCAAGACAGAGGTCAGGCAGGCGATGGTCGCCGGGCCGTTCGTGGTCATCGCCGCGGTCTACCTGGGCTCGTTCCCGCTCGGCGCACTCCTGGCGCTGTACAGCGGGAGCGCCAGCCCGGCCGGTTACCTGACCGGCGTCCTCGGCCTGTTCGGCGTGATCTGGATCATCGCGACCCAGCTGCGGATCAATAACATGAACTTCTACAGCGGCTCCCTGGCACTGGCCAATTTCGCGTCCCGGATCCTGCACTGGGTGCCCGGTCGGCGGTTCTGGGTGTTCCTGACCGGGGTGGTGGCGTTCGCCGGCGCGACCTTCAACGTGGAGAACCACCTGGTCTCGGTGGACGCCTTCATGGGCATCTTCTGCCTGGCCTGGCTGGGCGTGCTGATCGCGGATATCTGCGTGATCAAGCCGAAACTGCGGGTGCCGCCCGGCTACGTGGAGCACCGCCGGGGATACCTGGCCAACTGGGGGCTGCCCGCGCTGGCCAGCATGCTGACCGGCGCCGTGATCGGCGCGGTGATGTCACTGGCCGCGATCCCGGGCCCGCATTCCGGGCCGATCCTCGGTGATGTGCTGGCCTTCGGCATGGGGTTCACAGGCCCGATCGCGATCGAGCTGATCGCGCGCGGCCGGTTCCGTCGGCTCGCCCGGCAGCCCGCACCGGAGTGGATCGACGATCTTTCGCTGACCGACGAGCAGCTGGAAAGCCCGGAGAACATGCTGCCCTGCGGAAACTGCGGCGAGAGTGTCATGCGCCAGGACATGGTCACGTGCCCGGTCACCGATAGCCACATACTGTGCTCCGTGTGCTGCGCGGCGCACCGCACCTGCGGGGAACGGTGCAAGACCGAGGACTTCGGGCCGTCCGACGCCGACGTGCGGCGGCATCTGGACATCATCGCGGTCCGCGGGTCCGCCGCGCCGGCCGCGCCCGCTGAGTCGGCCTGATGCGGAAGGCCCCGGGGCAGGGAGGATCATCGTGATCGACGACCAGCCCGTGGTGTTCCGCGCGCTCGGTGATCTCGAGTTGTGCGTGGAGTTCGGCGACGGGATCGACCTGCCGCTGAACTTCCGGGTCCTGGCCCTGGACCGCGCACTGAAGGAGGCGGGAGTGGCCGGGGTGCGCGAAACGGTGCCGACCCATCGCTCACTCGGCGTGGTCTACGACCCGATGCGGATCCGCCGCCGCGACCTGGAGCGGGTGATCACCGAGCTTGTGGGCGGGCTGTCGGCGCTGACCGAGTTCCCGTCGCGGCTGATGGAGATTCCCATCTGGTACGACGACCCCTGGTCGGACGAATGCGCCCGGGCTCACGGGGTGGAGAACAACATCAGCTATCTCGCGGAGATCAACGGCATCTCCCGCGAGGAGGTCATGTCCCGGCACGCCGGCACCTTGCACTGGGTGTCGGCGGTCGGCTTCCAGCCCAGCACTTACCAGGCTGTGCCGCTGGCGGAGATGAAGCTGTCCGCGCCGAAATACGAGCGGCCGCGCAAATGGACAGACCCCGGGACGGTATGCCTGGCCGGGATCATCACCTCCTACTACCCGGTGCGCAGCCCGGGCGGCTACCAGCTGCTCGGCCGTACCCCGGTCGACTTGTTCGACCCGTTGCAGCGGAACCCCGCCTTCGCCGGTGGCCCGGTGCTGCCCAGGGTCGGCGACCGGCACCGGTACGTGCCGATCAGCGGGGAGGAGTACCGGGCGATCAGGGCAGAGGTGAAAGCCGGACGGTACGAGTATCGGATCACCGAAGGCGTCCACCGGCTGGAGGTCTCCCGGTGACGGCCGGCGATGTGCTTGAGGTGATCCGCCCGGGCGTGCTGACCACGGTGCAGGACCTCGGCCGGCCCGGGTATCTGGCGGACGGCATCCCGCCGTCCGGCGCCTTCGATTCACGCGCGCTGAAGCTGGCCAACCTGCTGGTCGGTAACGAGACCGGCGATTACCTGCTGGTCGGCAGGGATCCAGGTGCCGCCGGGCTGGAGATGGTGCTGCGCGGCCCGGCCCTGCGGGTGCTGCGCGGCACCGTCATCGCGGTGACCGGCGCGGACCTGCCGACCACAGTGAACGGGGCACCGGTCCCGGGCTGGACGGCCGTGCCGGTACGGGCCGGTGACGAGATTGCCTTCGGTACCGCGCGGGACGGCGTGCGCGGCTATCTCGCGGTGGCGGGCGGCATCGACGTGCCGCCCGTGCTGGGCAGCCGCGCCACGAACGTCCGGGCCGGCATCGGCGGCGTGGAAGGCCGCGCTCTCAAGGCGGGCGACCGGCTGCCGTGCGGGCCCACCGCCTCGCTGACTGCCCTGGCCGGCCGCCGCATCCGGGCCGACCGGATCCCAGGCCGCCCCAGGCCGGCGGAGCTGCGGGTGGTCCTCGGCCCGCAGGATCATCTGTTCACACCGGACAGCGTGCAGGAGTTCCTGACTGCCGACTGGCACCTGTCCCCGACCTCGGACCGTATGGGCTGCCGGTTCATCGGCCCGGCGCTGCACTTCCTGCCCCGGCCGGAGTATCTGGTCCACCAGGCCGGCTCGGATCCGTCCAACATCGTCGACGACTCCATCTGCGTCGGTTCCATTCAGGTCCCCAGTGGGCTGGAGCCGATCGTCATGGGCGTGGACGGGCCCAGCCTCGGCGGCTACGCCAAGATCGCCACGGTGATCAGCCCGGACCTGTCCCGGCTGGCGCAGGTCCGGCCGGGCGAGCTGGTCCGGTTCCGCGCTGTCGGCCCGGACGAAGCCCACGACCTGCACGTCACCGCGCGGGCCGCCGTGACCGAAGCCAACCTCGAATGAACGACCCCGGGAGTGGTCATGACCTGGAAGATCAACATCAACTCGGACATGGGTGAGGGGTTCGGGCGCTGGCAGCTCGGATCCGACGAGGAACTGATCCCGCTCGTGCCGACCGTCAACATCGCCTGCGGCTTCCATGCGGGCGACCCGCGGATCATGCGCCGGGTCACCGCCGCGGCGATCGCGGCCGGCGCTGACATCGGCCCGCACGTGGCACTGCCCGACCTGCGCGGCTTCGGCCGCAGGCCGATGGAGCTCGACCCGGACGATCTCCGCGACGACGTGCTGTACCAGATCGGCGCGCTGGATGGCTTCGTCCGTGCGGAGGGCGGGACCATGCGGCACGTCAAGCCGCACGGCTCGCTGTACGCGATGTGCGGGCGCAGGGAGGCCTGCGCCCGGGCCCTGCTGGCGGCGGTAGCCAGCTACGACAAGAACCTGATCGTCATCGTCGGCCAGGGCTGGCCACAGCGGCTCGCAGCTGAGTATGGCCTGACCGTGGTCTATGAGGGCTACATCGACCTGGATTACCAGCCGGACGGATATCCGCGCGTCGAGCCGGTCAAGCAGTCCCGTGACCCGGATGACGTGGTGCGGCGCGCACTGGCCATCGTGCGGGAGCAGTCGGCGACCGCGCTGGACGGCTCGGCGATCGACGTCCGTACCCCGACGCTGTGCCTGCACGGCGACATGCCGAACGTTCTCGAGGTCACCCGGCACGTACGCAAGCGGCTGGCCGAGGAGGGCATCGAGGTTGTCGGCCTCGCCGCGGCGGTACAGGCGTGACCAGCGGACACCCGGGGCGCTCTGGCCACGCCCGCCGCACCGCCACCTGAAAGGGAACCCTTCGTGATCGAATCTCTGCTGGTTGCCAACCGCGGGGAGATCGCCTGCCGGGTGATCCGGACGGCCCGGCGCCTGGGCACCCGGACCATCGCGGTCTACTCCGAGGCTGACAAGGGCCTCCCGCACATGACCGAGGCCGACGACGCGGTCCCCATCGGGCCGGCCAGGGCGGCCGAGTCGTACGGCAACGCGGCCGCGCTGCTGGCCGCCGCCCAGTCCGCCGGGGCCCAGGCGGTACATCCCGGCTACGGCTTTCTCAGCGAGAATCACGAGTTCGCCCGGCAGGTGCTTTCCGCCGGGCTGACCTGGGTCGGCCCGCAGCCGGAGGTGATCGAGCTGATGGGCGACAAGATCAACGCGCGGAACGCCGCGCAGCAGGCCGGGTTCCCGGTGGCGCCCGGCAGCACCAAGCCGGTACCCGGCCCAGAAGCCGCGGCGAAGATAGCGTCCGGGATCGGCTACCCGGTCATGCTGAAGGCCGCGGCTGGCGGCGGCGGCATGGGCATGGCCGCTGTCAATGACGAGACCGGTCTGCGCGACCAGTTCCCCCGCATCCAGGCCTTTGCGATGCGGACATTCGGCCGCGGGGATGTGCTGGTCGAACGCTTCTACCCGCGGGCGCGGCACGTGGAGATCCAGATCCTCGGGCTGGCGGACGGCCGGGTGGTCGCGCTCGGCGAGCGGGACTGCTCGGTGCAGCGGCGCAACCAGAAGCTGGCTGAGGAGACGCCGTCACCGGGAATCTCGGAGGGCCTGCGGGAGCGGATGACCTCGGCCGCGGTACGGCTGGGCGAGATGGTGGGCTACCGCAATGCTGGAACGGTGGAATGCCTGGTGTCCGGGATGGATTTCGCCTTCCTTGAGATGAATACACGCCTCCAGGTCGAGCACACGATCACCGAGCAGGTCTTCGGGATCGACCTGGTGGAACAGCAACTGCGGATCGCCTCGGGGCTGCCGCCATCGGTGGACATCGACGCGCTCCGGCCGCACGGCCACGCGATCGAGTTGCGCGTCAACGCGGAGGACCCGGTCCGGTTCCTGCCCGGGCCCGGCGAGATCACGCAGTGGAGCCCGCCCGGCGGCCCGGGGGTCCGGGTCGACGCCGGGTACCGGGCCGGGAACACCGTGACCTCGTTCTACGACTCGCTGCTGGCCAAGGTGATCGTGCACGGCGACGACCGGGCCGACGCATTGGGCAAGGCGGCAGCCGCCGCGGCCGGCTTCCGCATCGCGGGCCCGCGGAACAACCTGGCGTTCTTCACCGAACTGCTGGCCACGCCGGAATTCATCTCCGGCGGCTATGACACCGGCATCGTCTCGCGCATGCGCCAGCGGACATCGTGACGGCCGACAGCCATCCCGCAGCCGCAGGCGACCGTGAATTCCTGCGCATCATCGCGGCGGAGACCGGGCTTGGCGCCTCCGCGGAGCCATTTCCCGGGGAGGCGGTGGCGCGGATCCTGTCCGGCTGGTACGGCTTGTCCGGAACACTGAAGCGCATCGCCACGGAGAAAGATGACACGTTCCTGCTCTCCTCCGGAGAGAACGATTTCCTGGTCAAGATATCCCCGCCCGGGGAGGACCCCGAGATCGTGAACCTGCAGACCTCGGCCATGCTGCATATCCGTGACCGCGCGCCCGGCCTGCCGGTACAGCTGCCCGTGGCCGGGGCCGGCGGCGCGTTCGAGTTCCGCGTTGGCTCACCGGACGGCAGTGAGCGGGCTCTCCGCGTCCTGACCTTTTTGCCCGGTCGGCTGCTTTCGGATGCCCAGCCGACGCCGGCTCAGGTGCGCGGTATCGGCGCGATGCTGGCCCGGCTCTCGATGGCGCTGAAGGACTTCACTCACCCGAGGCAGGACCGGCTGCTCATCTGGGATCTCCAGCGGTTTCACCGGATGCGCCCCCTGCTCGACTACGTCGGGGACCGGGCCAGCGCGTCGCTCGCCCGGCGGATCTTCGACCAGTTCGACGAGCATGTCCGGCCGACGCTGCCGCTCCTGACCAAGCAGGTGGTGCACGGCGATTTCAGCCGCTACAACGTGCTGGTCGACGACGAGGTCCCCGGCTATGTGAGAGGCGTCATCGACTTCGGTGACGTGGTGCGGACGGCCGTCGTCTTCGACGTCGCCGTCGGCATGGCGAACCTGCTGTGCGCCGGCCCCGACGGCCCCTGGGATCACGCGCTTCAGTTTCTGGACGGCTATCTCGCTGTCCGCCCTGTGGCCGACCATGAGCTGGCGGTACTGGCTGTCTCGGCGCAGGCCCGGCTGCTCCTGCGGGCGCTGATGGCGCAGTGGCGGGCCATCGAGAACCCGTCGCGCCGCGACTACCTGCTCTCCCACTCGGAGATGGACTGGTCCCATCTCGCGCTGGCCCAGGCCGTACCCGAACGCGAGATGACGGCGAGGATCCGCGCGCTCGCGGGCCTGCGGCGAGGACTCTTACACCTGGCGGAAGAGGGGAATCGGTAATCGTGGCCAGCACATCGCGTTCACTGCCACCCGGCGGGCCGTCCGGCGACCCGCCGACGATGGTCAATGCGTTCGACACCTCGAACCTGGCCAGACTGCCTGGCCGTGTCCGTGCCCAGGTGGAACGCCGCAGCAGGCTGCTCGGGCCGACCTATCGGCTGTTCTACGAGACACCGGTCGAGGTAGTCCGCGGCCAGGGCGTGTACCTGTACGACCCGGACGGCCAGGAGTACCTGGACGCGTACAACAATGTCCCGTGCGTCGGTCACGCGCACCCGCGCGTGACCGACGCGGTCAGCCAGCAGATGGCGACGCTGAACACCAACACGCGGTACATCCAGGACTCGATCCTGGAGTACTCCGAGCAGCTGCTCTCGACCTTCCCGGCCGAGCTCGGAAACATCAGCTACACCTGCTCCGGCTCGGAGGCGAACGACCTCGCGATGCGGGTCGCCCGGCATTACACCGGACGCATGGGAATCATCGTTACGGCCAACGCCTATCACGGCCTCACCGCGGAGGTGGCGGCGTTCTCGCCGTCGCTGGGCCGGGGCTCTCCGCTGGGAGCGCATGTGCGCACGGTGAGCGCCCCGGACGAGCTGCGCGTGCCGCCCGGCCAGTCCGTGGCCGACCACATGCGCGCGCAGGTCTGCTCGGCCATCGCCGATCTGGAGCGGCACGGGTTCGGCCTATGCGCCTTCATCGCGGACAGCATCTTCTCCTCCGACGGCGTGTTCACCGATCCGGCGGGGTTCCTACGGCCGGTCGTGGAGGAGGTGCACCGCGGGGGCGGGCTGTACATAGCCGACGAGGTACAGCCCGGCTTCGGCCGCAATGGCGACGGCTGGTGGGGCTTCCAGCGGCACGGGATCGTGCCGGACATCGTGACGGTCGGCAAGCCGATGGGCAACGGCATCCCCATCGCGGCCGCGATCTTCCGGCCCGAACTGCTGGAGGACTTCGGCGCGAAGGTCCGCTACTTCAACACGTTCGGCGGCAACACCGTATCGATCGCCGCCGCGCAGGCGGTACTGGACGTGATACGGGACGAGGATCTGATCGGGAACGCCCGCACCGTCGGCGCCTACCTCCTCAAGGGACTGCGCGACCTTTGCGCCGGCAACGATCATGTGGCGCAGGTCCGCGGGACGGGACTGTTCATCGGGATCGACATCGTGGCCGACCGGGAATCCGGCCGCCCCGACGGCATCCTCGCGGGAAAGATCGTCAACGGCATGCGCGACCGGCGCGTCCTCATCTC
>DASQVO010000012.1:0-27419 GCA_035640715.1 Streptosporangiaceae bacterium
GCCTGTCGATGACGGTGTGGGCGCACCACATGTTCACCACCGGCGGCGTGCTGCTCCCGTTCTTCTCGTTCATGACGTTCCTGATCGCGGTGCCGACCGGGGTGAAGTTCTTCAACTGGGCGGGCACGATGTGGCGGGGCCTGCTCACGTTCGAGCCGCCGATGCTGTTCGCGGTCGGGTTCCTGGTGGTGTTCCTCTTCGGCGGAATTACCGGCGTCATCCTGGCCTCACCGCCGATGGACTTCGCGGTCAGCGACTCCTACTTCGTGGTGGCCCACTTCCATTACGTGCTGGCCGGCACGGTGCTGTTCGCGATGTTCGCGGGCTTCTACTTCTGGTGGCCGAAGATGACCGGCAAGAAGCTCGACGGCAGGATCGGCAAGCTGCAGTTCTGGCTGCTGTTCATCGGGTTCAACGTGACATTCCTCGTGCAGCACTGGATAGGCGTCGAGGGCATGCCGCGCCGCACCGCCAACTACCCGGACCTGCCGGGCAACGTCACGATCCTGAACCAGATCTCCACCGCCGGATCGTGGATCCTGACGCTTTCCATACTCGTTTTCTTCTACAACGTCTACAAGACGTGGCGGTACGGCGAGAAGGTCAACGTCGAGGACCCGTGGGGCTACGGCAGTTCGCTGGAGTGGGCGACGTCCTGCCCGCCGCCGCGGCACAACTTCTACCGGATCCCGCGGATCCGGTCCGAGCGGCCCGCGTTCGAGCTCCACTACCCGCATATCAAGTCGGGTGCCGCATCCAGGGCGCTCAGCCAGTCGATGTCCGCCCCGTCCGGTAACGACAGGTGAGGTTCGCATGAAGGTCGAAGGCTGGCTGTTCCTGGGCTGCGCGGCATTCTTCGGCGGCTCCGATATCGTCTACTGGTACTACTCGAAAGACCCGACGGGCACCGCGGCGCTCGCCTTCGCCGTGGGGCTGGCCATCCTCGCCGGGTTCTACGTCCTGTTCACCGGCCGTCGGCTGCCCCAGCGCCCCGAGGACAACCCGCAGGGCGAGATCAGCGAGGGCACGGGAGAGATCGGCTTCTTCAGCCCGCGCAGCTGGTGGCCGCTGTTCGTCGGCTTCTCCTGCGCGGTGGCGGCCGCCGGCTTCGCGATCGGCTGGTGGCTGTTCCTGATCGGGGCGCTGATGACCATGTTCACCGCGATCGGCTTCGTCTTCGAGTACTACCGCGGCCACTACGCTCATTAGCCCGGGCCGCTAGCCCAGGACCGCCTGCAGCCTTCCGGCGACGCGGGACCAGTCCCATTCCTGCTCCGCCCAGGCCTGGCCGCGCTGGCCCATGGCCCTGGCCTTGGCGGGATCGGCGAGCAGTTCCGTGATGCGGTCCGCCAGGGCCGGTACGCTGCGTCCCGGGACCACGTAGCCGGTCTCGCCATCCAGGATCGCGTCCGGGGCGCCGCCGGAATCGCCGCCGATCACCGGCAGCCCGGCGGATGAGGCTTCCAGGTAGACGATGCCGAGACCCTCCACGTCGAGACCGCCCCGCCGGGTGCGGCATGGCATGGCGAACACATCGCCGGCCCGGTAGTAACCGGGCAGGTCCTCCAGCGGGACGCTCCCCGTGAACGTGACCGAATCGGCGACGCCAAGGTCGGATGCGAGTCGCCGCAGGTCGTTGCCGTAGGGACCGTCGCCGACGAGCAGCAGCGCCGCACCGCGGACGGCGGCACGGACGGCCGGCCAGGCACGGATCAGCGTGTCCTGCCCCTTGCGCGGCACGAGGCGGGACACGCACACCACGACGGGACGGCCGGCTAGCCCCAGCCGCGCCCTGACCTCGGCGGCACCCGGTCCGGGCTGGAACGCGGCCACGTCCACTCCCGGGGCGAGCCGGACCATGCGGGCCGCTGCCTGCGGCGACAACGCCCGCGCCAGGCGCGCCCGGAAATATTCGCCGAGATAGGTCATGACGTCGACGGTGTCACCGATCCGGCGCAGCAGGCCGCGAGCGCCCGGCAGGGCGGCCCAGCCCGCCTCGTGGCCGTGGGTCACTGCCACCAGGCGGCTCGCCCCGGCCCGCCGGAGAGCGGGTGCCAGCAGGCCGAGCGGCGCGGCGGCCCCGAAAATGACGCTGTCGCAGTCATACTCGCGCAGCGCCGCGACGGCCCGGCGCGCGACGGATGGCACGGGGAGCATCAGCGATGTCGGGTGCCTCGTCACGGGGAACGGCTGCCGGGCGTCGAAGTTCTTGGCGCCCTCCCAGGACGGTGCGTACACCGCAACCCGGTCGGGCGGCAGCAGGGAAGCGAGTCCGTGCACGAACGACTGAATCCCGCCCTGCCGGGGCGGGAAGTCGTTGGTGACGATCAGCGTGCCGCGCATAGCGCCCGAGTCTAGGGCCCAGGCACCGGTGAGCCCGGCAGATTGCCTGCCGGGCTCACCGGTTCGGCGTCTGGCCCGCTTCGGCGGGCTGTTCCTACGGCCCTTACGGCCCCTACGGCCTGACCACACCGTCCAGTGTGCTTGCGTACCAGGAGGAATTCATGGGGAGCTCCTCAACGGGCATGCCGGCCTTCGGGGCGTCGACGATCATCCCGTTGCCGACGTAGATGGCGACATGACTCTCGCCGTTGTAGAGCAGCAGGTCACCCGGCTCGATAGAGGACGTAGAGACGTGCGGGAGCGAAGCCCAGTCGTCGTACGTCGTGCGGGGGATCGAGACTCCCGCGGACGCCCATGCCGCCTTAACAAGCCCGGAGCAGTCATATCCGGCGCTGCACGGCCCGTTGCCGCCCCAGACATACGGGCACTGGTTCTGGGCCATGGTGACCGCGAATGCCGCGGCCTGCCCGCCCTGGCTCGCGGTCGTTCCCGTGTAGGCGGCCACGGTGACCGCGCCGGCGCCAATGCTCGCCGCCGCGACCGCCTGCTGCTGCTGCGCGGTGAGGTTGGCTAGCACGGCTTTCTTGTTGTCCAGGAGCTGCTGGGCTTGCTGCTTCTGCTGCTGCCTTTGCTGCTCGATCGCAGCGAGTGCGCTCCTGGTGCGCTGTGCCTGCTGCTGTGAGGCGCTGAGCTGGCGGGTGGCGACGAGGAACTGCTTCATCTGCTGGTTCCTGGTGCTGGCCAGTTGCTGGAGCATGGATGCGTTGTTGAGAACTGCCTGCGGGTCGCTGGAGGTGAGCAGCGCGGCAATCGAGGTCGTGTTGCTGTCCTCGTAGCTCGTCGCCGCGATCTGTGCGACATCCTTGCTCAGCCTGGTGAATTGTGCCTTGTCGGCGGCGACCTGCCTGTTGACCTTGGCCAGCCGGACGCGCGCCACCGACAGCTGCTGCGCCGCCTGGTCGTACTGCTGGTTGGCCTGGTCGTACTTCGACTGCAGCTGGTTGACCTGCTGCTGGACCTGGCTTATGGACGGCTGTGGCGCCGCTACGGCTGTACCTGCGTAGGCGGTGAGGCCGACGGCGGCCAGAACGCCTGCCGCGATCGCGCCACTGCCTCGGAGCCGGGACCTCAGGCCCGGTAGCGGTGTACGCACGTGCCAGACACGCTCCTTCTCCCACGTCCCGCCTGTGGGCATGACGGGCCAGGGAGATGGGACATTGCCCTGCGGTACGGAACCGGTCTCTCCGGGTCCGCTGCACCCTGGGCCCGGTTCGCGAACCTGGATCAGGCTCACTCCCGGCGGGACCTTGCCGACAGTCACCGCCCGGCCCCGCAAAGGAGGCAATGGAACGGTGTAACCGGAAGCTGACCCTAGTGAAAGGATTAGGCCGATTCAACCGCTTCAGCCAGTCTCGTCCCAGTTTCGCCAATAACCGCACGGACAAGAGTACGTAACGCTACAATCACGGTTTCTGGCTTCGTGACCTGTGCCGGGCGGAACCGCAGCGGCGGCACCAGGCCGGCCGCGGCGAGCACGCTCAGCGCCCGCAATTCCTGCGCCCCGAGCGCCCGGCGGCCCGCCGCCGCTGCGCCGCCGCTATCCCCGCCCCGGTCAGGCAGCGCCGTGACAAGGCAGTCACCGCATGCCAGCTCGCGCAGCTCACACCGGCCGCAGTCAATCAGCATGACGTCTCCCGTTCGTGTCATGAATGGACGCGGCCCACGTTAGAAGCGGCCACTGACATTCCGGCCGGCCCGCTCCGGCGCACGCCGCTTCCTGGGCCCGGCGTGCCTGCCAGGGAATTGTCGGCGGGTTGCCCTACGGTAAAGACCGTGAGGGATCTGCACCTGACCGCGCCGGCCTGGGCGCAGGCCGCTCCCGTCCCGGAAGCGGCCTGCGGCGTGACGGCGCCCTGGTCCGGGATCGCGCTGACGCAGGTCGAGTTCGTGATCGTCGACGTGGAGACCACCGGCTGGTCACCGGCGGATGCGAGGATCACCGAGATCGGGGCGGTCCGGATGCGTGCCGGGCACGTGTTCGGTGAGTTCACGACGCTGGTCAATCCCGGAGTGCCGGTACCCGGTGACATCGAGGCCCTCACCGGGATCACCAGCCAGATGGTCGCCGCGGCACCGCAGCCGGCCGACGCGCTGCCGGCCTTGCTGAGCTTCGCCGGCGGGCGGGTGTTCGCCGCCCATAACGCGCCCTTCGACCTCGGCTTCCTCGCCTCCGCCTGTGGCGACTGCGGGCTGCGCTGGCCGGATTTCACCGTGCTGGACACCGTCACGGTCGCCAGGCAGGTGCTCGGCGAGGGAGAGGTGCCCGACTGCAAGCTCGGCACGCTGGCGTCGTTCTTCGGCGCGCCCACGATGCCGTGCCACCGCGCGCTGGCCGACGCCCGCGCCACGGCGGCGGTGCTCGACGCGCTGATCACACGTCTGGCCGCCCGGGGGATCCGCACCCTTGACGAGCTTGGCGAGTGGCTGGCGGTAGCCTGAGCCGGGTCCCCGGGAGCGGGGAGGCGCCGCGAGGAGACGGCCGAGGAGGCAGCGGGTGGTCACCGCGATCGTTCTTGTGAAGGCCGATATCCAGCGCATACCAGAGGTCGCCGAGATGATCGCCCAGCTTCCCGGGGTCAGCGAGGTGTACTCGGTGACCGGCGAGTTCGACCTTGTCGTGATGGTCCGGGTACGCCAGCATGAGGAGCTCGCCGATGTGATCCCGGGCCGGCTCAACAAGGTAGCGGGCGTCACGCACACCGAGACCCACATCGCGTTCCGCGCCTACTCGCGCCACGATCTCGAGGCCGCATTCTCGCTGGGCGCCGCCGAGAACGCCTAACAGACGGGCGGGGTTCGGGTCAGGATCCAGCCGCCGCCAGGCGGCGGCTGGCCTGCACCCACCGGTCCAGCAGCGCCCCGGCCGCGCCGGAGTCAATGGCCTCGGCAGCGCGGGCGAGACCTTCGGATAGCACCCGGGACAGGTCCTCCGGCCGTCCTACGCCCGCATCGGCGGCGAGCGCCGCCGATGCGTTCAGCAGCACGATGTCGCGTACCGGCCCGGGATCGCCGCCGAGCACGGCCCGGACCACGGCCGCGTTGTAGGCGGCGTCGCCGCCGCGCAGGTCCGCGGGATCCGCCCGCGCGACCCCCAGCTCGGCGGGATCTAGCTCGGTGGCGGTCACCGCCGAGCCGTGTACCAGCCAGACGGCGGACGTGGTGGTGGTGGTCATCTCGTCCAGCCCGTCCCCGCCGTGGAACACGAGCGCGCTCGCCTCCCGGCCGGCCAGGACCCCCGCGATGACCTCGCCCATCCGGCGGTCCGCCACCCCCACGGCCTGCGCCTGCGGCCGGGCCGGGTTCGCAACCGGGCCGAGGAAGTTGAACACGGTGGGCACGCCGAGCTGGCGCCGCGTTGGGCCCGCGTAGCGCAGCGCCGGATGATAGAGCGGCGCGAAGAGAAAGGCCACCCCGATCTCGCTGGCGAGTTCCACGGTCGCCGCGGGCGGGAGGTCGATGACGACCCCGAGGGCCTCCAGCACGTCGGCGGCGCCGCACTTGGAGGAGGCGGCCCGGTTGCCGTGCTTGACCATGCGGGCGCCCGCCGCGGCCGCCACGATCGTGGCCATCGTGGAGATGTTGACCGTGTGCGCCCCGTCCGCCCCGGTGCCGACGAGGTCGACCAGGCGCCCCGGCACGCTGATCGGGGTGGCGTGGTCGAGCATGGCCCGCGCCAGGCCCGACAGCTCGGCGGCCGTCTCGCCCTTCATCCGCAGCGCGATGGCGAAACCCGAGATCTGGGCGTCCGTCGCCGCGCCTTCCATGATCTCGTTCATCGCCCACGCCGCCTCGTCAGCGGTGAGCGACTCACCCCTGACCAGCGCGCCGATGAGCGCCGGCCAGTTCGTCCGGGCTTCCATGGGCCTGTTCGCCTCGTCTCGCCGCGGCCGGCTGTCAGGCCTTGGTGATCTCGGTGCGCCCGGCACGGCGCCGCATCAGGCCGGCCAGTTCCCTGGCCAGCTGCTGCGGGTCGATCGGATGGCTGATCACCGCGTCGGCCCGCGACCAGGTAGCGAGCCAACCGTCGTCGGCACGCCCGATGATCAGCAGCACCGGCGGGCAATCGTAGATCTCGTCCTTGGCCTGGCGGCAGATGCCCATCCCGCCCGCGGGCTGGGCCTCACCGTCAAGCACCATCACCTCAGCGCCGCCTTCGTCCAGCAGCCTGAACAGGGCTGGCTCCGTCGCGCACTCGATGATCTCGGCGTCCGGGGCGTCGGGCTCGGGCCGGCTCCCGATGGCAAGCCGGATCTGGGCGCGCACGTCCGCGTCGTGGCTGTATACAACGACCTTCACGGGAATAGATGCTACTGAGTTGGGGGGGCGGCTGCAGACCGCCTACGGGATGTCGTAATAATGGCCCTCGTGGCGACAGCATCCGTAACCGAGGCGGTACCCCGTACGCCGGCCAACCGGCCAAACCTGGTCAGCGTTGGAACGATCATCTGGCTGTCCTCAGAGCTGATGTTCTTCGCGGCGCTGTTTGCGATGTACTTCACGATCCGCTCCGTGGAGAAGGGCGAGGGCCTGCCGTGGCCCGGCGCGCACCTGGACGTCGCTCTGGGCTCCGTCAACACGACCGTGCTGCTGCTGTCCAGCGTCACCTGCCAGATGGGGGTGTTCGCGGTCGAGCGCGGCCAGGTCGGGCGGGTCGGCAGCATCTTCAACGTCGGCAAGTGGGGCCTGCGTGAGTGGTATGTCCTGACGTTCCTGATGGGCCTCTATTTTGACCTCGGCCAGGGATATGAGTACCTCGGCCTGGTCCGGGACGAGCACCTGACGATCTCGTCCAGCGCCTACGGGTCTGTCTTCTACATCCCGACCGGGTTCCACGGCCTGCACGTGGCCGGCGGCCTTGTGGCGTTCCTGTTCCTGCTCGGCCGCACCTACGCGGCTAAACGGTTCACCCGCGAGCAGCAGATCAGCGCGATCGTCGTCTCCTACTACTGGCACTTCGTCGATGTCGTCTGGATCGGCCTCTTCACCACCATTTACCTGATCCACTGACGCGCCGGCGTCGCCACAGCACGTGAAAAAACTGGACCACTATCCGGAGAGCCGAGGACAGCAGTGAGGTGGATCACCGCGCGGCGGCGGCGCCCTATCGCCGGCTACGCAGCCGTCCTGATGGCGCTTGTCGCGGTCGGCATGCTGTACGCCGCTGTCACAGGGCTAGGCAGCGGCAGCGCGTCGGCGTCATCGCCGAGCTCGCCACAGCAGCAGATCACCCGGGGCAAAGACCTCTTCGCCGTCTCCTGCGCAACGTGCCACGGAATGTACGGCCAGGGCACCTCACAGGGGCCGAGCCTGGTGGGAGCCGGCGCGGCGGCCGTCGACTTCCAGATGAGCACGGGCCGCATGCCGGCGAAGGTCACCGAGGCCGAGATGCCGCGCAAGCCGGTGACGTTCTCCCAGCAGCAGATCTACGCCATCGCCGCCTACGTCGCCTCACTCGGCGGTGGCCCCTCGGTCCCGGCTTCATCGCAGGTGAGCCCCTCGGGCGCGGACACGGCGCTCGGCCAGGAACTGTTCAGCGCCAACTGCGCCCAGTGCCATAACTTCAGCGGCGCCGGCGGCGCGCTCACCCAGGGCAAGTACGCGCCACCGCTGACCCAGGCGACCGACCGGCAGATCTACGAGGCGATGCTGACGGGGCCCGAGGCCATGCCGGTGTTCAACGACAACACGATCACGCCCGCCGAGAAGCGGGACATCATCGCCTACGTCACGCAGACGCGCTCCGAGCCGAACCCCGGCGGATTCAGCCTGGGCCGCGTCGGGCCGGTCACCGAGGGACTGGTGGCGTGGCTCGGGGGGATGGTGGCACTCGTTCTGGCGGCGATGTGGCTCACCGCGAAGCGCCGGGAAGAGCGCACGGGAGAAATCACGGGTAACCGATGAGCGGCAACGACAATGACAAGGACCAGGAGAACACGCCCACGGAGCCGACGGCTCCGCGCCGCGTGATCGGCACGCCCCCGCCGTCCCGGGGGCTGCTCGCGGACCTCGGGCGCGCCGGAGGCGGCGACGGCGGCACAGGCACCGCGCCCTACAGTCCCGGCGAGGCTGAGGCCCCCGAGCTTGACGAGCTTCCCGCGAATCCGCCCAGCCTGCTGCGCGCCAAGCAGTTCGAGCGCCTCGCCGCGGCGATGTTCCTGCTTTCGATGATCGCCAGCATCGCGTTCTGGGCCGCCTACATCGGCCTCGAAGTGCAGGGCCCGGGGAACGCACTGGACAGGACGCTGCGGTCGAACCTCGCCCTCGGCGGCTCGCTGTCCGTGGTCTTCCTCGCTCTCGCCGTCGGCTTCACGATCTGGGTCCGGCACATCATGCCCCCCGCCGAACTGGTCGAGGAACGCCACCCCATGGCGTCGCCCCCGGAAGACAGGAAGGCGTTCGAGGAGACGTTCGTCCAAGGCGCGGAGACCAGCCAGATCACGAAGCGCCCACTGCTGCGGCGCACGCTGATCGCGGCGGCTGTGCCCGCCGCGGTCGCGCCCATCGTGCTGCTGCGCGACATGGGGCCGCTGCCCGGCACCAGCCTGCGGCACACGGTGTGGCGCAAGGGCACGCGCCTGCTCCTCGGCGACTCGAACCGGCCGATCACGGCCGCCGAGTTCAGCACCAACGGCGGCATGATCACCGTGGTGCCCGAGGGTTACGAGGACAACCAGGACGAACTGGCCAAGGCCACGGCGATCATCATCAAGTTCGCCCCGGGCGAGCTTCAGATACCCACGCGGTACAACGACGGGGTCAACGGGCCGAGGACGCTGTTGAACTCGATGAACTGGACGGTCGACAACATCGTCGCCTACTCCAAGATCTGCACGCACGTCGGCTGCCCCGCCGCCCTGTACGAGCAGACGACACACCGGATCCTCTGCCCGTGCCACCAGTCGACTTTCCAGGCCGACCGGGGAGCGCAGGTGATCTTCGGCCCGGCGCCGCGGCCCCTGCCGCAGCTTCCGATCACTACCGATTCCAAGGGCTATCTGGTGGCAGCGAGCGACTTCCAAGAACCAGTCGGCCCGAGCTTCTGGGAGCGGGGATGAGCAACCCCAACGGGCGGCTGGTACTGCCCAAGCCATTGCGTCAACAGGGCGCCGAGCTCGACGACAGGCTCCACGCCGCCAGGGGCGTCCGGACCCTGCTGCGGAAGATCTTCCCCGATCACTGGTCCTTCCTGCTCGGCGAGGTCGCGCTCTACTCGTTCATCATCCTGATCCTGACCGGCATCTTCCTGACGCTGTTCTTCCAGCCGAGCATGACCGAGGTTGTCTACCACGGCTCATACACGAAGCTGGACGGGGTCCGGATGAGCCAGGCGTACGCATCGACGCTGAACATCAGCTTCGACGTGCGCGGCGGCCTGCTGATGCGGCAGATCCACCACTGGGCGGCGGACATCTTCCTGGCCGCGATTTTCTGCCATATGCTGCGGCTCTTCTTCACCGGCGCCTACCGCAAGCCGCGGGACACGAACTGGCTGATCGGGATCGCGATGCTGACCCTCGGCATCATCGAGGGGTTCCTGGGCTACTCGATGCCCGACGACCTGCTGTCCGGTACCGGCGTGCGGATCGCCGAGGGCGTCCTGCTCGGCATACCGGTCGTCGGAACGTACCTGTCGTTCTTCCTTTTCGGCGGCCAGTTCCCCGGCACCGAGTTCGTCGCCCGGTTCTACATCATCCACGTGCTGCTGGTCCCCGGCCTGCTGCTGGCGCTGGTCAGCGCGCACCTGTTCCTCATGATCCACCAGAAGCACACCCAGATGCCGGGCAAGGGCCGCACCGAGGGCAACGTGGTCGGCCAGCCCATGTACCCGTACTTCATGGTCAAGACCGGCGCGTTCTTCTTCTTCGTCTTCGGCGCGCTGGCCCTGCTGGCTACGTTCGCGCAGATCAACCCGATCTGGCAGTACGGCCCGTACACGCCGCTGGCGATCTCCGCCGGGTCGCAGCCGGACTTCTACATGGGCTGGCTCGAGGGCTCGCTGCGTATGTTCCCGAGCTGGACGTGGGACATCGCTGGCCATACCGTCGCCTGGAACGTGCTCGTCCCCGCCCTGGTCGTCCCGGGCGTGCTGTTCACGGCGCTCGGCCTGTGGCCGCAGATCGAACGGTGGGCCACCGGGGACAAGGGCTACCACCATGTCAACGACCGGCCGCGGAACGCGCCGACGCGGACCGCGTTCGGCATGGCGGGCGTCACCTTCTACGGCATCCTGTGGCTGGAAGGCGCGAACGACCTCATTGCCGTCCATTTCAACATCGACCTGTACCTGACCACGGAGATCGCCCGCTACGCGATCTTCATCGGCCCGGTGGTGGCCTTCTGGGTCACCCGGCGGATCTGCCTCGGCCTGCAGCGCAAGGACGCCCAGATGCTCGCGCACGGCGTGGAGACCGGCATCATCAGGCAACTGCCGAACGGCGCGTTCGTCGAGGCTGAGCGGCCGGTGACCGAGGATGAGGCGGCGGTCCTCATCGCCAGGCCTCCCGCGCCGCAGCTTCCCGCGGCCAGTGCTGTGGACTCCAACGGCATCCCCGTGCCGGAGATGCGGGGCCTCCGGGGCAGGGTGCGATCCCGCGTCAACGCCATGTTCGCCGAGGGCATCTCACTGGCGCCCCCGGACGGCCACGGCAACGGCCACGGCGAGGGCGAGGAGCGCGCGGAGGGCGAGCATGTGGCGGTCGGCGCCGGCTCCTCCGGCGAGCCGGGGCCCGGAGGCGGAGGGCGGCCCGCTGCGGTCGAGGACGAGAGCGGCACCCACGGTGGCGGTGTATAGCTAGCCGAACGACGGGTGCTGAGCACCCGGCGGCGAGGCGGTCACCCGCGAAGGTGGCCGCCTCCCGGCGCTGCGGGGTGAGGCCGGCCTCTTCCACCAGCCGGTGGCAGGATGCTCGTGCTCAAGGCCCATTTTCGCGGCAAGCTGACGTGAGCGGCCTCGTCAGCAGGGCTTCACCTCGGCGCGGCAGCCCCTGGCGCCCAGCAGCAGCCGGAGGTCCCCGGCATCGCTTGTCAGCACGATGTCGCCATCGCGTGCCAGGAGCGCCACGTGCGCGTCGATGGCGTCGGAGGACCCGGCCGCACCGCAGAGGGCGCCGACAGCGCGAGAGCCTCGCCGGTCAAGTCCCTGCTCGTCGAGGCCGCGCAGCAGGCGGGCGAGCAACACCTGGCGCGGGCCTCCCCGCCACGCCTGGGCCACGCACCCCGACGACGTCACGACCCGGTCCCGGCGCCGCCGGGCAGCTTCCACCAGCGCGGCAACACCCCGGTCGCCTCGCTCGAAGCCGATCAGCCCGCCGGTGTCAAGTACCAGGCCCACTCAGACGGCTCCACGATCACGCGAGGCCGCCGCACGCTCAAGGGTGCGCTCGGCCTCGGCGACCTCCGCCTCGGTGAGGTGCCCGTGCTCCTCTTCCCAGGACGCGACGGCCTCACCCAGGGCCTCCAGCCGGAGCCTGTCGCGGGCAGCCGCTGCGAGCCAGGAGGACACGGTCTTGCCGGCCGCCGCGGCAGACGCGCGAATCTCCGCGCCCAGTTCCAGGTCGAACGACACGCTCATCTTCTCCACGCCCACAAAGCTCATCCTACCGCAGGAGGACCTACTCCGGTAGGAAGACAGCCCCGTCAGCACGCGGTCGTACCGGCTAGCGAGTCCGGGCCTTGCGCCCGGCGAGCGGCCGGTGTATCGGACCCCAGCCCGGGAAAGCTGACGGGGGTTCCGGGAGGTCGCCCCCCGGGCCAGCACAGCCAGCACTACGCGTACAGGGCCTCGAGGTCGGCGGCGAAGTCCTTGGCCACCATGTTCCTGCGCACCTTCATCGACGGGGTGATGTGGCCGGATTCCTGGGTGAAATCAGTGGTGAGCACGCGGAACCGCCGGACCGACTCGGCGCGGGACACGGTCTGGTTGGCGTCGTCCACCGCCACCTGGATCTCGGCCACCAGGTCCGGGTCGTCACGCAGGTCAGCCACTGTCGCGCTGGCCGGCTTGCCGTGCTTGTCCTTCCACGTGGGGAACGCCTCTTCGTCAATCGTTACGAGCGCTGCCACGTACGGCTTGCCGTCGCCGACGACCATGGCCTGGCTGATGAGCGGATGCGCGCGGATGATGTCCTCCAGCGGCGCGGGGGCGACGTTCTTGCCGCCGGCGGTGACGATTATCTCCTTCTTCCGCCCGGTGATCCGCAGGTAACCTTCGTCGTCGAGCTCGCCGACGTCACCGGTACGCAGCCAGCCGTCATCCGTCATCGCCTCGGACGTCGCCTCACCGTTCCGCCAGTAGTTCGCGAAAACGGTCGGTCCCTTGATGAGGATCTCGCCATCCTCGGCGATCTTCAGGGCATCGCCGGGGACCGGCAGCCCCACCGTGCCGATCTTGTTCTTGCTCGGCAGGTTCATGGTCGCCGCGGCAGTGGTCTCGGTGAGACCGTAGCCTTCCAGGGTCGTGATGCCGACCCCGCGGAAGAAATGCCCGAGCCGGTCGCCGAGCGCGGAACCGCCGGAGACCGCGTACTGTACCCGGCCGCCGACCGCCGCCCGCAGCTTGCCGTAGACGAGCCTGTCGAACAGCCCGTGTGTCACCCGCAGGCCGATGCCGGGACCATGGCCGCCTCTCGCCTTGTCGTCGAGGGCCTTGCTGTAGGCGATGGCGGTCTGGGCGGCGCGGCGGAAGATCGCCCCCTTGCCCTCGGACTCCGCCTTCTGCGCGGCGCCGTTATAGACCTTCTCGAAGACGCGGGGCACGGCCAGGAGGAAGGTCGGCCGGAACGATCCGAGGTCGGGGAGCAGCTTGGTGACATCCGGGGTGTGCCCGAGGATGATGTCGTCCTCGATGCAGGCCACCTGGATCAGCCGGGCAAATACATGGGCGAGCGGCAGGAACAGCAGGATCGAGCTGTTGGCGACTCTGAATATCTCGGGTGCGGCGGCGGTCACGTTGCGGACCTCGGCGAGCAGGTTGCGGTGCGTCAGCTCGCAGCCCTTGGGACGGCCCGTGGTTCCGGACGTGTAGATGATCGTGGCCAGGTCGGCGGCGCCGCGCGCTGAAGCGCGCTCCCGCACCACCTCGCCGGAGACGGATCCGCCCCCGGCGGCCAGCGCGGCCAGCCCCGGCGCCTTGTCACCCGTGCCGGGCCGCCCGGCGGTTTCGATACGCCACACGTGCTCAAGACCGGTCAGCCGGTTGCGGAGACCGGCGACGATCGCCTCGTGGGCGGCGGTCTCGACGAAGATCGCCCTGGCGCCGGAGTTGCTGGCTATCCACTCGACCTGCTCGGCGGAGGACGTCTCGTAGATCGGCACGGAGACGGCACCGGCCGTCCAGATGGCGTAGTCGATGAGCGTCCACTCGTAGCGCGTGCGCGACATCAGGGCCACCCGGTCACCGACGCCGATTCCCGCGGCGATGAGCCCCTTCGCGAGCGCCGTCACCTCGCCGGCGAACTCGCCGGCGGTGACGTCCCGCCAGGCTTCGGTGGCTCCATCGCCGCCCGGCCCGCTGCCGTCCTTACGGCGCAGTGCCACCTGCTGCGGCTTGTCAGCGGCGCGCCTGAACACGACGTCGGCGAGGTTCGCTGACTCGGGAATCTCTACCAGCGCCGGAATGCTGTACTGGCGCACGACATTGTCTCCTTCGGTGCCCATTGCCGCCGTTGGCGTGCTCCGCCGAGGGCAGCGTCTCGTGCCGGCGTTTCTGGCCTGCGCCGACGCTGCTCTCCTGCGGACGTATTGACCGTACCGCGTAAAGCTACTGACCGGTAGTCCAAGTTCCCGTTTCGTTGCCGTCTGGGCATCTGTGCTACATGTAACACGTTAGGAGCTGGGCTATGCGTTAGCGGCCTAGTTTGGTCTCATGCGCATTCACGTGGTGAGCGACGTGCACGGCAGGTCCGACGCGCTGCCGGCCGCGGGCCGTGGCGCCGACGCGCTTATCTGCCTGGGGGACCTGCTGCTCTTCCTGGATTACGCCGATCACCGGCGGGGCATCTTCGCGGAGCTGTTCGGCGCCGAGGAGGCACGCAGGTTCATCGAGCTCCGCACCGCCAAGCGGTTCGATGAGGCAAGGGAGATGTCTGCGCGGCTGGCCGCGGGGCTGGGCGCCGCGGGCGGCAGCGCGATGCCGGCGGGGGAGCGCGCGGACACGGTACGCGCGGCGGTCGAGGCGGCGGCCGCCCGGCAGTACGCCGAGCTGTTCGCGGCGCTTCCCGAGCCCGCCTACCTCACGTATGGCAACGTCGATATCCCGCGCATGTGGGGTGAGCACCTCAAGCCGGGGCATCGCGTCTTCGACGGCGCGCGCGCCGAGCTGGACGGCTGGGCGTTCGGCTTTGTGGGCGGCGGCCTGGTCTCGCGCTACCGCACGCCCAACGAGATCGACGAGGACACCTACGCGGCCAAGATAGAAGCCGTCGGCGCGGTCGATGTCCTGTGCACCCACATTCCGCCTGCCGTGCCCGAGCTGCTCTACGACACCGTCGCCAGGCGCATGGAGCGCGGTAGTGAGGCGCTTCTCGCAGCGATACGGCGCACCAGGCCCCGGTACGCCCTCTTCGGCCATGTGCACCAGCCGCTCGCGCGCCGCGTGCGGGTCGGCACCACGGAATGCGTCAACGTCGGGCACTTCCGCGCCAGTGGCATACCGTACGTGCTCGAGTGGTAGAGGTACGCTCGCAAGAGAAGGTGAACATGCAGGCAGCGTGCATGCGGACAGCGTGCACGCAGACAGCGGGAGGCTCCAGGTGACCGAACGGGACGGCCGGGCAGGCGGGGACCCGGTCGGTGACCTCCAGCGGTGGCTTATGCGCTCGGGCGCGCGCGGCGTCGGCAAGGAGCTGACGGGCCAGATCCGCCGCGTGCTCGGCCAGGGCGGCGCCGGCCAGCACGGCGGTAGCCGGCGGGCCGACGTGTGGGAGGCCGCCACCACCCGTTCCGGTGACGACTCCGGCGAAGCGCCGGAGTGTGCCTGGTGCCCGGTATGCCGAGCGGCCCGCAGGCTCCGCCAGTCCGGTCCCGGCCTGGGTACGCATATCGCTGAGGCCGGTGACGCGCTCGCCGCGGTCGTCCAGGAGGCCTATTCGGCTTTCGAGGCGGCCATGAAGGCGCAGCAGCCCGGCGCGGCGCAGGAGCCGCCCGCGGCACCGCAGGAACCGTCGGCCGCGGAATCACCGGGCGCCGGATCGCAGGCGCCGCGGCCGCGCCCAGCGGAAGACACCGGCCGTGCACCTGACGATCGGCGTTGACGTCGGGGGCACTAAGGCCGCGGCCGGAGTCGTAACCAGCGACGGGCGGATCATCGAAAAGCTCAAGCGCTCGACGCCGGCGGCCAGCCCCGCACGGACTGCCGAGGTCATTGCCGATGCGGTGGCCGAGCTGATGTCCCGCCACCAGGTCAGCGCGGTGGGACTCGGAGCAGCCGGCTTCGTTGACGAGACGCGCTCGACGGTCCTGTTCGCGCCCAACCTTGCCTGGCGTGACGAGCCGCTGCGCTGCTCCGTTGCCGAACGCGTGGGACTCCCCGTCATCGTCGAGAACGATGCCAACGCGAGTGCCTGGGCCGAGGCACAGTTCGGCGCGGCCCGTGGCCACGAGCACGTGGTGCTGATCGCGGTAGGTACCGGCATCGGAGGGGGCATTATCATCGCCGGCGAGCTGTACCGCGGGCGGTGGGGCATCGGCGGCGAGCCGGGACACTACCGGGTCGTGCCGGACGGGCGGCTGTGCGGCTGCGGCAACCGGGGATGCTGGGAGCAGTACGCAAGCGGCAGCGCGCTGGTCGCCGAGGCGCGCGACTTCGCCCGGCGCAGCCCGGAGGGGGCCATGCGGCTGCTGCAGCTTGGCGCGGGGACACCCGAGGGCATCTCGGGTCCCCAGATCACCCAGGCGGCTCGCGAAGGCGACCCGGTGGCGCTGCGCTGTTTCCAGACCGTTGGCGGCTGGCTGGGCCAGGGCATGGCCGGCCTCGCCGCGATTCTCGATCCCGGCTGCTTCATCATCGGCGGCGGTGTGTCGGAGGCGGGGGACCTGCTCATCGACCCGGCACGGGCAGCGTATGAGAAGGCGCTCCCCGGCCGCGGCTACCGCGGGCTGGCTGAGATCAAGGTCGCGGAACTGGGCGCTGACGCGGGCCTGGTAGGCGCCGCGGACCTCGCCCGCCGGCACACCGGCCCGCGCTGACCGCCGGATGCTATCCGGCGGCTAGGCGGCAGCCCGCGTCAGACAACCGCACCGTCGTCCGGGCCGGAATCCCGCGGCGGTCCGCCGCCCATCCGCAGCACGAGTACCGCGAAGCCCCCCACGAATGCGGCGATCGCGCAGAACGCCGCCACGGCGGGTACCGTCCAGCCCACGGCGGTCGCGATCAGCAGGAAGGCAGGACCGCCAAAAAGCCCGGCCCAGGCCCCCTTGGCGAGCGGATCCAGCTTAGGAAGAGGCGGTGGCGGCGGCGGGATGTAATGATCTTCCTGCGGCCTATCCATGGCCGGCGGCGTATCCGGTACATGCGGCGGATCGGCGGCTCGGGGCGGCTCGGCGACGGGGGGAGGTGCCGTGACGTGGGGCAGCTCAGGGGCTCTAGGTGGCTGTATGACAGGTGAGGTGTCAGTGATCTGCGCACTTCCCGGCGCCGATTCCGCCAGGTTCTCGCGGTCCGGCCACGGGCTGCCGCCGTCGTAGTCCGCGGGCGCATCGTAGTGCGCGATCAGGTCGAGCCAGGCCGCCTCTTCGTCATTCTCGCCATTGGTCACGTCCTTCCCTCTCGCCTCCTCATCCCGGCCCACGCGTTACCTCATCTCCTGCGCTGCCCCGTCCCCGTGCCATGTCCCATCCCTGCAATGCATCCGGACAAAGTCCAGGCTTCCCGCGAAGATGAGCTGCGCGTCATTGTCCAGCGTCGCAAGGTGGTAGCTATTGTCACAGGTCCGGATCGTCAGCAGGGCCGGCGGCAGCCCGGACTGCAGGACCCTCATGCTGGCGGGGCCGACGACATGGTCCATGGAGCTACGGTAGACGAGCACGGGCTGGCTGACCTCCCCCAAATGGCCCGCTGTCTGCCGCCAGAGCGCCGGCAGCGACGCCGCCGAGCGGACGGGCATGCGATCGTAGGCTAGCTCGCGATTCCCTGGCTTCTTGATGTCACTGCCGATTCCGCGCAGCGAACCCGCGACATGCTTGAGAACCGGTGCCAGGGCGAAGAGCCGTGTATCCGGCGCCAGTGAGGGATTGACGAGCACAAGGCCACGGACCTCGTGGCCGTGGCGTTCCGCGAGCCGGAGGGCAATGCAGGCGCCCAGCGAGAGGCCCATCACGAAGACCTCCCCGCACTGGGCGCTCAGGTCGCCGAGGGCACGCTCAGCCGCGGCATACCAGTCCTGCGATGTGGTGCGCGCCATGTCGCGCCAGGTCGTGCCATGGCCGGGGAGCAGCGGCAGGGAAACGATCAGCCCGTGGGCAGCCAGGTATTCCGCCCATGGGCGCAGTGACTGCGGGCTTCCGGTGAACCCGTGGCAGAGCAGCGCCCCCACCGCGCCGCCCTTATGAAAGAACGGCTCTGCGCCTGGCATTACCTGTGCAACGGGCATAAAGCGACGCTCCTTTCCCACCCGGGCGCCCGGGCCGCCGGGCCAGCCGGGCGGGCCGACGGGCCGGTGCTAGGCATCGTCGCACGCGGGCGGGCAGATCGCACCCGTGCGTGGCTAAAAATACCCGCCGGCCGTGGGAATATTTGAGCGTGTATTACAAACTGGCGCAGCTTACCCTCGGGGTGCTTCTCAAGATCATCTTCCGGCCGTGGGCGGAAGGCGCCGGGAACGTGCCGCGGCAGGGGGCGGCGATCATCGCCAGCAACCACCTGTCGTTCTCCGACCATTTCTTCGGCCCGCTGCCGCTGCGCCGGCAGGTGATTTTCCTTGCCAAGGCGGAGTACTTCACCGGCCGCGGGATGAAGGGCCTGGTCAGCAGGGCTTTCTTCAGCGGGCTCGGGCAGATACCCATCGACCGGGGCGGCGGGGAGGCCAGCGAGCGCGCACTCAGGACCGGCCTTCGCGTGCTCGCCGAGGGTCATCTGCTCGGCATCTACCCGGAGGGGACCCGCAGTCCCGACGGCCGGCTCTACCGCGGCAAAACCGGTATCGCCAGGCTGGCCCTGGAGGCGCAGGTGCCGGTGATCCCCTGCGCCATGGTGGGGACTTTCGAGTTCCTGCCGTCCGGCCACACCCGGCCGAACCTCCGGATCCGGCCGGGCGTGCGGTTCGGCAAGCCGCTGGACTTCTCCCGGTTCTACAGCAGCGCGTCAGACCGCCGTGTGCTGAGGGAGGTAACCGACGAGGTCATGGGCGAGATCATGAAACTCTCCGGGCAGGAGTACGTCAACATGTACGCCCAGCAGGCCAAGGAGAAACTGGCCAAGAAGGACCTGCCCGCCGACGGAACGGACGGCGGCTGAACCTGGCGGCCTCTTGTGATGCCGGCGGCAATCGGCGCGGCGCTGCCACGGGCTGGTGTTGCCCTCATGAGAGGCCGCCACGGGCTGGTGTTGCCCTCATGAGAGGCCGCCACGGGCTAGTGTTGCCCTCATGAGAGTGGGAGTCCTCACAGGGGGCGGAGACTGCCCCGGCCTGAACGCTGTCATCCGTGCCGTCGTCCGCAAGGGCGTGCAGGAGTACGGGTACGAATTCGTCGGCTTCCGCGACGGCTGGCGTGGCCCCCTGGAGGGGGATACGGTCCCGCTGGACGTGCAGGCGGTCCGCGGCATCCTGCCCCGTGGCGGCACGATCCTGGGCACGTCGCGGACGAACCCCTTCGCCGATAACGGGGAGGAGCGCTCCGGCGTGGAGCGCATCAAGGACAATCTGGCCGGCCTCGGGGTGGACGCGCTCGTCGCCATCGGCGGCGAGGACACGCTCGGCGCGGCGACCCGCCTCGGCGCCGAGGGCGTCAACGTCGTCGGCGTGCCCAAGACGATCGACAACGACCTGGGTGCCACGGACTACACGTTCGGTTTCGACACCGCCGTGAACATCGCGATGGAGGCCATCGACCGGCTGCACACGACGGCGGAGAGCCATCATCGTGCGCTGATCGTGGAGGTGATGGGCAGGCACGCCGGCTGGATCGCGCTGCACGCCGGGATGGCCGGCGGCGCCAACGTCATCCTCATCCCGGAGAAGCCGTTCGACATCGAGAAGGTCTGCGAGTACGTGGAGCACCGCTTCCAGACGAGGTACTCGCCGATCGTGGTCGTTGCCGAGGGCGCGCACCCGGCCGATGGGGACCTCGCGGTCACGGACGGGGAGGTTGACGCATTCGGCCACGTGCGGCTCGGGCAACGGAACGTGGGCCAGTTGCTGGCCGACGAGATCGAGAAGCGCACCGGCAAGGAGGCCCGGGTCGCGGTGCTCGGGCACATCCAGCGCGGCGGCACGCCCACCGCGTTCGACCGGGTCCTGGCTACCCGGTTCGGGGTGCACGCGATCGAGGCGGTGCACGACGGCGCGTTCGGCACGATGGTGGCGCTCCGCGGCACCGGCATCATCCGGGTGCCGCTGGACGAAGCCACCCGTGAGCTCAAGACTGTGCCGCCGGAGCGCTACGCCGAGGTCGAGGTCTTCTTCGGCTGAGCGGGGCATGGCGTCCCGGACAGTGCTGTGCCGCGCGGCCGGACTGCCGGGGCCAGGTCTTGTCAGGACTCCGGGGCCGGATCCGCGGCCGGGAGGCTGGGCGGCGCTGCGGCGTCCGCCCGCATGCCGCGCACGTCGCGCGGGATGAGTGCGACGGCGGAGACCGCGATGATCAGCGCCGCGGCCGCGTACTGCGTCCGCTGGACGCCGATGACGGCCGCGATCGGGCCCGCGGCCAGCGCGCCCACCGGCATGGCCATCATCGAGCCCAGCGCGTCATAGGCCGAGACCCGGGCGAGCTTCCCAGGCGGGATGTTCCGGGCCATGGCCACGGTCCACTGCACCATCATGATCTCTGTCATGGCGCCCACGCCGAGCGAGGCGAGGCAGATCAGCGGCAGCGGCCACAGCATGGCCAGCGACAGCGGCGAGGTGGCGATCACGCCGCCGATCACGGCGACGAACAGCATCGGGCGCTGCGGGCCGCGGCCCAAGGCGATGAGGCCGCCCGCCACCAGGCCGACCGACTCCGACGCCGTGATCGCGCCCCACGCCGCCGGCCCGCCCAGGTGCGCCTTGGCCACGACGGGGCCGAGCACCTGGAATGCTCCGTACCAGGCCATCATGACGATGCAGTACTGCCCCACGATCGCCCACAGCCAGGTGTGAGAGCGGAACTCGGCCCAGCCCTCGCGGATATCGGCGAGCAGATCTGCACCTGGCACCCGCTCGCGGGCACCTGCGCGGATGCCGAGCAGCAGCGGCACGGTCCCGGCCACACCGGCCCCGCAGATGGCCAGGGCCCAGCCGGGCCCGATCGCCGCGACGACCACGCCGGCGACGGCGGAGCCGGCCATCTGCGCGGCGTTCATCGCCAGCCGGCTCATCGCGCTGCCCTGCTGGAGAAGCTCACCGGGAGCCACGACCGGCAGCAGCGCCTGCGACGCCGGGTAGAAAACCGCCATGCCGCAGCCGGTCACTGTCTCCAGCAGGATCATCTGCCACAGGTGGGGGCGCCCGGTGAGCACCAGCAGCCCGAAGGTACCCTCGCCGGCCGCGATCAGGAGGTTGGCCGCCGCGATCACCCGCTGCGGCGCTATCCGGTCCGCGACCACGCCGCCGATGAGCGTGAACACCAGGGATGGTGCGATCTGGGCGGCGAGCACGTACGACAGGTCGGCCGCTGACCCGCCCGCGTCGAGAACCGCGAATGCCACCCCGACCAGGGAAAAGGCGAACGCGGCCGGTGCGACCAGCCGGTCGGCCAGCAGCAGCCGGAAGTCACGGCTGGCAAGCACGGGAAAGCGGCTAGTAACCGATCGCCACGGCATGAGATGTCCGATCTGCATCCGGCGGAAGCCGCTAGAAGTTAACCGTGTAGGCCAGGCCAGGGGCAAGCCAATTTCGGTGGAGGATGGTAGCTGCCGGGACGCTATACCCGGCGTTGTCGCCCTGACGAGGAGAGATCGCATGCCGGAACTCGACCGCGGCGCCGCGCGCGGCTGGATCGACCGCTGGGAACGGCAGCAGGAGAACTACCTGCCGGACCGGGAAGACAGATTTACCGCGCTGATCGATGCGGTCGAAGCAGGCGCCGGCCGTGCCGATCCGCTGGTGATCGACCTGGGCTCCGGGCCGGGTTCGCTGTCCGTGCGGCTGCTTGACCGGCTGCCCGACGCGACGGTGGTCGCCGTGGATGCCGACCCGGTCACGCTGGCCCTCGGCCGGGCCGCCTACGGTGACCGGCCCGGCCTCCGCTTTGCCGACCTCGACCTGCGCGAGCCCGGCTGGTCGGCGAAGCTTGGCCTCGATCGCAAGGCCGACGCGGCGGTGAGCACCACGGCGCTGCACTGGCTGCGCGAGCCCGAATTGCGCGCGATGTACGCGGAACTGGCGACGGTGCTGCGGCCGGGCGGTCTGCTGCTCGACGGTGACCACTTCAGGCTCGATGAGGCCGAATCACCGACGCTGGCCGCCCTGGAGGCGGCGCTGCTGCAGCGCGAGGAGCGGCGCCGCTTCCCCGACGGTCACGGCGAAAGCTGGCGCGGCTGGTGGGACGCGGTGACCGCCGATCCTGCCCTGGCCGCCCAGGCCGCCGAACGGGAGCGCCGCCGGGTGGAAGCCAGCCACCACGGCTCGGAGTCCGTCCTCCTCGGCACCCATGTGGCGGCGCTGCGCGCAGCGGGTTTCACGGAAACCGGGATCCTCTGGCAGCGCGGCGAGAACCGGCTGCTCTGTGCGGTCCTCGGCGGCTGACGTGCCGTGGGACCGCGCCCGGCCGACTGCCGGGCTCCGGCCAGGTCAGCCAGAATTTCCTGGCAAACTGAGGGAATGTCCACGATGGAAGTTGCCGATCGCGCCGCGTCGGCGCCCGATGGCGCCGTGGGTGAGCCGTGCGTGCTGCTCAAGCTCGGCGAGATCGTCCTCAAAGGCCGGAACCGGCAGCAGTTCGAGCGGGTTCTGCACGGCAACATCACGGCAGCGGTGCGCGAGACCGGTGTCCCGGTGCGGATCTGGCAGCGTGACGGCGTCATCGTCGTCCGCGTGAACCCGCCTGCCGGAGACGCCCCCGCCGCCCCGGGCCCCGCGGCCGCCGCGCGGGACGCCGCGGCCGCGGATATCGTCGCCGAACGCCTCCGCGACGTGCCAGGCATCGTCCGTGTCTGCCGCGCCCTGCGGGTGGCCAAGACCGCTGAGGCGGCCGTCGACGCGGCGATCGAGCTGACAGCCGGCAGGCAGGGAACGTTCGCGGTACGCCCGCGGCGCAGGGACAAGCGCTTCCCGGCGACCTCCTCGGAGCTGGCCGTGCTGATCGGCAGGCGCGTCCAGGAAGCCCACGGCCTCGCCGTCAACCTGAGCAGGCCCGACACCGAGGTGTTCGTCGAGGTCGACCAGCGCGAGGTCTTCGTCTTCACCGAGGGGATGCCCGGCCAGGGCGGCCTGCCGGTCGGGATGAGCGGGCGCGGCGTCGTGCTCATGTCGGGCGGCATCGACTCGCCTGTCGCGGCCTACCGGATGATGCGCCGGGGCATGCGCTGCTACTTCGTGCATTTCTCCGGCATGCCGCTGACCGGGCCGGAGTCGGTGTACAAGGCGTACGCGCTGATGCGCGGCCTCGACAGGTTCCAGGGCGGCTCGCGGCTGTTCGTCGTGCCGTTCGGCAAGGCGCAGCAGCGGCTCGCCTCCTCCGGCGCGGACCGGCTGCAGATCGTCGCGCAGCGCCGCCTCATGCTGAAGACGGGAGAAGCCCTCGCCCGGCGGCTCGGCGCCGCCGCCCTGATCACCGGCGACTCGCTGGGGCAGGTGAGCAGCCAGACGCTGACGAACATCACCGCGCTGGACGACGCCGTGACCCTGCCGATTCTGCGCCCGCTGATTGGCTGGGACAAGACCGAGATCATGGCGGAGGCGCGCCGCATCCGCACCCTCCAGATCTCCGAGCTGCCCGACCAGGACTGCTGCACGCTGCTGACGCCGCGGCGGGTGGAGACGCGCGCGAGGATCGGCGACCTGCGCCGGATTGAGGGCCGCCTCGAGGCCGCCGACCTCGCCGAAGAGCTGGCCGCGTCGGCGCAGGAGTACCGGCTGGGCCCAGGGGCCTGCGCTCGCTAGCCGGTTTCTGAATAACGCTCACGGTCATGGAAAAGCTGCTTGAGCGTGGCGATGTCGCGGGCGTGCGCCTTCTTATCGCCGGGCGTCTCGACGACGAACGGCACATCCGCCAGTGCGGGATGCTGGAGCAGTTCCCGCATTGGCGCGGTACCGATCTTCCCGGCGCCGATGTTCGCGTGCCGGTCCCGCCGCGATCCGCAGCTGGCCGCCGAGTCGTTGGCGTGCACGAGCTTCACCCGCCCCGGCCCGGCCGCCCGCATGAGCGCGTCCAGCATGGCCGCTGGTCCGCCGGGCGCCGTCAGGTCATGCCCGGCAGCGAAGACATGGCAGGTGTCCACGCACACGCAGGCTTTGGGGTGCCTGCCGAGTATGTCCAGGTACGCTTCGAGTTCGCTGACATCGGCGCAGAGCATCTGCCCCTGCCCGGCCATCGGCTCCAGCAGGACGTCGGGTCCGTCGTCACCGAGCTTGTCGAGCAGCGGGAGCAGGCCGCTGGCGACCCGCCGTAGTGCGGCGTCGCGTTCCCCGCCGACGGCGGAACCCGTGTGGACGACGACGCCGCGGGCTCCGATCTCCTCACCGCGGCGGAGCGCGTGCGCGAGCGCGGAGACCGAACGCGACGCCGTGAGCTCGTCCGGAGAGCCCAGATTGATCAGGTACGGCGCGTGCACGAACACCGGCAAGCCGGTTTCCGCGGAATGCCGCCGCAACGCCTCGTCCTGCGCCGGGTTGCCCGGGGCCGTCGCCCAGCTGCGCGGGTTGGCGGCGAACACCTGGATCACCTCGGCGCCGACCGCCGCGGCATACGCCAGCCCCGCGGTCGCGAGGCCCCCGGCGACGGGCACGTGCGCCCCGATCAGCGGGCGCCGGGCCTGGGTTTCCTGCGCTGGCTGCAGCGGCACGAGTGCCTGGCTTAGAAGCCGACGTAGATCGTGATCGTGCTTCCCTTGAGCGCCTGGCCGTTGGGGTTGTAGTCGAACACCTTGTCGAAGGGCCCGAACCTGTCGACGGTCACGGTGAAGCCGGCCTGCTGGAGGGTCTGCTGTGCCTGCGCCACGTTCATCCCCCTGACGTCCGGGATGGCCACCTGAGGCGGGCCGCTGGATACCCCGACCGTGACCGTCTCGTTGGCGGTGACCGGCGTGCCCGGAGCGGGGGACTGCTGGGTGATGATGCCCTGCGGCTGTGAGCTGCTGGAGTCGTGCGTGACGTTGAGCGTGATCCCGTTCTGCGCCGCCCACTGCTCGATCGTGTGCTCGTCCTGGCCGATGAAGGTGGGCAGCGGAGGCCCTTCGCTCACCGTGATGACGACGGGCTTCGGCTGCGGCCAGGGCGTTCCGGCGGCCGGCTGCGTGCTGATGACGACCCCTGCGGCAGCGGCGGACGAGATGACCCGGCGCACCTGCCCGCTGGGGGTCAGCCCCGCGCTGCGCAGGGCCGCCTGCGCGCTGGCGAGCCGCTGCCCGGCCACGGCGGGTACCTTGATCATGCGCGGGCCGGCCGAGGGGATGAGGGTGACAGCCGAGCCTTGCGGAGCGCGGCCACCGGCCGCGGGAATGGTGCGCACGACCATGCCCTGCTTCGCGTGGTTGTCAGGCTGCGGCGCGGCGATCCTGACGGTGAAGCCGTCGGCGCGCAGCATCGTCACGGCGGTGCCGTCCGCCATCCCGGTGACCGCGGGAACCGTCGCGTACCTGCCCTGGGTGAACCACCAGCCGCCCGCGCCGGCCGCCGCGATGATGATCAGCGCCAGCGCCACCAGGAAGCCGGTCCTGCGCCGCCGCCGGCCACGGTACCCAGCGCCGGAGTATCCGCCATCGTGGGCATAGCTGTCATAGCCGGTGCCGTAGTGATCCGTGCCGCCCGCGGGCCCGTAGAAGCCGCCCAGCTCCTCATGCGGGGCGATGAGCGTGCGCCCGTCCGTGCCACCCGGCGCCGCGAACGCCTGGGTGCTGTGCTCCTGGCCTACGGCCGGCCGGCCATCGGCCAGCAGCGCCGAGGCGTGCGGGATATCCACCTGCGGCGCGACGCCAGCCTGCGCGCCAGCGGGCATTCCCCGCCTGACGTTCCCGGCCGCGCGGAGCAGTTCGCCCGCGTCAGCCGGGCGGTCCCTGGGGTCCCGGCTCGTCGCCATCGCGACGAGCCTGTCGACCTCCGGGGGAATGCCCTGCGCCACCGTGGACGGCGCGGGAACCGCCTCGTTGACGTGCTTGTACGCCACCGCGAGCGGGCTGTCGCCGGTGTGCGGCTGGACCCCCGTGAGCAGCTCGAACAAGACGATGCCCGCTGCGTACACATCGGTGCGGGTATCGGCACCGGTCCCGGACACCTGCTCGGGCGCCAGGTAGGCGACCGTCCCGATGATCATGCCGGTCCGCGTCTGGTTGCTGACCGCCAGCCCCCTCGCGAGGCCGAAGTCGACGACCTTGAGCCGGCCATCCGGCCCGATGAGCACGTTCTCCGGCTTGACGTCCCGGTGCACGATCCCGGCCGCGTGCGCCGCGGCCAGCCCCGACAGCAGCGGCACCATGATGCCGAGAGCCTCGTGCGGCGCGAACCAGCCCCGCTCGTCGAGCAGCCCGCGCAGGGTCATGCCGGGCAGGTATTCCATGGCCAGATACAGGTACTGGCCGTCGCTGCCCTGGTCGAAGACGGCGACCACGTTCGGGTGTGACAGCCGCGCCACGGCCTTGGCCTCGCCGATGAACCTGTTGACGAAACCCTCGTCGCGGGCCAGGTCCGCATGCATGACCTTGAGCGCAACCCGGCGCTCGAGCCGGGTGTCGGTGGCGAGGTACACCGTCGCCATCCCGCCGCGCGCGACGAGCGCCTCCACCTGGTAACGGCCGTCAAGCAGCCGGCCGACCAGGGGATCTGCGAGGGTTGTGTCCATCGTGGCCATTGTATGAGCCGGTTAACAAAGCTGGGCCGTGTTACCGGCTTTCACGTCACCTGTTCGTTACCAGCTTCCACCTCACCCGTTCACCGGGGGGGACGATGCGCTGGCGTAACGCCGTTGCGGTACCCGCCCGGCGAGGCGGGCGAGCCGCCCAGCGGTGACCGCGTGCCGCATCGCCTCGGCCATCAGTTCCGGGTCACGTGCCCTGGTCACCGATGTCGCCAGCAGCACGGCGTCGCAGCCAAGCTCCATCGCGATCGCGGCGTCGCTCGCTGTGCCGACACCGGCGTCGAGCACGACGGGCACGCCTGCCTCCTCGACGATCAGCTCGATGTTGTGCGGGTTCCTGATGCCCAGCCCGGAGCCGATCGGTGCGCCGAGTGGCATGACCGCGGCGCAGCCGGCCTGCTCCAGGCGCCGCGCGAGCACCGGGTCATCGTTGGTGTACGGCAGCACGGTGAAACCGCGGGTGACGAGCATGCCGGCCGCCTCCAGCAGCTCAACCGGGTCGGGGAGCAGGGTGCGCTCGTCCGCGATCACCTCCAGCTTCACCCAATTGGTGCCGAGGGCCTCCCTGGCCAGCTCCGCGGTGCGGACCGCGTCGGCGGCCGTGTGGCATCCGGCGGTATTCGGCAGGACGCGGATACCGCGCTCCGCGAGGATGCCGAGCACCGAATGCCCCGCCGCGCCGGGGTCGACGCGGCGCATCGCGACGGTGGTCAGCTCGGTGCCCGAGGCCGCGAGCGCCCGGTCGAGGATGTCCAGGCTCGGTGCCCCGCCGGTCCCCATGATCAGGCGCGAGCCGAACTTCTCCCCGGCGATGATGAGCGGATCCTGCATGGTCAGCCTCCCTGCACCGCGGTGAGCACCTCGACCTGGTC
>DASQVO010000013.1:0-8648 GCA_035640715.1 Streptosporangiaceae bacterium
CGAGGAGATGGATCTGGCCGCCGACGAGGTGGATCCGCCGCTTGATGCAGACGACCTGCCGGAGGTGCAGGTCGCCAGCCGCGGCAGGGGCAGGGGCAGGCGGCGGTAGCGCGTGGGCGCCTCCGGGCAGGTGACGGCCGACCTGCTCTTCAGTAGCAACGACGCTGTTACTGACTGGAGGAATCGTGGACCTGCCCTCCATCCCAGACAATGTTGAGCCAGCAGCGCTGACCACGGTGCTGGACGGGCGGCCGTTCAGCATGGGCCAGATGATTGCCTGGTCGGGTCCTCCGTGGTGACGAGGGCGAAGGACTCGGGCGGCAGTTCCAGGACGCAGCCCGAGTGGCTCACCTCCACCGACGCGAGCAGGGCAACGCCGACGGGCCGGTCGAGGCGGACGTTGTCCCACTCGCCGGCCAGGTTGCAGGCGAGCCGGAGCGAGCCCCGGTGCAGTACGAGCCACCGTTCCCCCGGACCCGACTCGACTGTGAACCTGTCCAGCCTCGGATCGGCCAGCTCGGGGTAACGGTGCCGCAGCGCGATCAGCGCGCGGTACAGCTCCAGCATCGAACGGTGCCTGGGGACGGCCACCTCTTCCCAGTCCAGCGTGGACCGCTCTACCGTGCGCGGTGACAGCGGATCCGGGACCTCGGAATCTCCCCAGCCGTGTGCGGCGAATTCCGCACGGCGGCCGCGCCGCACGGCCTCGGCCAGGTCTGGGTCGGGGAAAGAGGCGAAGAACTGCCACGGAGTGCTCGCCGCCCACTCCTCGCCCATGAAGATCATGGGCGTGAAGGGCGAGCAGAGCACGATGGCCGCCCCGCATGCGAGCAGGCCCGGCCGCACGCTCGCCGACAGCCGGTCCCCCTGAGCGCGGTTGCCGATCTGGTCGTGATTCTGCAGGTAGCACACGAACCGGCTGCCGGGGATCCGGTGGACGTCCACCGGACGGCCGTGGGACCGGTCGCGGAACGACGACCAGGTGCCAGCATGGAAGTACGCCGAGCGCAGCGCCGTCTCCAGGGCGTCGGGCGCCGCGAAGTCCGCGTAGTAGCCATGTGTCTCGCCGGTCAGCGCGACGTGCAGCGCATGATGGATGTCGTCGCACCACTGGGCCGTGAGGCCGTAGCCGTTGGCCTCACGCGGGGTGATCAGCTTCGGGTCGTTGAGATCGGATTCCGCGATCAGGCTCAGCGGCCGGCGCAGCCCGGCGGATAGCGCGTCGACCACGGCGGCAAGCTCTTCGAGCAGGTGCACGGCCCGGCGGTCGGCAATCGCGTGCACCGCGTCCAGCCGCAGGCCATCGACGTGAAAGTCCCGCAGCCAGCCGCACGCGTTGTCGATCACGTAACGGCGCACCTCATCAGACCCGGGGCCATCCACGTTGAGCGCGGGGCCCCAGATATTGTGGCCGGCGAAGTAGGGCCCGAAACGGTCCAGGTACGCGCCGGATGGCCCGATGTGGTTGTAGACGACATCCAGCAGCACGCCGAGACCGCGCGCATGGCAGGCGTCCACGAACCGCTTGAACCCGTCGGGTCCGCCGTACGGCTCATGTACCGCATACCAGAGCACGCCGTCGTAACCCCATCCGGCGGTACCGTCGAACGCGTTGACCGGCATGACCTCAACCATGTCGATGCCCAGGTCAACCAGGTGATCGAGCCGTTCGATGGCCGCGTCGAAGGTACCCGCGGGCGTGAACGTGCCGATGTGCAGCTCATAGAGGACGGACCCGGGCAGCGCACGGCCGGTCCAGGCCGCATCCGACCAGCGGAACGCGGCGTGGTCATAGCTCCTGGACGGTCCGTGCACCCCTCGCGGCTGCCAGAGCGAGCGCGGATCCGGCAGCGGCGTTTCGTCATCGTCGAGCAGCAACGCGTAGTCGGTGCCCGGGGGGAGCGGCTCTGGCGCGTGCCACCAGCCGCCTTCCCCCCGGAACAGCTCGAGTTCCTCCGGCGCTTCGAACCCGGCCAGCAGCCGGACCCGCCGCCGATCCGGCGCCCACACCGAGCCAACCCGCACCGGGCCCTCCCTTGCCAGGCCCGCGGTCACGGGGCACCTCGCACGAGCAGCGCCACGGGATACCTGGTGAACAGCTCATCCAGCAGCGCGCCGCCGCCGGTCGCCTGCTGGGCGGGCTGCCCGGTGAGCACGTCCGTCCACGCGCCCATGTCGCCAGGAAGCGGCAGTGTGGTGCCCCGCCAGCCCCCGTTCCGTTGCAGCCTCAATGGCAGCCGGGTGGCTACGGCCACCAGCCGGCCGCCGCCACGCTCAAACGCGACGGCATGCTCGGCGGCCGGTCCCTCCGCCGGCAGGCCGCGGTACCCGGCGAACAGCTCCGGGCGCTCGCGGCGCAGCCGCAGTGTCCGCGCCACCACGAGCAGTTTCGCGGCCCCGAACTCATCGACCTCCGGCAGCCAGCCGGCGTCGATGCGGGTCAGCAGCTCGCGCCTGGGCCCGAAGTCGACTGGCCGGCGGTTATCGGGGTCCACCAGCGACAGGTCCCACAGCTCGGTGCCCTGGTAGAGGTCGGGTACCCCGGGCATGGCGAGCTGGACGAGCTTCTGGCCCAGCGAGTTCGACCATCCGGCCGCCCGCACCAGGCCGACGAACCGCTCGACGTCCCCGCTCAGCTCAGCGTCGCCGAGCACCGCCTTGGGCCAGGCGGCCACGGCCGCGTCGAACTCCGGGTCCGGGTCGGTCCAGCTCGTCGCGATCTTGGCTTCCCGTGACGCTTTCTCCAGGTACCCACCCAGACGCTCAGCGGTGATCGGCCACGCGCCAACCAGCGACTGCCACGCGAGCAGGTTGAGGGTGGGCTCGGGCAGCCGGGCGCGGGCGGACCAGCGCCGCACGGCCGCGGCGAACTCGGCAGGGATCTCCGACAGCACCGCCAGCCGCGCCCGCACGTCTTCCGAACGCTTGGTGTCGTGCGTGGACAGCGCCGTCATCGACCGGGGATGGTCGCCGGCGGCGGCCCGCCGGTGGAACTCCGCCACCGGCACGCCGAACCGCCCGGGATCGCCACCGACCTCGTTCAGCGCGACGAACCGGTTGTAACGGTAGAAGACGGTGTCCTCGACGCCCTTGGCCATCACCATCGCGGCGGTCTGCTGCACGCGGGCGGCCAGCTCGCCATCCGGCTCGCTGGTCATCCGCCGCACCAGGTCATCGATGGTCCCGGCCAGCTCCGGCTGCCGCCGCGAAGCCTCGGCCGCTGCCGCCGTCAGCGGTTCCGGCACGCCGTCGGCCAGGTAGGAACGGTAGACCGGGAAGGAGGCCAGGAGCTCAATGACAGCGGATTCGGCCGCCGACGCGCCAGGACGCCCGGGTTCGTCACCGTCCCCGTGCCGCGCGGCGACCCGGACGATCCGGCGCACCTCGGCTCGCAAGATGTGCTCGGCCACCCATCGCTTCGCCGCGTACTCCATCTCGCGGAGGTCCTGGGTGCCGCATTCCTGCTCGGCGAGCGCAGTGAGCCCTGGCTCGCCGGCCGGGTCGGCGAACAGGCCGCAGACCAGGCGGAGGGCGTCGTACCCGGTCGTGCCGTCCACCGGCCACCGGCAGGGCAGGGTCTCGTCCGGGCCGAGGATCTTCTCCACCACCAGCCAGGCGGAGGGGGCTGCCCCGCGGAGCCGGTGCAAGTAACCGCCCGGGTCCGCGAGGCCGTCCGGGTGGTCCACGCGCAGGCCGGTCACCTGCCCAGCCTCGACCCAGCCGAGCACCGCACGGTGTGTCGTCGCGAACACCTCCGGGTCCTCGACCCGGACGGCCGCGAGCGTGGCGATGTCGAAGAACCGCCGGTAGTTCAGCTCCGTGTTCGCCAGGCGCCAGTCCGCGAGCCGGTAATGCTGCCGTTCGTGCACCTGCTGCGGGGTGCCGCCGCCGGTGCCGGGGGCGATCGGGAAACGGTGCTCGTAGTAGGCGAGCCGGTCGTCATCGATGGTCAGGTCGGCCACGGCTGCGCTGTCGGCGAGCACCGGCACCATGATCGGTCCCTGATCCCAGTCGATGTCGAAGAACCGGGCATATGGCGACTCCCGGCCGAGGCGGAGCACGTCCCACCATGCCGGGTTGGCTTCGGGCACGGAGATGCCCATGTGGTTGGGCACGATGTCGACGACCAGGCCGAGTCCTGCCTCGCGGACCCGCGCCGCCAGGGCCGCGAACCCGTCCGGCCCGCCGAGGGCCGGACTCGGCACGCTCGGGTCGACCACGTCGTAGCCATGCGTCGAGCCGGGCGTGGCCGCCAGCACCGGCGAGGTGTACAGCGCACCGGCGCCCAGGTCACGCAGGTAGGAGGCCAGCTCGCCAGCGCCGGCGAAGCTGAGGTCCGGCCCGAGCTGAACCCGGTAGGTGGAAGCGGGGGGCGTCACTCGGCCCGCTCGCTACGCTGTAGCACGATCAGGGACCGAGCGGCAACGGTGAGCGTGGCCTTGGCCTCCACGGTACGGGCGCCGTCGAGCATGTCCAGCCCGGTAACGTTCGCTATCGCGCCGGCCGGGCCGCCGAACGCCGCGGCGCCGCCGAAACCGGGCGCGCCGACCAGGCCGACCGGGGCCTCCCCCGCCGCGGTGTCGAGCACGACGGCCCACTTCTCGCCGTAGTCGCTGGCCGGCAGCACCATCTCCACGTCCTCGGGCGCGGCGTTGAAGCACAGCAGGAACGAGTCGTCGATGACCCGCTCGCCACGCGAATCCACATCCGGTATGCCCTGGCCGTTCAGGAAGACCATGACGCAGCGGCCGATGTCGGTCTCCCAGTCCTGCTCTGACATCTCCGTGCCGCCGGCGCTGAACCAGGCGATGTCACGCAGCTCGTCGCCGCGCCGGATGGGGCGCCCGGCGAAGAACCTGCGGCGCCGGAACACCGGGTGAGCCCGGCGGAACTGCGACAGCGCCATGGTGAACGCCAGCAGGTCGGCATTGGCGTCGGCCAGCGACCAGTCCAGCCACGACAGCTCGGTGTCCTGGCAGTAGGCGTTGTTGTTGCCGTGCTGGGTGCGGCCGATCTCGTCGCCGCCGAGCAGCATCGGCACGCCCTGGGACACCAGCAGGGTCGCCAGCAGGTTGCGCCGCTGCCGGGAGCGGAGCTCGTTGATGGCGGGATCATCGGTCTCGCCTTCCACGCCGCAGTTCCATGACCGGTTGTCGTCCGCGCCGTCGCGGTTGTCCTCGCCGTTGGCCTCATTGTGCTTGCTGTTGTAGGAGACGAGGTCGGTGAGCGTGAAGCCGTCATGCGCGGTGACGAAGTTGATCGACGCGTATGGCCGGCGGCCGTCGCGGGCATACAGGTCCGATGAGCCGGTGATGCGGGAGGCGAACTCGCCGAGGGTGGCGGGCTCGCCGCGCCAGAAATCACGGACCGTGTCGCGGTACTTCCCGTTCCATTCGGTCCACAGCGGGGGGAAACGGCCGACCTGGTATCCGCCGGGACCGACGTCCCACGGCTCGGCGATGAGCTTGGCCTGGCTGATCACGGGATCCTGCTGGACGATGTCGAAAAAGGCGGCCAGCCGGTCAACGTCGTAAAACTCCCTGGCGAGGGTGGCGGCGAGGTCGAAGCGGAAGCCGTCAACCCGCATTTCGGTGGTCCAGTAGCGCAGCGAGTCCATGATGAGCTGCAGCGAGTGCGGATCGCGCACGTTCAGCGAGTTGCCGGTGCCCGTGTAGTCCATGTAGTAGCGCGGGTCGTCATCCACCAGCCGGTAGTACGCCCGGTTGTCGATGCCGCGCAGGGACAGCGTGGGCCCGAGGTGGTTGCCCTCGGCCGTGTGGTTGTAGACGACATCGAGGATCACCTCGATGTTCGCCTCATGGAGCGTGCGCACCATCGCCTTGAACTCCTGCACCTGATAGCCGTCGCTCGCGGTCGCATAGCCGGCATGGGGGGCGAAGAAGCCGATCGTGTTGTAGCCCCAGTAGTTGCGCAGGCCCCGGTCGGCCAGGACCTTGTCGGTGAGGAACTGATGAACCGGCATCAGCTCGATAGCGGTCACGCCCAGCCGGGTCAGATGCTCGATGATGGCAGGATGGGCCAGCCCGGCGTAAGTTCCCCGCATCTCCGGGGGCACGTCGGGATGGCGGAGGGTGAGCCCGCGGACATGGGCCTCATAAATGAGCGTCTCGTTGTAGGGCGTCCTCGGCGGCCTGTCGTTGGCCCAGTCGAAGAACGGGTTGACCACGATGCCCTTGCACATGTGGTCAGCAGAGTCGTCGTTGTTCCGCTCGTCCGGGGCGCCGAAGTGGTAGCCGAACAACGACTCGTCCCAGTCCAGATCGCCGGTGACCGCCTTGGCGTACGGGTCGAGCAGCAGCTTGGCGGGGTTGCAGCGCAGGCCCTGGCCGGGGTCGTCGGGGCCGTGCACGCGGAAACCGTAGTGCTGCCCGGGCCCGATGCCGGGCAGGTAGCAGTGGTGCACGAAGCCATCCATCTCGGTGAGCTTGACCCGGGTCTCCTTGCCGTCGTCATCGAACAGGCAGAGCTCGACGAAGTCGGCGACCTCAGAGAACAGGGCGAAATTGGTGCCGGCACCGTCGTAGACGGCCCCGAGGGGATAAGCCGAGCCAGGCCACGGCTGCATGGACACTCCTTGACGGTCAGGCCGCCCGCGCGGCCATTGCTTGAGGCGGGTGCCAGCCGCCCGCCCCCGCATGCGGGACGGCCCGGGCGGCCATCGCTTCGGCTGGGCCTAGGTCGGGCCGCCGGGTCCAGCCCTCCTCGCGGTTGTCGAAGCGGCGGCAGGCACCGGTGCCTCAGCCAGCAGAAGCCCGTGCAAGACAATAATGGGGGGTTCACACCCGGTGCCGCACGCGGGCGGCGGTCAGCGCTGGTCAGGGCTTGTCGCGCCGGGCACGCCGACGTCCACGCCCGGATGCGCGGCCGATCCCATGTCCTCAGCGACGTGAGGCTCCTGGCCGAGCGCGCTGGCCGGGTTTCCGGCGAGCACGGTGTCGCCCATGATGCCGACGACCTTGCCGACGGGGACCGCCAGGACGACGACGCCGACACAGACCCAGAACAGCCACCACTGGTGGAAGACGATGGCGAAGCCGCCAACGACGAAGGCGGCTACAACTACCGCGACGAGGACCCATGATGATGGCCGGCCGTGCAGCTGGCTGTGGCCGCCGAGCGCCCGCTCGTCCGGCTCATGGTGGCCTGGCGCAGTGCCGTGCTGATTCGGCTCGGTGGAGTGAAGGCTCATGGCCCGTGTGTGCCCGGCCACGAAGCGATCATTCCTCGGTTTGGTGTCGGCCATGGTCCACCGGGTAGATCGGGACGCATGACATCAGAGGGACGCATGGCATCAGAGGCAGGTAATTCATCCGAAAGGTACGCGGCTACGGCAGGCCCGGCGAGCGTCACGTGGCGCCGGACGGTTCCGGTGGTCTGGAACCGGAGGCCATGACCCGGATCATGCTGCGCCCGATGGCGAGCGGCCTGCCGCTTGGCTTCTTCGCCTTTGGCGCCGGCACGATCCTGCTGGCGTCGCTTGAGCTCCACTGGGTACCGCTCCCCCAGACCAGGACCCTGCTGATCGCAGTGCTGGCCTTCGTCAGCTATAACGCTGCGTTGCCGCTGGGCCGGCCGGCCGCCTGACCCGCGCTCAGCCGACGTAGCGGCGGGCGCGGGATGTGCGGCGGGGTTCCTCGAGCAGCCGTATCCAGGATTCGACGTGTGCCGGGACGGGGCGGCGCTCCCGCAGCACCCAGGGCAGGCCGGCCAGGGCGGCGCCGAACGCCGCGGCCGAAGTCCGGTCGGCCGGTACGGCCCCGGCCAGCTCCACGGTCCGCCGCAGCGCCGCAGCGGGCGGCCGTCGCAGCCAGGTGAACCACAGGGTGTTCCGGATGCCGAGCCAGCGGCGGCGGGAGGAGTCCCGCTGCCGGGACGGCTCGTGGTGCACGACCGTGTCCGCCAGGTAGCACAGCGCGTGACCGCGCGAGACGAGGTCGGCGGCGAGCAGTTCCTCCTCACCGCCGAGCCATAGCCGGGGTGAGAAACCGCCCGCCTCGCGGAATGGCCGGACCCGCAACACGGAGGCACCGGCGAGGAAGCTCATCAGGGCCGGCCCGGGCAGCCCCGCGCGGCCAGGCACGGGCGAGCCCGCGAGCTCGGGCACGATCGGGTCGTCCGCGCCGCCCGGCTCTACCACGATGCGGGCGGTCACGACCGCCACGTCAGGATGGGCATCGAGAACGTCGGCGGCGCGGCCTATCGACCCGGGCCCCCACCAGGTGTCATCGTCACAGAATGCGACGTACGGTGTCGTGACCCTGCGCAGCGCCACGTTGCGCGCCACGGCACCGAGGTTGCGCCGCGCGGTGAGCAGCAGCACGTCCGGGTGGCACCGCCGGACCATCGCCGCCGTGCCGTCCGATGAGCCGTTGTCGACCACGATCACCGATGGCCGCTCGGGCAGCGCGGCGAGCTTGCCGAGGGTGCGGGACAGCTCGCCGCGGCGGTTGTGGGTGATAACGACGACCGTGACCCTGGGGTCGGGTGCCCCCGCCGGGGCGGCCGGCGCTTCAGGCGGCACGATCGGCCTCCAGCAGCCGGATGCCCGCCTCGACGTGCGGCGGCAGCGGGCGCCGCCCAGCGATGAGGTGCGGCACGCGGAGCAGCAAGCCGGACAGGGCGCGCGC
>DASQVO010000014.1:0-29937 GCA_035640715.1 Streptosporangiaceae bacterium
GGATCGCGCCGGCGGAAGTTCCGGCGGTAGTGCAGGGGGCTGACCCCCACCTGCTCACGGAACCGGGCACGGAAAGTGATCGCCGACCCGAAGCCGGCCTCGGCGGCTATCCGCTCGATCGGCTGGTCGGTAGTCTCCAGCAGATGCTGGGCCCGGATCACCCGGGCGCGCAGGAGCCATTGCGTGGGAGTGGTTCCGGTCTGCTCCCGGAAGCGGCGGCCGAGCGTCCGCTCGCTGAGCGCCGCCTGGCGGGCCATGTCGGGGACGGCATCATTCTGGGCTGGCGGTCCCCTCTCGCCCGCTGGCGCAAGATCGCCACCATCGTGCCCGGTGTCGGCACCCTCATCGCCACCCGCTGGCCGGGTCGTCGTTCATCCTGGTGATCACCAGTGCCGTCGCCCCGGCGAGGCATGCGCCGCAGGAACCGGAGGGCGTTTCCTGTGGCACGCCGTGCCGTCACCCCAGTCCGGCCAGCTGGCGCTAAAACGGGGCTGCCCGCAGACCTCGGCCTTGCCGACCGGGCCGGCTTCACTGCGATCACGCCCGTTCCCCCCTGGCGACGAAGCGGTTCCGGAGGGTACCGATGCCCTCCGCCCAGGTTTCGAGGGTGTCGCCGGGCTGCAGGAAGCGAGGTGGCTGGCGGACGGCGCCGATGCCGGCGGGGGTGCCGGTGAAGATGATGTCGCCGGGCAGGAGGGGCAGTACGGCGGAGATCTCGGCGATGAGCCGGGGAACGCTGAAGATGAGGTCGCTGGTACGGGTGTCTTGCATCTTCTGCCCGTTGAGGGAGCATCCGAGGGCGAGGTCGTCAGGGTTGTCGATCTCATCGAGGGTGACGACCCAGGGGCCGACAGGCCCGTAGCCGCGCCAGGACTTACCGAGGGAGAACTGGGCCCCAGCGGCGAACTGGAGATGGCGATCGCTGATGTCCTGGCCGACGGCGAGGCCGGCGATGACCGGCCAGGCGCCGGACTCGGCGACCCGGTCCGCGGTACGGCCCACGACGGCTACGAGCTCGGCTTCCCAGTCGACCGCGTGGCCGACGACCTCGACGTCGTCGTAGGGGCCCGCCAGGCTGGCCGGGAACTTGGTAAACACGGCGGGGACTTCCGGGATGGTCATCCCGGATTCTTCGGCGTGGCTGCGGTAGTTGAGGCCGATGGCGAAGACCTGCCGGGGGCGTGGCACCGGGTTGCGCAGATCTGCCTCGACGAGAGGGCCGGTGCCGGCGGTGATAGTGGCAGCGAAGTCGGTGAAGGCATCCCAGTCCTCGTAGGGAGCCATGGGGTCGGGGCCGAAGCGGCCGCCCGACGCGGTGGCGATATCGGCGATCTCGTCGCCGAGGACGAGCACGGCGCGGCCGCCTGAGTTGGCGAGTTTCATTGGCAGGCTCCTTCGGGTGTCACAGGTGCTGTTCCGGCGCACTCACGAACTTGATTCCTTCTGCATAACTGATGAAACTATCAGTTATCTGAGAAATTGTCAACGTGATGCTCAGTTCTGATGTGTCCATCAGCGAGGTGCCGCTGGGTCCGTCAAGCGGGAGCGACACCTGCACGCCGGTGCCCGTACCGGGGGCGCTGTGCAGTGAGATCTGGCCACCGAGTGCCTCGGCGCGGTCCTTGAGCCCGGCCAGGCCCGAGCCGCTGGTGAGGTCCGCGCCGCCGCGGCCGTCGTCGCGGACGCCAATGTGCAGAACGCTGTCACGGGCGGTCACCTGGACATCGGCGCAGGATCACTGCTCGGCCTGGCCGCCCTGCTCGACGCGAACCCAGACCTGGACGCCGGCGCACTCGCCGACGAATACGCGGCGCGCGTACTGCGCGCCTGCGGGCTCAGCAAGGCAGAAGCGGCACAGCTCGCCTCACGGCCGCTCCCCGATCTCACCAGCTTCGCCCAACCCGCGCCCGCCCCCGCCAGCGAACCGCTCTAGCCCCAGCGGTCGCTGTGCATGGCCAGGCCGACGCGCAGAACGGCGTCGTCAGCGGGCGGGTCGAGTGGCACGTTCAGCACCGTGGTCAGGCGAGCGATTAGGAAGTAGTTGCCGGTCAGCGTGATCGCCTCGACGAGCTGGCGATCGCTGTAGTGCTGCCGCATGGCGTTGAATGCGGCGTCCGGAACGGCCGGCGCATCAGCCACGGCGGCGACGAAGGCCAGCAGCGCCCGCTGGGCCGCGGTGAAGCACCCGGCATTCCAGCGCTTTTCTGCCACAGCGGCCCGCTGCTCGTCACTGACGCCGACTGCGCGGGAGATTGGCTCGTGCTGGGATACCTCGTACGGCGCCCGGAAGCAGGCCCCGCAGGCCAGGATCGCGAGCTCCCGGTCGACGTCCGTCAACGCGGAGGCCGCGAAGATCGCCGACCCCAGCTGGGCGACTCCCGCACCGATGTCCGGTGTGTGCATCAGCATCCGGAACACGTTGATCAGGGGGCCGACCTCAGCGGCCTTCTGCATGGGCAGCGCCGCGCCATCAAGGGCCGTGGCGACGGCCGCGTCGTCAGGAAAGGGGATCTGGGCGGGCATGTGATTCCTCTCAGGCAGGGGCCGGGCGCCGGTAGTTGGCGCCCTGACAGACGATTCGTGCGCCGGGCACCGGGTGCAGCAGCCGGAGGCCGTCGAGCGGGCGGCGGCCGGCGCCAGCGTGGGCAAGGAGGGATCGAGCGACCTTGACGCCCTCGCCGAGCACGTCGGCGGTGCTGACGTAGTCCGCGAGCAGCGGCAGGACGGCGCCCTCGTGCACGACGCCCCAGGCGGGAGTGGTGTCCGTGGCGTAGCGGATGAGGTTGACGCTCACGACGAGGCGACCTTCAGCAGGCCGATGAGGCGCTGGATATCGAATTCGTTGTCGCGGTCACGCAGCGCGGTCACCAGATCCCGGATCATGTGCGGGGACGGCTTGGCGCCAAGGAAGTCCCTGGTGACTGCCGGGCCCCACTGCGCCAGGGTGCTGGCCGACATCTGCGCCCACCCGGCCTCGACGGTGCTGTCGAACATGTCACCGTCGGCAAAGTGCTCGACCATCACGCTGTCCGGGTCACGCCAGTAGTCGAAGATCTGGCTGCCCTGGATGTGCCGGCCGATGCCCCACGCCCTTTTGTAGCCACGCTCCTTGAGGAACTCCCCGCCGGCGGCCACCGCGTCGAGGTCGGCGACCTGGTAGGCCGAGTGGATGTAATGGCGGGCCGGGCCGAGATGCATGGCCAGTGTGTGGTGGTCGGCGGGGGTCGTGCCGCGGTCGCAGCGGATGAACGCCATCGCCGGACCGCGGTCACGCTGCCCCGGGAAGTAGAGGAAGTCGCTGACGATCAGGCCGAGGTTGTCCAGATACCAGTCCAGCGCCCGTCCGAACGACGGCGTCTCCAGCACGACGTGACCCAGCCGTTCGATACGTGCCGGCTCCCGCGGCGGGCGCTGCGTCGCGTTCGCCCGCTTCACCTCGCCGAAATTCAGCACCAGCGGGCGCTGCCGCGGCAGCTCCGGCAGCTGCTCCACGTCCGCCACGATCCGGACAGGAATCCCGGACGGGTCCTGGAGCTCCACCACCGCTCCGCCACCCGGGCCGTGCAGCGGCCGGACCGCGGTCCCGTTGGCCCGCGCCAGTCGCTCCAGGTCCTGGCGTGCCGTGGCCCGGAACGCTGGGGCCACGAACCGCGACTTGGGTCCTTTCCGGATGATCACGCATTGCGACCCCGGCAGGGTGCCGCGCAGGTGCAGCTCGGCGTCGTCCCGGTAGGCCGTGGCGAACCCGAAGTCGTGCGCGAAACGCTGCGCCGCGTCCATATCGGGCTTCTCGAACTCCAGCCACGCGAGGTCCTCGACCTTGATGACCGGGTTCTTCGCGCGCTCGGGGTGCTCGCCGCGCAGCGCGCCCTGCTCGCTGTGCAGGTCTTCGTGTGCCGTCTTCACTGTTGTGTTCATAAACTTGATCCTTTCCACATAACTGATAAAAGTATCAGCTATGTGGGCGGCAGCTGTCAACACGCTGCTCAGCGCCGATGTCTCGTCAGTTCAGCGCCGATGTCTCGTCAGTGAGGTGCCGGGGAACGGCCACGGAGAGCGGTGAGAGGCGGCGGGGCGGCGGACGCCCCGGCGTGCGGGGGCGGTCAGCGGGTGCGCGGCAGCCTGCGTGCGGCGACCTCGCGGGCCTCGTCCGCGGGCAGCCCGAACATGCGGAGCAGGTTCACCGCCAGGCCGTCCGCGGCGCGGTCGATCGCCGACGGCTTGCACTGGGTCAGGCCCAGGTGCACCACGCCCAGCAGCGCGCCTCCGGCGCAGGCGATGGCCACATCCGGGTCGTCGAACGACAGCCGGCCGGCGTCCTTCGCCCGCTGCAGGTCCCGCAGGGCGCGCGGGGCAAGCCCCGACGGCGAGGTGAGGTACCGCGGCCCGGTGCGGTCGATGATCCGCGCCAGCTGGGGGTGGGTCTTCGGGAAGCGGGCGGTGATCCGGATTGACGCCGCGAACACCTCCGCCGGGTCCTCCATGCCCGAGGTGATCTCGTCCAGCATCGCGCCGTGCTCCTCGATGACCTCCTCCACGGCCGCGTCGAAGAGCTCCTGCTTGGACTGGAAGTGGTTGTAGAACGACCCGAAACCGACGTCGGCGGCCTCGGTGATCTCCTGGATGCTCACCCCGGCCGGGTCGCGGGAGGTCAGCAGCTCCCGCGCCGCCGCCACCAGCGCCGCCCGCGTCCGGGCCTTGCGCCGGTCCAGGCGGCTGGCAGCAACGCTTGCAGGCATGGCCATAGCGTAACCGATTCCATCTCAGTGCTGATGACCCACTCAGTCCTGGGCGCATTTGACAGATGAAGCCATCATGACTGATGATTTCATCAAGTAGCGGGCCGGTCTCATACGTCACGACCCAGTTCCTTTTGGAGGTGGAGCGCGGCCGGTTCGCCTCCACCGACGAAGGCGAACAGCTGAAGATCGTCGCCGCGCCGCGCCGTCGTCTGGAGGAACTCGTCCTGGCGGCCGACGACACCATGACCGGCGCCCACGACCCGAGCTGACCAGGACACCGAAGGAGAAGCCACCATGAACCCCAGCAACAACCCCGCCCCGGGCACCGGCATGCCCATGAGCTCTGAGTACGACGTGCTGGTCGTCGGTGCGGGCCCGGTCGGGCTGACTGCGGCCATCCAGCTCGGAGCGAGCGGCTGGCGGGTCGGTGTCGTCGAGCGCTGGCCGCAGCCGTATCGGCTGCCGCGCGCGGTGGTCTTCGACCACGAGATCGCCCGCATCCTGGCCTCAGCCGGCCTGGCCGAGGACCTGCCGGCCCTCAGTGAGCCGGCCGAGGACTACGAGTGGCGCAACGGCAAGGGCCAGACGCTGCTGCGCCTGGCGTTCGAGGACACCAGCCACTCCGGCTGGCCGTTCGTAAGCCTGTTCACCCAGCCGCGCCTGGAGGCCGCCCTGGAGCAGCGGGCGCGCCGCACCCCCGGCGTCGACATCCTGCGCGGCTGGGAAGCCGTGGACCTCGCCGAGGACGCATCAGCCGTCCGCCTGACGGTCGCCGAAAGCGCCGGGAACGAGCCGGTGCTCCGCGACGGCGTAAGGAAGCACCGCACCCTGCGGGCGGCCTACCTCGTCGGCTGCGACGGCACCCACAGCTTCGTCCGTTCCCGGATGAAGACGTCCATGACCGATCTCGGCTTCCATTACGACTGGCTGGTCCTGGACGTCATACCGCACGACACCGGCCGGGTCTGGTCCCCGCGCAATCTCCAGGTCTGCGACCCGGCCAGGCCCACCACGGTCGTCTCCGGCGGTCCCGGCCGGCGCCGCTGGGAGTTCATGCGGCTGCCCGGCGAGACCCTCGACGGCCTCAACCAGGAAGACAGAGCCTGGGAGCTGCTGCAGCCCTACGGCATCCACCCGGGCAACGCCACCCTCGAACGCCACACCGTCTACACCTTCCAGGCACGCTGGGCCGACACCTGGCGCCAGGGCCGGCTCCTGGTGGCCGGTGACGCGGCGCATCAGATGCCGCCCTTCGCCGGCCAGGGCATGTGCTCCGGCATCCGCGACGCCGCCAACCTCACCTGGAAACTCGGCCTCGTACTGTCCGGCCACGCACCAGACACACTGCTGGACACCTACACCACCGAACGGCGCCAGCACCTGCACTACGCCATCCAGGCATCCATGTACCTCGGCCAGATCATCTGCCAGGCCGACCCCGCCGCAGCCGCCGAGCGCGACGCCCGCATGCTCGCCGAGCTCCGCAAGGGCGGCGATCCCACGACCGGTCTGCTGGTGCAGAACCTGACCGGGGGCCTGCTGATGAGCGACGCCGACGGCGCCCCGCTGGCACCGGCCGGGCAGCTCAGCCGCCAGGGGAAGGTCCGCTTCCAGGGCCGCACCGGACTGTTCGACCAGACTGCCGGCACCGGCTTCACCCTGCTGGCCGCCCAGGACCCGCACGATGTCCTCGACCAGGCCAGCCTCGCCTGGTGCGAGCAGGTGGGCATCCGCCTGCTGAGGGTCACCGGCGACCTCACGGCGGATGGCCCGGGCGACGTCGTTGACCTTGACGGCGTCTACCGGTCCCACCAGGCCGAATCAGGCCAGATGGCACTGCTCATCCGTCCCGACTACTACGTTTTCGGTGGCGCGGCGCAGCCGGATGAGGTGCCCCGCCTCGTGACGGCGCTGCGGAAGGGGCTCACCGGACGGACGGCCGCCCTCCAGCCGTCCTGAGGACGGCTGGAGGGCGACATCGCCCTGCAATTCGACGCGGGACGCGCGACCACCCTGCGGCTCGCCGAGGTGGGCGTCTTCCCGCACGCACTCACCGCGGTCTTCCTCACACACGTGCACAGCGACTACGTCGTGGACCTGCCCGACCTGGCCATGGCCCGCTGGTTGCAGCAAGGCGTTTTCGCGGCCGCCCCGTTGCATGCCGGGCTGCTTCCGCCGCCGGCCGGCGAGGTACCAGGTGAGTGGAACGGGAGGACGGCGACGGAGCAGGGCGCGCGGCGGATCGCCCCGCGCGGGAACATCTCCTTCCGGATCCTTGACTGACGATAGCATCGTAAGTGACGATGTCGTCAGAAATTTGAAGGGAGCGGTCAATGATCGGCCAGCTCGCACACCGGAAACTCTTCGTCGCCAGCCAAGCGGACTTCACCTACCTGCAGGACAACAATTCCGTCGAGGCCATCGTGGCCACCGATGACGGCGCGGCCGGCCTGGGCACCCAGCGCACGGTGGCGAGGTACGCCCGATGACCGGGGATCTGCTGTGGCCGGGCTACGCCGCGCCCGCCGACCTTGCCGCGATCGAGGCGGTGCCGCTTGAGGCGCGCGGCCTTCCCGGCTCGACCTACACGCTGCTTGCGCAGGCCGCGGCGCGGTGGCCCCGCCGTACGGCGATCACCGTCCTGCCGGAGGCCGCCCGCTGGCGGGAGCCGCTGCGCCGAGCTGATCGCCGCCACTATCGCCGCGCAACTGGCCGGGATCGCGGCTCCCCTCAACGGCAGCCTGTCGCGCCGGCACCTCGCCGCGCGCACGCCGCCGTCGTCCGCCCCGACGGCACGGTCCTGCACGCTGGCCGCCAGCTGTCCGCGCTCTGCACCGCCCTGCCCGTCTTCGGCACGAATCCCCGCTGACAACCACCGGCAGGTGCGGCACGCCTGAAAATGGAGCAATGATGCCCCGGGCGGCCGGCGTCCCGATCTACCGGCCCGGCCTGGCATCACCGTCGGGCGTCCGGAGCAGGATGCAGGAGCCGCCGGCAGAGGCCAGCAGGGTGACCCCGGTGCTCGATCACGGGGCGTTGACCCGTGAAGGACGGGTGCGTCGTCGCAGGCAGGCGGCTATGCCAGCGGCTAGGTGAGGCGTTCCGCACCATCTTCGCCGCCATCACCGGCAACGGGACCGAACCGCTCAGCGACGAGGACCTCGCCGCCCTCGACAGGGTCATCCTCGAGATCACGTGCGCCAGAGTCTACGGGGCGTCCTATCTCCCGGCCGCCGGATAGGCAAGGCGCCTCCGTGCGCCACGACGTTGAACAGCCAGCGGCCTCGCCTAAGGGATCACGCTGGACCTCTGGATGCGGCCTGTGGCCACGTGTCCGCCTGATTTCCCTGGTCAGCGGGACCGGAACAGGCAGCGGGAGAATAGATCCCTATCTATGTTTCTAATTAATAACGTTTATGGTCATAGAGGCTAATAACGGCTTAACCAGCCATCTACTCTGAGGGACCAGCACCTTACGGAACCGCATCCATGCAGGCCAGGCCGGTCTAGCGCTTCCGGCCCAGCCGCTGGCCCGATCCCTATGGAGGGCGAATTAGTGAGCGTGGAAGTTGGGGCGCGGACCATCCGCCTCTTGATCCAGCGCTAGGACGCTACGTCACCGCCCCATCAGAAAGCTGACTGTGCCTCAGAACCCTGAACCCGACTCCCGTGATGAGATCAGAACCGTCCGCGCGCTCGGCCATGATCTTCGTGTCTCGATCCGGCCCGGCACTGACCCGGTCGCGCCGCCGCTGCTGATGCTGATGGGCATCGGCGGCAACATCGAAATGTGGGAGCCGCTGCGCAGCACGCTCACCGAACGCGTGGGGATGACCACCGTGGCATTCGATGTCCCGGGCACCGGTGAATCCCCGCCACCCCTGTTCCCGCTGCCGTTGCCGGGTCTCGCGCTGCTAACCAGCCGGCTGCTGCGGATCCTCGAACTCGACCGCGTCGACGTGCTCGGCCTCTCCTGGGGCGGGCTGCTCGCCCAGCAGCTTGCCCTGACCGCATCCAGGCAAGTCCACCGGCTTGTCCTCGCCTCCACCAGCGTCGGGCTCGGCAGCATCCCCGGCGGCTGGTCCGCCCTCCGCGCCCTGGCAACCCCCGCCCGGTACCAATCGATGGGGCAACTCAACGACGCACTCGACGTATTCGGCGGCAATGCCGACGACTACGCGAGCGATGCCATGCGCATCCACAACCAGGCACGACTCGCCCGCCCCCCATCGATCTGCGGCTACTACGGCCAAATTGCCAGCCTGGCCGGCTGGACCAGCCTCCCCTGGCTACCGCTGATCCGGCAACCCGCGCTGGTGCTCTGCGGAAGCGCCGACCAGGCGGTACCCGCGATCAACAGCCGTGTTCTCGCGACGCTCCTCCCTCACGCCGAACTCGAAATACTCCGTGGCGGCGGCCACCTCGTACTCTTCGAACAGCTCGCTGCGAGTGTCGATCTGCTAGCGAAGTTCCTGGGTACCCCACCGGACGAGAGCAAACTGTAGGCCTCGGCCACCCGGCCTGCGTCCCCATGGAGGTGAACCATGATCGACGGTGCCGACGTCGTCGTCCACGGCTACCGTCCAGGCGCCCTCGCAGCGTTCGGTCTGCAGTCCGATGCCGGGCCGGTCACGGTGGTCACCCCACCCGGCACACCCGGCAACCGCACCCTGGCCTGGCCACCGCGGCTTGCCACCTACAGCCAGGACCCGCCGGCATGGTGAGCCCCCGCCGCACGCCGGCCATTCACAGCCGTCCTTCCCATCACCACCACTAGCTGCGCCCCGCCTCGGCGAAGTGCTCTTGCCCCAGCACGGCGAGCAGCTGCAATTTCTCGTAGCCCTCGGTGCGCGGTGGAGCGGTGAGCACGAGCAGCGCCTGCGACTGATCCTCGGTGAACAGCACCTGGCAGTCCACCTCGATCGCGCCGAGCTCGGGATGGATGAGCGTCTTGTGGTCCTCGAAGCGCTTGGCGACCTCGTGCCGTTCCCACAGCTCGGCGAACTCCGCGCTCGCCTTCTGCAGCGCCCGCACGAGCTCCCCGGCCCGCGACTGCGGGCCCATCGACCCGTACGCGGCGCGCAGGTTCGCAACCAGGGCACGGCTCTGCCGGTTGCGGTCGTGCTCGGGGTAGCGCAGCCGCTCCGCAGGATCGGTAAACCAGCGGTAGATCTCGCTGCGCGCGAGGCCCGTGCAGCCCGACTTGTCGCCGAACAAGGCGGCGGCCATCCGGTTCTGCACGAGCGTCTCGCCCAGGTTGGACAGAATGAGCGCCGGGGTGTCGTCGAGGCGGTCCAGCACCCGCAGCAGCGCCGGGGCGACGTGCGCCGGGGCCGGCACCGATGCCGGGGCGCCCCGCCCCGCCACCTGGAACAGGTAGTCGCGCTCGCCGGCTCTCAGCCGCAGCGCCCGGGCAAGCGACGCAAGCATCTGCTCGCTCGGCTGCGGACCGCGCTGCTGCTCAAGCCGCGTGTAGTAGTCGGTCGACATCGCAGCAAGGGCCGCGACCTCCTCACGCCGCAGGCCCGGGGCCCGGCGGCGCGCGCCCGCGGGGAGCCCGACGTCCTCGGGCTGCAGCGCCTCCCGGCGGCGGCGCAAGAAGTCCGCCAGTGCTGCACGATCCATAGTCCCAGTATCGGCTCCACGCCCGAGCGCGAACCAGGGACCGCCGATCCCCCGATATCCGGTCTCTGCACACGCCGCGGCCGACGGGCAAGACTCGAAGCATGAACATCTCCGGAAGCACCATCTTCATCCCCGGCTCCACGAGCGGCATCGGTCTCGCCCTCGCGCTCGAGCTGCAGGCCAGGGGTAACACCGTCATCGTCGGCGGCCGGCGGACCGAGTTGCTCGAGCGGATCGCCGCGCAGTACCCCGGCATCGACACTGTGCAGATCGACACGACGGATGCCGCGAGCATCGACTCCGCCGCGAAGCAGGTGCTGGCCAAGCACCCCGACCTCAACGTCCTCGTCACGATGGCCGGCATCATGCGCATTGAGGACTGGCACAAGCCCGACTCGTTCCTCGCCTCGGCCGAGTCGGTCGTGACGACCAACGTGCTCGGCCCGATCCGGCTCATCGCCGCGTTCATCCAGTACCTGCAGGCGCAGCCGGACGCCACCATCATGACCGTCTCCTCGGGCCTCGCGTTCGCGCCGCTCAAGATCACACCCAGCTACAACGCGTCGAAGGCCGCAATCCACATGCTCAGCGAGTCGATCCGGCTGCAGCTCGCCGACACGACCGTGAAGATCGTGGAGCTCGAGCCGCCGTCCGTCCGCACCTCGCTGCTGCCCGGCCAGGAGGACAGCGAGTTCGCGATGCCGCTGGAGGAGTTCGTGGCGGAGGCCGTCGCGCTGCTGGAGGCCCAGCCCGACGCGAAGGAGATCCAGGTCGAGCGCGTGAAGTTCCTGCGCTACGGCGAGGCGCGCGGCGACTACGACCAGGTCGTTGAGACGCTCAACGCGTCTGACCCGCACGGGAAATAGCCAAGCATGCACCGCCAGCGCTCTCCCCCCGGCTGCTGCCCGATTCACCATTGAACGACCCGTCGCCTCCGGTAGCTCGCAAGCCTTGCCGCGCCAGAGTCCGCCGGCTCTCCTGACCGTGACAACGCGCGGCAGCACCATCTGCGGGGTTTGCATGCCGGTCCGCACCGGCCGACAGTGGAGGGAGGCAATGAGGCTCGCCTGAACCGTGGAGCCCGACGCCGTCTGCACGACCTGCCGGGCTTCCGCTGATGGCCTCTGCGAAGCGATCGCCTCACGGCGAGGAGGCCGCGATGCAATCCACTCTGTATCTGCGGATCGTGATCTTGAGTGTGGAGCCCGGCGCCTGGTGCGACAGGTGCGGCTTCCCCTCCGCGTCAACGGTCAGCTATGTACTCGAGCCCGCGGCGGGCGGGATGCCGGCCGCGTTGCGGCTCCTCACATACTGCGAAGCCTGCGAAGGCGCGTAATGCGGCACGCATGACCCGGCGGGCATGGCCAGCCAGGGGCTGGCCATGCCCCTGCGGCTCCGGGCGGGTGCCAGCGCCTCCGCCTCGCTGCGCTACCGCGTCCCGAATGCCTGTATCTCTGCGCGCTCCTGCTCGGTGAGTTCCCGCGGCACCTCGCCACGTGCCACCTTCTCGTGCTGCACCTGGTGGCGAATGGTATCCACGATCTCGGGATTGGCCAGGGTGGTGATGTCGCCGATGTCGGCGAAGTTGGATGTCGCCGCGATCACCCGGCGCATGATCTTGCCGGATCTGGTCTTGGGCATGTCGGGGACGATCCAGACCTCCTTGGGCCTGGCGATCTTGCCGATCTGGCTCTCGATCGCCGCAGAGACCTTGTCCTCGATCTCCTTGCCTGCTTCCAGCCCCGGCTTCAGCGAGACGTACACCTCGACCACCCGGCCGCGCAGTTCGTCGATCACCGGGACGGCGGCCGCCTCGGCCACCTCTGGGACGGTGATCGCCGCGGATTCGATCTCCTTGGTGCCCAGCCGGTGGCCGGCGACGTTGATCACGTCATCGATCCGGCCGAGGATGCGGATGTAACCGTCGGTGGCCTGGACAGCGCCGTCACCGCTCAGGAACGGCCAATCGTGCCAGTCCTTGCTGCTGCGGTCTTTGTTGTACTTGGCGAAATAAGCCTCGATGAAGCGGTCGGGGTTGCCCCACACCGTCTGCATCATCCCTGGCCAGGGGTTGCGGATGCAGATGTTGCCGGCCTTGCCGCTGCCGGGCTCGATGACGTTGCCCTTGTCGTCGTAGATGACGGGATAGATGCCGAGGACCCCGGGGCCGCAGCTGCCGGGCTTCATCGACTGCAGGGCAGGCAGGGTGCTGCCAAGGAAGCCGCCGGTCTCGGTCATCCACCAGGTGTCGGTGATGACTGCTTCCTCCTTGCCGATGTACTGGTGATACCACCGCCACACCTCGGGCTCGATCGGCTCCCCGACGGTCGTCATCGACTTGAAGTGATAGTTGTACTTGGCCGGCTCATCTGGGCCGGCCATGCGCAGCATCCGGATCGACGTCGGGGAGGTGTGGAAGATGTTCACCCCCAGCCGCTCGGCGATCCGCCACGGCCGCCCCGCATCAGGGTAGTTGGGCGTGCCCTCGAAGACCACCGTCGTCGTGCCCAGGGCCAGCGGCCCGTAGACGATATAGGAGTGGCCGGTGATCCACCCGATGTCGGCCAGGCACCAGTAGGTGTCCTCTGGGTGGATGTCCAGATAGTACTTGCACGTGCCCGCCACATACGACAGGTACCCGCCGGTGCTGTGCTGGGCGCCCTTGGGCCGGCCGGTCGTGCCGCTGGAGTACATGATGAACAGCGGCGCCTCGGCTGGCATCGAGACCGGCTGGACGATCTTCCGCTGGTAGTCCGGCATCAGCTCATCGACGAAGAAATCGCGTCCCTCGGCCATCGGAGTCTCGGACGCGTACTGACCCGGGTGACGGCGGAAGACCAGCACCTTGTCCACGTCCTGGCCCTGCTCACGCGCCACCGCCAGCGCCTCGTCGGCCTTGGCCTTGTGGTCGAGCAACCGGCCGCTGCGGTAATAGCCGTCGATCGTGATCAGGAGCCGGCTTCCGGAGTCGGCGATCCTCACCCCGCACGCGTTACCGCCGAACCCGCCGAACACCTCCGAATGGATGACCCCAAGCCGGGCACACGCCAGCATCGCGACCGGCAGTTCGGGGACCATCGGCATGTGCAGCGTCACCCGGTCGCCCGTCTTCAGGCCGCAGAAGTCGCGCAGCAGCGTGGCGAACTCGTTGACCCGCTGGTATAGCTCCTGGTAGGTGATCGCCACCGGCTCGGCGTCCTCGGGCTCCGGCACGAAGATGATCGCCGCCTTGTTCGCGTTGCCGGTCAGGTGCCTGTCGATGCAGTTGTAGCAGGCATTGAGCCGGCCGCCGACGAACCACTTCCAGAACGGCGGGTTGCTCGTGTCGAGCGTGGTATGCCAGTACTTGTCCCAGGTGAGCAGGTCCGCATACTCCCGGAAGCACTCGGGGAACTTGTCCTCGCCGAACCGTTCCAGTATCGCCGGATCTGATGCGTTGGCCTGGCCGATGAACTTGGGCGGCGGGTAGTGGTATTCCTCCTCGCGCCAGTGGACCGCGATCTGCGCTTCCGATTCTTGCATTTCCGGTGCTCTAGCCATGGCACGGCCTTTCTCTAAAGATCACCCCGTAAGCGGTAAGACCCGTCTCAGCTCGCGACGACTCGCGCGCAGGGCCCACCGATTCGTGCCACGATGGCCGACGTGGCAAGTTCGTGCGTGACAGCGCCCGCCGCCGCGCAGCGCGCAGGAGGGTTCCTCCGGCGAGGCAATGCCGCATCATCACCATCGCCGTCCAGCGATCAAGGGCCGCTGTCCGGGCTGTCACACAGATCCCCTCACCTGGGGAGGTTAAAAATCAGCCTAACTCCGCTGGTCACATGGCACCACTCCCGTTTCGCGGTGGCATCGGTACAGCAGGTACGCGGATGCGGGGCCGGAGGGCAGACATGCTGGTGCTCATGGGCAGCTCATCCTCGCCGGTCGCAGGCGTGGATCATCTGTTCGTGGACGCTGAGCGGCACCTTGAGGAGCATGGACTTCCTGGCAGTGAGGATGCGGTGGACCAGCAAGAGCTGGACCAGCGCCAGGGGATCGCTGTGATGCTTGCCCATCACGTCGTCGGTAAAGTCGCCGAACTGGTCCAGCGACAGGTGCCGCAGGTGCTGGTGGCGCGCGTCGAAGTGGTCCCAGATCCGGTCCGCGAGCTGCTGGGCAGCCGCCCTCTTGATGGCCCCGTCGATCTCCAGCACGGTCTCGTCGTCGTCTTCCTGAGTGACACGGAATCCCTCGCCGGTTCGGGCCAGCACGCCTTCCAGGTTCAGCCGCGGTAGCGTGGCACGCTCGATGATGCGGACTCCCAGATGCTCATCGTCCGGTCTGGACGGGCCGGGACGGCAAAAACGCACGATGAGATCGGCGAACCGGCGCTGTGGGGTGACATAGGCCGCCACATCCGGTTCCCGGGCCGCGATCTCCGCGTAGACCTGCTCCTCCGTGTAACCGCGCCTGGCCACGTCCCGCTGCACCTTCCATTTGTGCTTTAGCTCGGTTTCCGGATCGAGCCAGACATTGAGGTCGAACAGGCCCCGGACGCCCGGCACGAGGAAAGGATGTACCCCCTGTACGATGACCACTTCCTTGGGCTGGATCTCCTCCGGCGGCCCGAATGTACCGTCGGAATGGTCGTACACAGGTTTTGTGATCGGGTTTCCGCGCTTGAGTTCGAGCAGCTGGTTCTCCATTAGGGCGAAATTGTTGGCCCGCGGATCTAGCGCGGTGACCCCAATCAGATTGCGTTCCCGCCGGTCCAGCGCGTGGTAGTCGGACAGGCACACGCTCGTGATCTGATCAGCCGGGAAGATCCGGTAAAAGCCTGCAGTCAGCGTCGACTTGCCGCTGCCGCTGTCGCCGCCGACGGCAACGAATGTCGGCCGCTTCATCCCGGCTCGGATCGCCATACCGCGAGGCTGCGGCTGCGGTAACTGGAGAACCAGGGCCGGACGCCTCCCTCGCATGGGCTGAAGGTCCTGGGGGCGGGACGGCTGCCCGGCGGAGGCGGATGTGGAGCGGGGCGCAGGCTGGGTGCCTGTGTGTCCCCGCTCCACCATTGGCCTACCGTTCTACGTCAAACGCTTCCACCGTGTTCAGGAAACTACCGTTGAAGCCCCTGATGGCGTATGAAGCCGCTGATGGCGTACACGCAGGCCCGGTGAAAGACGCCGGGGCAGGGTGCGGTGACTACCGCCGGAGCGTTGCGGGCGGTAGGCATGAAGGGCAGCATCGCCCAGACGTTGGCGGCCAGGCTGTACGCCTCCACCGTGCGCAGGAAACCACCGCTCTGGGTGAAGCCGCTGGTGGCGTACGCGCAGGCCCGGTGCAAGACGCCGGGGCAGGGTGCGGTGGCTACCGCCGGAGCGTTGCGGGCGGTAGGTATGGAGGGCAGGGTTGCCCAGGTGTTCGTGGCCGGGCTTTAGGCCTCCACCGTGCGCAGGAACCCGCTGCTGTTGCGGCCGCTGATGGCGTAGACGCAGGTTCCCGTCAGCCCGCTGACGCCCGTGGGGCAGGGCGCGGTGGCTCCCGCCAGGTACCTGCAGGCGGTGGGCAGGGAGAGCAGGGAGAGAAGAGAGAGAAGGGGGAGGAGAGGGGTTGCCCAGGTGTTCGTGGCCGCTGTATGCCCCCACCGTGTTCAGGAGAGTGCCGTTGACGTACTCGCAGATTCCTTCCAGTACGCCGACGCCCATGGGGCAGGGGGCGGTGGCTCCCGCCGGGTCCTCGCGGGCGGTGGGCAGGGTGGGCCATACGCCCTGCGCGTACGCCGGCGCGGCCGACAGGGCGAGAAAGGCCGTCGTCAGCGCGGCGGCCAGCAGCGGCCGCCAGCGGCGGCGCGGGGGCGGGGCTGGTGGACTACTACTGGTGATGCGGGCTCCGGAGACCGGCTCACGGTTCCCGTGTGCCGACTGCTGTGGCAACAAGCTTTGCACCCCGTATCCTTTCTTTTCTTCTTTTCGCAAGGAACCGATGCTGACCGGGTGGGCCCCCTGACGTCCCAGCGGCCTTCTCATCGTGATGAAATTCCGCCCCTATGGGGGCATCAGCATGACTGCAGCCCAAGTGCAGCTGGGGGCCTGCTGATTCCGCGGGAACTTGGATTCCTCCCGCTTGCATTTCCTTTGCCAAACCAAGCCTCATATACCTGCTGGTGACAGATACCCTGGTTCCTCCTGATCCGGACGCTGTTCCGGGATTCCGGCGCTCCCCCGATGAAAGGGATGCTGCCTTTCCGGCATTCCCGGCATGGCCCCGCAAGTACAGGTGTAAGGGCTCCTTCCTGAACGCAGCCGTCCATGACGGCCACGTTATCGCAGCAGTAACCAGCCAAAGGCGCCTGAACCGCCCACCGCCCCCGGTATATGCTCATTAATCATCCGGCCAAGGCCAAACTACTGAGCCTTTTACATCCGCTTTCGGCTTCGTGGGTCTCGTCTTTCACCAGCGATGGGCATGCCCGCTTCGAACAGGGCGAAGGTCAGGCCGACGTGCAGGCGGGTGCGGGCCGTTGATGCCGGGCACGCCGATGCCGATGGCCGCCGCGAAGTTCGACAGCCCGAGGGACAGTGCCACCAGCAGAGGGCGAGCACCGGGTCACCCTACCGATGAGTACCTGCGGTCAGCCAGTGATGGCGGCGACCGGGCTGGCGAGTGCGGAGCCGATCAGCGTCATGCGCCGGCGGCGGAGACGATCGCGTCGGTGCCGAACCCGAGCAGCAAGCCGATGAGCAAGCCGTAAGCGAGGAGGTCACCGCGGCGGGTCTTGGCCGCGACGCCGAGCAACTGGGTAATCACGTAGATGATCGATCCGGCGGCGAGGGTGAGGAACACCACGGCGACCGGTTCGGAGGTGAACGAGTGCCCGGCGATGGTTCCGATGAACGTCGGGCCGCCGCCGATCGCGCCCATCGCCAGCAGGAACCCCCAGCCGGGGCGGGCCGGTTCGCCGTCGGCGGTGGTGTCGCCCGCCAGCGGGGCGACGATGCCGAAGCCCTCGGTGGCGTTGTGCAGCCCGAACCCGATCACTAGCAAGGTCGCCAGCGCGATCTCCGAGCGGGCGGCGGACTGGCCGATCGCGAGGCCTTCGGCAAAATTGTGCAGCCCGATGCCGGCCGCGATCAGCAGCGCCAGCCGGCGGGCGGGGGACCAGGCGGCCATCCCCCGCGCGCGGCTGGCATGCATCTCGCCCACATCCATCGCACCCGGGCCGAACTTGACCGCGGCACCCTGCGCCGGCCCGGAGCCGCCACGCCGTGTGATGCGCGCCATCCAGCGTTCATAGCCGACGAGGGCCAGCAGCCCGACCGCCAGCCCTGCGGCGAAGATGCTGCCGTACCCGGCCGCGGTGGCGACACTGCCGTGCCCATCATGTATCTGACCGAGCGCGGCATCGATCGGCTTCCACGCTGCCGACAGCACGTCCCACACCAGGAACAGCAGGATGCCGACCGCGACCGCGTTAAGAAACGCGCGCAGGGCCGGCGCCGGGCGGCGCAGCCTGCCCACCGGCAGGCCGAGCACAATGGTGACGCCGGCGATGAACCCGAGCAGCAGTGTCGTTCCCAGCCCCATGCAGGGCGTCCTTTCCACGCGAAGCCATCGATTAGGGCAGCCTAACCTAATGCCGGATCGGACGACAGGGGGCAGGTCACCGGACGGCAAAAGACCTATCAACCCCCGCAGGTCAGCGGACCGCAGCCTGGCTGAAAAGCTTGTCGAGCGAGAGCCGCCGGGCGGTATCGGCCAGGGCCCGGGCGAGCAGCGAGCCGGGTTCGGACGCGGCGGTCACCAGGCTCACCGTCGAGGTGACGGGCGGGTCGTCAATGGTGACGACGTGGATGTCCGGGGAGAAGGTGAAGGCGTGGATCCACTCCCGTGGCACCACGCCCGCCCAGCTCCCGCTGTCGACGAAGGCGTAGATCGAGGCGACCGAATCGCTCTCGATCCGTGGCCGGAGAACAAGCCCGCTCTCCGCGAGCAGGCTGTCGATCTGCTGGCGGCTGCGGCGTGAGCTGTTCAGCATGCACAGCGGCAACTGGCTCAGCTCCGGCCACGTGACGTGATCACTCCAGTCACCTGGCAGCAGCCGCTGGTGCGCTACCAGGACGAAGCGCTCGGTGTACAACTGCACGACGGCCAGGTCAGTGGTGTCGGCGCCATCGAGGTGAACGATGCCGGCGTCGAGCTCGTAACGCCGCAGCTCGCTCAGGATCTCCTCGGTCGAGAGCCGGGTTTCAAGCCTTACGCTCGCCAGCGGATGGGCCGCGCAGAACGGCGTGATGACCAGGGCGGCAGTGGTGGAGGCGGTGGCGGCGACGCCCAGCCGCAGCTGTCCGCTGAGACCGGACTGCATCGCCGACACTTCCTGCTCGAGTGCGTCATGATCAGCCAGTATCCGCCGGGCCCACACGACTAGGCGCTCGCCTTCAGGTGTCAGCCCCTGGAAGGCATGGCCCCGGTTGACGAGCGGCACCTTGAGCTCGTGCTCGAGCTTCCTGATCGCCTCCGACAGCGCGGGCTGCGACACGTAACACGCGGCCGCGGCCCGCGCGAAGTGGCGTTCCCGGGCCAGTGCCACGAAATACTCGAGTTGCCGGAACAGCATTGCGTCATGCTCCGTCTCCAGATGGAAAGCCCGCGGCAAGTTTACCCATCGTGCCTGCTTAGCCAGGCTGCGGGAGCCATTTCACCGCTCAATAGGCATCCCTTATCGGGCGGTAAATAAGCCGTCTTGGACGTAGCGGTCACCAGCAGCCAAGACTGAAAGGAGAGACGGACAAGCCCAGCTGGCGAGACAGCTGCCACAAGGAGCCCGATATGACCACGATTGCAACGACGGCCGAGGAAGTGCTATCGGCCCGCGACGTCCGGCAGACGCAGGGAGCGCTGACTGACGGATTCCATCTGCTGGTGGATGCGCTGAAGCTCAACGGAGTTAAGACGATCTACGGTGTCGTCGGCATCCCGATCACGGACCTGGCGCGGCTCGCGCAGGCATCCGGGATCCGATACATCGGCTTCCGCCACGAGCAGAGCGCCGGCAACGCTGCGGCCGCCGCCGGCTTCCTGACCAAGAAGCCCGGCATCTGCCTGACGGTGTCCGCGCCGGGCTTCCTCAACGGGCTGGTCGCGCTGGCCAACGCCACCACGAACTGTTTCCCGATGGTCCAGATCTCTGGATCCAGCGAGCGTCACCTCGTCGACCTGCAGCGCGGGGAGTACGAAGAGCTCGACCAGCTGGCGGCGGCCCGGCCGTTCGTGAAGGCGGCTTACCGCATCGACCGTGCGGAGGACATCGGGCTCGGTGTCGCCCGCGCGATCCGCACGGCGGTCAGCGGCCGGCCTGGCGGTGTCTACCTCGACGTTCCCGGCGCGGTGCTGGGCGAGGCGATGGATGCCGCCGCGGGCGCCCGCTCGCTGTGGCCGCTGACTGATCCTGCTCCCCGGCAGCTTCCCGCCCCCGAGGCCGTCGACAGGGCCCTGTCGCTGCTCGCCGCGGCCCGGCGGCCGCTCGTCGTGCTGGGAAAGGGCGCGGCGTACGCACAGGCCGACGAAGAGATCCGGTCGTTCCTCGAATCGGCGGGCATCCCGTACCTGCCGATGTCGATGGCCAAGGGCCTGCTTCCCGACGACCACCCGCAGTCGGCCGCATCGGCCCGTTCGCTCGCGCTGGCCAAGGCGGACGTCGTCATGCTGGTCGGCGCCCGGCTGAACTGGCTGCTCGGGCACGGGCAGCCGCCGCAGTGGTCACCCGACGCGAAGTTCATCCAGGTCGACATCCAGGCGAGTGAGCTGGACAGCAACCAGCCGATCGCCGCCCCGCTCGTCGGCGACATCGGGTCGGTCATGGCCGCGCTGATGGAGCGCACCGAGCCGGGCCGGATCATCGCTCCGGCCGAGTGGCGCGAAGAACTCGAGGCGCGCAAGGCCCGCAACCTCGCCTCGATGCAGAAGCGGCTGGACGACAACTCCCACCCGATGCGCTTCTACGGTGCGCTCCGGGCCGTACGCGACGTCCTGCGAGAGCGGCCCGATGTCTACATCGTGAACGAGGGCGCCAACGCCCTGGACATCGCCCGCAACGTCATCGACATGCGGCGCCCCCGCCACCGCCTCGACAGCGGCACCTGGGGCGTCATGGGCATCGGGATGGGCTATGCCATCGCCGCGGCGGTCGAGACCGGCGCGCCCGTGGTGGCGATCGAAGGAGACAGCGCCTTCGGGTTCAGCGGCATGGATCTGGAGACGATCTGCCGTTACCAGCTGCCCGTCACGGTGGTCGTGCTGAACAACGGCGGTGTCTACCGCGGCGACGAAGTCAGCACCGCGTCCAGCGACCCGTCCCCGACGAAGCTGGACCCGGCGGCGCACCACGAACGTCTCATCGAGGCGTTCGGCGGCACCGGCTTCCGCGCTATGACCCCTGAGGAGCTGACCGCCGCCCTCGCCAAGGCGCTCGACTCCGGGCGCCCCGCGCTCGTGGACTGCGTGCTCGACCCCAGCGCCGGCGCGGAGAGCGGCCATATCGCGCACCTCAACCCGAAGAGTGCCGCCACCGCGGCACCGGCTCCCGCAGGGGCGCCGTGACCTCGTCGGCGCCGTCATGTCCGCAAGCTCGACTCGCGGACGCATCCATAAATGACCAGGAACAAAGAGAAGGAACACTGAAAATGACTGAGACTCTGCCCCTGTCGGGAATCAAGGTTATCGACTTCACTGGCGTGCAGGCCGGGCCGGCGTGCACCCAGCTGCTGGCCTGGTTCGGCGCTGACGTCCTGAAGGTCGAGCGCCCGAACGGCGGCGACGTCACCCGCAACCAGCTCCGCGACATCCCCGATGTCGATGCCCTGTACTTCACCATGCTCAACAGCAACAAGCGTTCGCTGGCGATCAACACCAAGACGCCCGAAGGGCTCGCGGTGATGGAGAAGCTGATCCGCGAGGCCGACGTCCTGGTGGAGAACTTCGCGCCCGGGGCGATGGACCGGATGGGCCTGTCCTGGGAGCACATCCAGGAGCTCAACCCGCGGCTGATCTACGGCTCGGTCAAGGGCTTCAACGACGACTCCTCCTGGAAGGACCTCAAGGTCTACGAGAATGTCGCCCAGGCGGCCGGCGGCGCCGCGTCGACGACCGGCTTCTGGGACGGGCCGCCCACCATCAGCGCCGCCGCCCTCGGTGACTCCAACACCGGCTACCACCTGGCGATCGGCATCCTCACCGCGCTGATCGGCCGGGAGAAGACCGGCCGCGGCCAGAGGGTCACCGTCTCGATGCAGGACGCCGTGATCAACCTGTGCCGGGTCAAGCTGCGCGACCAGCAGCGACTGGAGCGGTTGGGCTACCTGGAGGAGTACCCCCAGTACCCGGACGGCACCTTCACCGACGTCGTGCCGCGCGGCGGCAACGCGGGCGGTGGCGGTCAGCCCGGCTGGATCCTCAAGTGCAAGGGCTGGGAAGACGACCCCAACGCCTACATCTACTTCACCATCCAGGAGCAGAACTGGGCGCGCACCTGCGAGGCCATCGGCAAGCCCGAATGGAAGGACGACCCCGAGTACGCGACCGCCCAGGCCCGCCAGCCGCACATCTTCGAAATCTTCGATGAGATCGAGAAGTGGCTGGCAGACAAGACCAAGTACGAGGCCGTCGACATCCTGCGCACGTACGAAGTCCCGTGCGCTCCCGTGCTGAGCATGAAGGAGATCGCCTACGACCCGGCGCTGCGCAAGAGCGGCACGATCGTGGAGGTCGACCAGAAGGAGCGCGGCACCTACCTGACTGTCGGCAGCCCCATCAAGTTCTCCGACTTCACCCCGGTCATCAAGGGCGCCCCGCTGCTCGGGGAAGACACCGATGATGTCCTCGCCGAGCTTGGATACGGCGCCAGCGAGATCACAGAGATGCACACGAAGAAGATCGCCTGATTTCAGCCCGCGGGGCGGACGGCAGAGACCTCCGGGGCCTGGTACGGATACTCAGATCACGTACCGGCCCGGGGGTCTTGTGCCTCAGGCGAACCTCGACGGCCTGGATACCGTACTCGTACCGGGCCGGCCAGGAACACGCACCCAGTAACCTCCCGGACCCGCACCCGGCGCCGGCACCGGCTGGCTTATCGCACACCTCCCGGCTCCCGCCGAGTCCCTTCCGCACGCACCCTAGAGGTCATGCTTATTGCTCCGTTCGTGCCGGTGACACGGGACGCGGCAGCTAGCGGGCCGGGGTGGTGGGGGTATTCCGCAGCAGGAAGGTGAGCCCTTCGGCCATGGTGGGGTGGGCGTAGATCGCGCCGCGCAGGGCGGTGTAGGGGAGTCGCCGCGCCGGGGCCCGGCCCGGCAGCCCAGGTTCGCCGTCGGCGACCGGGTCACGGTCAACGACGTCCCCCCGTCCGAGCACACCCGCCTGCCGGGCCACCTGCGCGGCCGCACCGGCACCGTGCAACGGGTGTTCGAGGGCAACTACGCGTACTTCTGCTCGACCGGCCCGGACGGCATCGGCGACCCGATGCCGGTCTACGCGGTGCGGTTCGCCCCCACGGATATCTGGGGCGAACTGGCGGAGCCAGGCGCGGTGCTCTACGGCGAGTTGTACGAGACCTATCTGTCACCGGCATCGAATACCCGTGGGAGGCGTTCCAGCAGCAGCTCATCGCGGCCATCGGTGAATGGGAGACCACGGCGCCGGTGGAGCAGGGCAGCTGGCAGTACTACGAACACTGGCTGACCGCACTGGAGCGCGTCGTGGTCGAACACGGCCTGATCGGCGCGGACGAACTCGACCGGCGCAGCGAGCAGGCATAGCCGCGGCACGCCATTCTGGCCCCACCGCGACACCGGGACGACGCCATTGGTGAGGAGCCCGCCGACGTCAGCAGCTTCTTTGGAGAGCACGTCGGTCCAGTGCCCGGCCGGCCCGCTCGAGCACGTCATGGATGGCGGGGTGCTCGCCCTCGAGCCGGCCGGGCCCAGCTGCGACCTGGGTCCGGTCGCGGTGAGCGGCTGGTCAGACGGCGGCGGTGGCCGGGTCGCGCAGCGTGCGGAGCGCGCCCCCGACCCGTAGGAGCTCGTCGAGCATCGCCTTGGCGGCCTGCTCCAGGACTTCGTTGGCCTGGAACCGGCCGTCCTGGATGAGCTGGGTGTGGAACGGGATGTTCACGCTGTCGAACACCGGGACCATCCTCAACGTGGTGAGGATCTGCTTGAGCTGCTGCACCGCGCGAGTGCCGGCCGCGACGCCACCGTAGGAGACGAACCCGACCGGCTTGTCGTGCCACTCCTGGTTCAGGTAGTCGATCGCGTTCTTGATCGTCGCCGGGTAGCCGTAGTTGTACTCCGGGGTGACGAACACGACCGCGTCGGCGCGATCGATCCGGGCGCTCCAGTCCTTAGTGTGCTGGTGGACGTACTGGCGCAGCCGCGGGTGGTTCGGCTCGTCGAACAGCGGCAGCCGGATCTCGGCCAGGTCGGCGACCTCGATGTCGAACCCGCCGTGGGAGCGGGCGCGGTCGATGAACCACTCGGCGATCGGCAGCCCGGCGCGGCCGGGGCGGGTCGAGCCGATGATGACGGTCAGGGTCGGCATGGTCGCTGGAACTCCTTGTTCTACTCGTTGATGCACGTGCTCATTGTGCTGGACATATAACGGGACGAAACGCGCGGGCCGGACCGGGCAGAGCGCGGGGCGGGCGGGACGCAGCGCGTGGGACGCGCGGAGCGGTCAGACCAGTCCCAGCCGCGCGATCGGTTCGACCAGCTCGCGTTCCTCGTAGGCCAGGTGGGACAGCAGGGTGTCGCTGAGCAGGTCGACCGCGGCGCGCAGCCCGGCGATCCCATCGGCGGTGGAGACGAACGCGACCAGCGCCCGGTCGACGCCTTCGAGGACCTCGTGGATGGCGTGGTGCTCCTGCTTGAGCCGGTCGATGACCGGGGCCAGACGCGGGTCGCCGCGCCGCAGGTGCGGGAAGAGCGCCTGGTCTTCGAGGGTGTGGTGCAGGGTAACGAAGCGGCAGTAGGACTCGCAGTAGGTGCCCAGCGTCCACTTGTTCTGCCGCATGGTCATCTGGTTGATGTGCGAGCGGGCCGTGCCAACGTCCATCGTCCCGGCGGCGACCTGGTCGATCAGGTCGTAGATCTGGGCAAGCTCGGCGCGCAGCCCGTTGTGGACGTTGATAAGGTCCTGCGCGCTGGCCTGCTCGTGCGCGGTGTAGGTGCGCTGCGGATCCGGCTCCGGCCCGGTGGGGCGGGTCGACTCGTCCCACACCCGCGTGCTGCTGCGGCGGTTCCCGTCGTCGGGGGTGGGGACGACGGCCAACGCGCCGCGGGCCACCGCCGTCCGCCGCACCGGCGCCGCCGCCTCACTGGACGGGGCCGCCGCCTCACCGGACGGGGCCGATGACCGGCCCGAGGAGCGTTCGGCGGCTACCAGCGCACGGACGGCCGGCGCGACCTCACCGGCGAAGCGGCGCAGGTCGTCGGGGTCGTCACTGGCGAGGATGAACGCGCTGATCCCGTCGCCGAGGGCCAGGTCGGCCAGCTCCTCGGCCCACTGCTTGGCCGGGCCGTCCAAGGGGCCACGGCCGGCCGGGGCGAACTGGCCACTGACGTTGAGCAGCCGGCGGATCTGACGCGGGGACCGCCCAGCCTGCTGCGCGGCATCGTCGATGATCGCGTTCCCGGCGGCGAGGTCACCGGGCTGCAGGTAGCTCAGCGACGGCAGCCAGCCATCGGCCCGGCGCCCGGTGAGAGTCAGCATGCGCGGCTTGTAGGCACCCAGCCAGATGCCCACGTCGTGGGCTGGCGCCGGGCCGCGCTTAGCCCCGGCCACCCGGTAGAACTCACCGTCGACGCGGACGCCACCGCGCGCGTCGGCGTCCCACATCTGCCGGATGACGTCGATGGCCTCCTCCAGCGCCCGCAGCCCCTGCCCGCCGGTAAGCCGGCGGCCGCCCATCGCCTCGATCGCATCCCAGAACGCCCCGGCGCCCAGGCCAAGCTCCACCCGGCCGCCGCTGAGCAGATCCAGGCTGGCCACGCTGCGGGCCAGCACCGCCGGCGGGCGCAGCGGCAGGTTCGTGACGTTCGCCGACAGGCGGACGGTGCTGGTGCGGGCCGCGACGTAGCTCAGCAGCGTCCAGGTGTCGAGGAAGGCCGGCTGATATGGGTGATCCTGGAAGGTCACCAGGTCCAGCCCGATCTCCTCGGCCAGCACGGCAAGAGCGACGGTCCGGGCGGGGTCGGCGTTGGCCGGGGTGATGAAGGACCCGAACAGCAGCGGGTGGCCGTAGTCGCTCATCACCGGCCAGCCCATCGCGTGCGCGTCGTCATCGTCTCTCCTTGGTCAGTTCAGGCAGATCCATCGCCGGGCATAACCGCTGCACGACAGATATTATGCCTTACAAAACTTCTATCTATTCAAAGATCTGTGATATTGCGCTACTCTGGAGACATGGCAGACTCACCGGCGGCCGGCGGCCGATCCGGCCGCCTGGACCGCGACCTGGGCTGGATGCTGGGCGTCGTCTTCCGCGCCTACGTCAAGGCCTCCGAGCACGCCCTGCACGACCTGCCCGGGGGCCCACGCGGCTACCAGGTGCTCACCGCTGCCGTCGGCGAGCCGCCCCGAAACCAGGGCGCGATCGCCGAGGAACTGGGCATCGACCGCACCGTCCTCACCTACCTGATCGACGACCTGGAACGGCTGGAACTGGTGGCCCGCCGGCCCGACCCGGCCGATCGCCGCAGTCGGCTTGTCGTCGCCACCGGCCAGGGCCGGGCGGCATGGCAGCAGCGCCAGGACGCACTCCGCCACGTCGAAGCGCACATCCTGAGCCCGCTCTCCCCGGCGGACACCACGACGTTCCTCACCCTGCTGCAGCAACTCGCCTGCCAGGCGCACGCCCTCCACCCCCTCAGCAACCTGTGTGAGGCGGCGCTGCACGTGAAGCCGACCGACGACGCCCCGGCCGCACAGCTCAGCGCGCCCGCAGCCACCGACAGGAACCGGTAAGCACGCCGAGGCGACGTGCCCCCATCCTGATCGCCGCGATCGTGACGGCCTCCGCAGCAATCCAGGGATGAGGTGAGCTCATCCAGCAACAGCACGCGCGGGCCGGCCGTGAGCACGCGGACCAGGGGGCAGGCGGCGGGCTGTGCGGCGTATCGAGTGCGATGAGCGGGATCGAGCGTTGCCCATTACGCCATGGACACGGTTGTGCAGCTTTTTGATTTCCTGCACTTTTGTACAGCCATAATGATTTTTGGTGATTTCGCCTATTTTGGAGCCTTCATGCCACGGTCAAGGACGTTCGCCGTCCTCGCGCTCGCGTTCGCCCTGCTAGGGGCGGCTTCCGGGATAACTGCAGCCAGCCCCGCGTCCGCCGCGACGGACACGATCACGATCGTCTCGGCCGGCAGCCCAGCCGCCCACGTAGGTGACCTGACGGTGGTAGCCGACTCCACGATGCCGATCACCAGCCTGACCGTTCACCTGCTGGACTACGGCACGACCACCGACGTCATGGATCCTGTCATGACGCCGACGCCCACCTCGACCGGCTACGAGAGCACGTGGACCGCGACCATTACCGAGGGCACCCCGCCCGCCGGCCTTCCCCTCGGCCTCTACACGATCAGCGTGGAAGCGACAGACGGCAGCACAAGCCTCAGCGACCCCAACGCCGGGACGCTCGTCTTCAAGAACGAGCCGACGATCACGCTGGCCCCGCTCAGCGCGACCGTCAGCTACGACAACCCGGCAGTGACGCTCTCCGGGCACGTCACCATCCAGGCCCCGGACGGGACGATGACGCCGTACGCGAACAGCCCGGTCACGATGGCGAGCAGCATGCAGACCAACGCGCCGCTGTCAACTGACGCCAAGGGCGACTTCAGCATCACCGTCCGGCCATTGAACGGGGACTGGGCTGCCTTTGACGTCGGCCCGACCGCGACCGTCGCGTACGGACAGTCCCCGACGGCGAAGTTCACGCTGCAGGTAGACCCGGTACAGCTGACCGCAAGCCTGAGCGCGAAGACCGTCACCTATGGCGCCAAGGAGATTGTCAGCGGCACTGTCACGTACAAGCCGGGCACCACCGAGAAGCCGCTCACCAATCAGACGGTGGACGTCTACGACTCGCAGTACCCGCAAATTCCGGCCGTCACCGGCAAGACCGATAGCAACGGCAATTACAGCATCACGCTGCCGAACACCGCAGGCACCACCTGGACGGTCGACGCCGGCGGTTCAGTCCAGAACGGCAACCCGTACCTGGGTCCGGCAACGGTGTCCCTGCCCGAATCGGTGAACGTGCCGACGGCAATTACCAACTTCCACGCCACGCTTAACCAGTACTGGCAGCTGAGCTTCAGCGGCTGCCTGGGCCTGACGGCACCGGCCAGCAACACGTATCTCACCAACACCAGCGGGCTGACAATCCAGTACTCGGCGGGGCCGAACGGCCCGTGGCAGACGCTGTCCAAGGGCTACCAGCTCGGCAACGGCTGCGGCACCCACGGCGTCTCGTTCAGTGGGAAGACCACCGCGAAGCTCAACTACGCCTACTACCGCGCCTACTACCCCGGCACGACGGCGGCCGCGACCCCAACCGCGCCGAAGTATCTCTCCTCGACCAGCGGCAAGGTGCTGGCGTGGAAGTATGCCGACCGGATCACCGCGTTCAGCGTGTCGCCGACCGTCGTGCCGAACGGCGGCAAGCTGACCGTCAAGGGCCAACTGCAGTACTACTACAGGGGGTGGCGTAACTTCGGCGGCCAGCAGGTGCTGATCCTTCTGCGCCCGAAGGGCAGCAGCACCTGGTACTGGATCGTCAAGGTCAATACGAACTCCACCGGCCACTTCAGCGCCACCGTCAAAGACCCGGTGAGCGCCACCTGGTCGGCCGAGTACGCGGGCAACTCGACGCACCTGTCCACCGGGGCGGCGATGATCTACGTAAGGCTCCAGGGCTAGCGGAGCTCGGTGAACTCGGCATTGGAAACCTCAGGAGATGAGCCGCGCCCGTAACGGCGGGTGGGCGGGGAGGGGCGTGGGGCCCTCTCCCCGCCTGGGTGGTGTTAGCTGGTGTAGATCTGCAGTTCCGAAAGCTGGCCGGCGGGCCAGCCGGTGTTGGCGGTGAAGGTCAGCTTCACGTAGCGCACGGTGGCGGCGGAGAAGGTGATGCTGGCCGTGTTGCCGGTCGAGGGATTGAAGGTGTACCCCTGGGAGGGCACCAGCGTGGTGTAGGCGGTGCCGTCGGTGCTGCCCTGGATGGTGATCGTCTGGGTGCGGGTGCCCCAGGCGCTTGAGGGCGGCAGGTCCATCACGATCCTGCTGATGCTGGTGGCCGAGCCGAGGTCGACCTGGAACCACTGCGGGAAGGCGTTGTCGGTGCTTTCCCAGTAGGTGCTGGTGTTGCCGTCGACCGCGTTGGCCGGCACGTAGGTCTGGGTGTAGCCGCTGGCGGTGACGGGCCGGTTGAGGGCCAGGTTGGTGTTTGAGGTGGTGCCGGTGCCGGACAGCGCGACGGTCAGCGGGCTGCCCGGGGCGCTGCTGGCCACCGACAGGGTGCCGCTGGCGGCGCCGGCGGCGGTGGGGGCGAAGGTGACGCTGACGGTGCACGAGCCGTTCGCCGGAATGGAGGCGCCGCAGGTGTTGGTCTGCCCGAACGGGCCGCTGACCGCCAGTTGCGAGACTGACACCGCAGTGTTATTGGGGTTGGACACCGTGACGGTCTGCGCGCTGCTGGTGGACCCGACGGCCGTGTTCCCGAACGACAGGCTCGACGGCGACGCCGTCAGGGCGCTGCCGCTGCCGCTGCCGCCTCCGCCGGGGAAGACCTCGAACTCCGACAGCTGGGCGGCGTTCCAGCCGGTGTTGCCGGTGAAGCTCAGCCGTACGTACCGGGCGCTCGTCCCGGACGGCAAGCTGATCGTGACCGTGTTACCCGTGGCAGGGTTGAACGTGTATCCGGCCGAGGCCACGATCTGGGTGAAGGTGGAGCCGTTCGTGCTGCCGAGCACGGACAGGGTCTCGGTGCGGGTGTTCCACGCGGACGAGGGCGGCAGGTCGAGCGTGATCGACCCGATCGGCTGCACCGAGCCCAGGTCCACCGTGATCGTCTGCGGATACCCCGCGCCGTCGGAGCTCTCCCAGTAGGTGCTGGTATTGCCATCCACCGCGTTCGACGGCACATAGGTCTGGTAGTAGCTGCTCGCCGTGACCGGCTGGTTGAGGGCCAGGTTGGTAGTGCTACTGGCCCCGGTGCCCGACAGGGCCACGGTAAGTGTCGGGTTGGTCGCGTTGCTGGCCACCGTCAGGTTCCCCGAAGCGGCGCCAGCCGCGGTGGGCGTGAACGTTACGCTCACCGTGCAGGACGCGCCCGCCGCGATCGAGGATCCGCAGGTGTTCGTCTCCGCGAACGGACCACTGGCCGAGATCGACGACACGCTCGCGGTCGCGTTGCCGGTGTTGGTTACCGTGACGGTCTTGGCGGCGCTGGTCGACCCCACCACCTGGTTGCCGAAGGACAGGGACGCGGGCGAGGCGGTCAGCGTCGGACCGGAGGCGGTGCCGGTGCCGG
>DASQVO010000015.1:0-4763 GCA_035640715.1 Streptosporangiaceae bacterium
GGACGCGCCGCTGGCCGCCAGCTTCCGCCAGCGCCACGCCGACCCCGGCCTGGCGCCCATTCCTGCCCCGTGTCATGCGGACAACGAGGGAGCACGAACATGACCGCCACCACCCGCCCGCTCCGCCCGACCGACCGCGAAGACATCGCGCAGCGGCTGCTGCGCTCATCGGCCAAGGCCTCCTACGACCCGCTGACCGAGATCGACTGGGAGAGGCCGGTCGGCAAGGACACCTACGCGACGCCGCCCCATCGCGTATCGCTGTACGGCACGCCGCTGTGGGACGGGCTCACCGAAGCCCAGCGGAAGGAACTGAGCCGCCAGGAGGTCGCCAGCATCGCCAGCATCGGTATCTGGTTCGAGACGATCCTGATGCAGATGCTGATCCGGCATGCCTACGACCGCGACCCCACCACCAGCCACGTCCAGTACTCCTATACCGAGATCGGTGACGAGTGCCGCCACTCGGTCATGTTCGCGAGGTTCATCCAGAAGATGGGCGCCCCCTACTACGGCCTCGATCCCCTCGTACGGTTCCTCGGCCGGCTGTTCAAGGCGACATCCAACGGGCCGCTCACGTTCAGCGCGGCCCTGTTCGTCGAGGAAATGCTCGACCAGATGCAGCGGGAGGCGATGGCCGACGACCGGATCGATCCGCTGACCAGGGCGGTGGCACGGCTGCACGTGACCGAGGAAGCCAGGCACATGCGTTACGCGCGCGAGGAACTGATCCGCGACTGGCCGCGGCGCGGCCCGATCACCCGCGCCTACAGCCGGCTCGTGCTCGCCGTGGTGGCCGCCATGTCCTCGGACCGCCTGGTGCATCCCGGCTGCTACGCCCGGGTCGGCCTGGACCCGAAGCAGGCGCGCCGGGCCGCCCGCCGCAACCCGCACTGGCGGGCCTCCAAGACCTGGTTCGCCCGCCAGGCCGTCGAGACGTTCACCGCCGCGGGGATGCTCTCCGGTCCGGCCCGGTGGATCTGGCGCGCGGCCGGCCTCCTCGAGCCGTCCCATGCCTGACGTCACCGTCGCCATCATCGGTACCCACGACACGATCGTGCAGCGGAAGATGAAGGGCACGGTGTGGGTCACCGGCGGCTGCAAGAGCTGGTATCTGGACTCCCAGGGCTGCAATGTCACGCTCTGGCCGGACGACACATGGGTGTACGCGGTGGCAGACCCGCCGGTTCGACGCGGACAGCTACGACATCGTCACCGGGTCACCCAGGGTGAGCGCCGGCATACCAGTCTGAGTTTCCTCTGAGGCTGCCCCCGCCACTGCGTGACCTGGCCTAGAGTCGGGAACACGATGAGCGAATATGCAACCCCCCTGCCGCAGCTAGCCCGCTACACCGTCATGGTGGATGTTGGCTACATTTACGCTGCCGCAGGCGAGCTGCTGTTCGGCACGAGCTCACGCCGTGACTTCCGGGTTGACGCGGTATCGCTTATCCAGGGAGTCAGTAAGCACGCCGACGAGCTCATCCGCGGTGAGCTGCTGCGGGTCTACTGGTATGACGCGGCCAGGGACCGGGTGCCCACGATTGACCAGCGCGTCATCGCGCAGATGTCGCGAGTCAAGCTGCGGCTCGGCAATCTCAACGCGCGCGGCCAGCAGAAGGGCGTGGACGCGCAGATCCGCGCGGACATGGAGGCGCTCGCCCGGCACCACGCGATCACCGACGCGGTGCTCGTCGCGGGCGACGAGGACATGGTGCCCGCTGTCGAGGTGGCACAGGCCTACGGCGCCCGCGTCCACCTGTGGGGCATCGAGCCGCCGTACGGCACCAACCAAGCTGAGCGACTGGTCTGGGAATCCGACACCGTCGAGATACTGGACAGCTCCTTTGTCCGGCCATACTTCACCAGGCAGCCAGATGACGCCGCCGAGAATCCCCGGCCGGATGAGCAGTCGCCCTCCGCCGTGCCTTCGCCGGCGCAGCTATTCGGCGACCGGGTGCTGCCGCGGTCGCTTCAGCCCGGCAGGGCAGCCCACGGCGTGGTTCCGTCCGCCGGCGCGGTGCTCCCGCCTGGCGCGGGCAGCCCCGGCACAGGCGGCTCCGGTGCGGGCGGGCAGGCCGGGTCAGCGTCCGGCAGGCTCGGCCCGGACCGGGCACGGGTCGAGGAGGCCGGCGAGCATGTGGCGCAGAAATGGATCCTGACCCGCGGCAGGGACAACATCCGGGACCTGCTCCCCGGGCCGATCCTCCCGCCGGTCATCGACAAGGAACTGCTCGTGGAGGCGGAGAAGGAACTCGGCCTTTCGCTGCGCGCCTACCAGGAGGCCCGCGAATGGCTGCGGGACGCGTTCTGGGCTCGGGTGCACCGCGAATTCGGCATCATGGTGGGCCGCTCCCGCGACTAGCTGCCCTAGGCTGAGACGGTGCCCCTCGGCTCCACGTCGGCATTGGCGGGCCGAGCACCCTCATGATCATGCTGAACGGGAGGTCGCGATGCCATCAGACCCGACGGCGCCGTCCGGGCGGGCCGGGGACCAGCCGGTCCTGCGCATCGTCAGGGGCGATGCGGCACCGGAGGAAGTGGCCGCGCTCGTGGCGGTCCTCGCATCGCGCCGCCCCGCAGCCGCCGCTCCGCACACGGCCACCCGTCCCCGTTCAGCCTGGTCCGACAGGTCCCGCCTGATGCGCGCGCCGCTTTTCCCCGCCCCCGGCGCCTGGCGCCGCTCCGCCCTCCCTCGCTTACCCGCCCGGGGCCGCGGGGGCGCTGAGACGTTCCAGGATGAGTTCACGGACCCTGGCGGCGTCGGCCTTGCCGCGGGTCGCCTTCATGACCGTGCCGACCAGGACGCCGGCCGCGGCGACCTTGCCGCTGCGGATCTTTTCCGCGACGTCGGGGTTACCGGCGATGGCCTCGTCCACGGCGCCCGCCAGCTCGCTGTCGTCGCTGACGACGGCCAGGCCGCGGGCTGCGACCACCTCGTCAGGCGTGCCCTCCCCGGCCAGGACGCCGTCGATCACCTGGCGGGCCAGCCGGTCATTGAGCGCGCCGGACGCGACCAGCTCCGCGATCCGGGCCACCTGGGCCGGGGTGATCGCGAGGCCGGACAGCTCGGCACCGGTCTCATTGGCACGCCGGGACAGCTCGCCCAGCCACCATTTGCGCGCATCGGCCGCCGGCGCGCCCGCGGCGACGGTCTCGGCGACCACGTCGATGGCGTCCGCATTGCGCAGCGCGGCCAGTTCGGCGTCGGACAGGCCCCATTCGGCCTGCAGCCGCTCCAGGCGCGCCGACGGCAACTCCGGCAGCGACTTCCTGATCTGCTCCACCCACTCCGGCGACGGCGCCAGCGGCACCAGGTCGGGCTCGGGGAAGTACCGGTAGTCCTGTGCCTCTTCCTTGCTCCGTCCGGCCGTGGTAACGCCGGAGTCCTCATGGAAGTGACGGGTTTCCAGCGCCACCGTGCCGCCGGCGTCGAGGATCGCCGCCTGCCGCTCGATCTCGAACCGGACGGCACGCTCGACCGAGCGGAGCGAGTTGACGTTCTTGGTCTCCGTCCGCGTGCCGAGCCGGGCCGAGCCGCGGGGCGCGAGCGACGTGTTGACGTCGCAGCGCATCGAGCCCTCTTCCATCCGCACGTCGGACACGCCCAGAGACCGGACCAGGTCGCGCAGTTCCGCGACGTAGGCGCGGGCCACCAGGGGGGCGTCCGGGCCCGTCCCGGTGATGGGCCTGGTCACGATCTCCACCAGCGGGATACCGGCCCGGTTGTAGTCGACCAGCGAGTAGTCCGCGCCGTGGATCCGGCCGGTGGCGCCGCCCACGTGCAGCGACTTGCCGGTGTCCTCCTCCAGGTGCACCCGCTCGATGCCGACCCGCACCCGCCGCTGACCGTCTCCATCACCCACCGCGATGTCCAGCCAGCCGTCGGTGCACAGCGGCTCGTCGTACTGGGAGATCTGGAAGTCCTTCGGCATGTCCGGATAGAAGTAGTTCTTCCGCGCGAAGCGGCACCACTGCGCGATCGAGCAGTTCAGTGCCAGGCCGATCCGGATCGTGTACTCGATCGCGGCCCTGGACGGCACCGGCAGCGAGCCGGGCAGGCCGAGGCAGACCGGGCAGACGTGGCTGTTGGGCTCCCCGCCGAACTGCACCGGGCATCCGCAGAACAGCTTCGTCCGGGTGCCCAGCTCGACATGCGTCTCCAGGCCGATCGCCGGCTCATAGCGCGACAGCGCGTCGGCGTACGGCGTCAGCTCCTGCGCCGAAGTCATCGGCCCGCTCCCCTCGCCTTGTCGTGATCGGTGGCCCGGTCCAGGCCCTCGGCCTCGCTGGCCTCCCCGAGGCCGGTGGCCTGGCTGAGCAGCGGATGGCCCCAGCGCTGCGTGAACGCCGCCTCCGCCGCGGCCGCGACCCGGTAGGTGCGGTCATCGCCGAGCACCGGCGCCATGACCTGCATGCCGACCGGCAGGCCGTCCTCGGTCGCCAGGCCGCACGGCACCGAGATGGCCGCGTTCCCCGCCAGGTTGGCCGGGATCGTGCACAGGTCCGCCAGGTACATCGCCATCGGGTCGTCCGCACGCTCCCCGATCGGGAAGGCGGTTGTCGGTGTCGTCGGGGAAATGAGCACGTCAGCCTGGCCGAACGCCGCCTCGAAGTCGCGCGCGATAAGCGTCCGCACCTGCTGCGCCTTCCCGTAGTAGGCGTCGTAGTAGCCGCTGGACAGGGCGTAGGTCCCGAGCATGATGCGCCGCTTCACCTCGGCGCCGAATCCCTCGGCGCGGGTCAGCGACATAACCTCCTCC
>DASQVO010000016.1:0-18251 GCA_035640715.1 Streptosporangiaceae bacterium
CGCCGAACCCGTCCCCCCGGGAAACTGAATCCGGCCGTCCCGGCCTGATCAGCCGCCGTCCGGGCGGGTGAAGCCAGTCTCCATCTCGTGGCAGCCGGGACGGGCGAGCATGCGGGCAGCATCACCGACCTCGTAGCCGCACTCCCCCGGCGCTATCCCGGCCAGCAGCAGATGGAGATCTCGGTCCGCACAGGCTCGCTGTCCGGAGCTCCGGCAGACGACATCATCCCAGCGAAGACGGGCATGACCGCGCCGTAAGCCGACTCGGTCGCTCCCGGACCGGTTCACCCGGAACCAGCTAAGCACCTGCGCTCACTGGCCAGCACTCCCGGCATCATCGGCCTCTGACGGCTCCATGGATAGACGGGCGCGCTGACCCCAGCAATCACTTGCGGTCACATACGGCTGCATCGTCATAGCTGTTATCCCTGGCAACAGGGGTCGGCGCGGCGTCCGCGCTGCTCGGCCTGCTCACCTGGGCGAAGCGGCACCGCGCCGACATCTCCGGCCGGGCCGTCTACGATCCCGCGAATTCCGGTGCGGCGGGCGAGGACTCCGCCGCTGCGGTCTTACCGCACCGTCGGCTATCGACGCTGAAGTGGCGCCGTTTCGGGTTAAGGGAGCCGGGCAAATGCTTTCTACCGGCAGCTCCTACTGTCTTTTGCTGATAACTGGGGCATCCTCGTCATCGGCAGCGGGGAGGCGGGGAAATTCCTTGCCTGGACTCGGTTACCATGCGCCGCCGAATTCGGGGCCGAGCTGGAGCCGGCGGTGACCGGCATGAAGGATGTGATGGGCTGAACGGGGAGGATTGATGAATGTCGCGCTGAGGGCGGGCCGGTTCGGCTTCCGCGGCCACGGACGGCGCGCATGATGGCCGCCTGGCGGCAGGACCTGATCGGCCGGGCCGGCGGCGCCGCCCGACTGCGGGTGATCACGCTGCTCGCCGCGGTGCTGGGGCTCAGCGGCGCGGATACCGGGACGATCTCCTCGGTAGCATCGAACCTGGAGCGGGCGTTCTCGATCTCCAACACCGATATCGGCATCTTGCTGTCGGTGGTGATGCTGGTCGGCGCCGCGGGCACCGTCCCCGTGGGGTCGCTCACCGACCGGGTCAACCGCACCCGGCTGCTCGCATTCAGCATCGGCCTGTGGGCGGTGGCGACCGTGGCCAGCGCGGCAGCGATGTCGTTTGCCTGGCTGCTGGCGGCGCGGGTCGCGCTTGGCGTGGTCACCGCGACCGCGGGACCGACGGTGGCCTCGCTGACCGGAGATTACTTCCCGGCCGCCGAGCGTGGCCGGATCTACGGATGGGTGGTGTCGGGGGAACTGCTGGGCGTCGCCGTGGGATTGATGATCTCGGGGCAGATCGCCTCGGGGGTTGGCTGGCGGGCGGCGGTCGGCTGGGTCGCGCTGCCCTCGCTGCTGCTCGCCTGGGCAATACTCCGGTTGCCGGAGCCGGCCCGTGGCGGGGGCGGCCAGTTTCACGCCAGCGTGGCGGCCGCCCGGAGCGCACAGCAAGGGCCGCCCGCCGGCGCGGACCTGCCTGCCCCGGTGAGCGACGCGCTGGAGGACCTCGGCCTCGTGGACGAGATCGCCGAACAGCGCCACATCCGCCCGTATGAGGACTTGGTGCTGCATTCGGACCCCGCCGGCCGTTCCCTGTGGTGGGCCGTGCGCCGCGTGCTGCGGGTACGCACTAACCTCGTCATTATCGTGGCCTCGGCACTTGCCTATTTCTATCTCTCCGGCGTCGAGGGTTTCGCCTTGCTGTATGCCCAGCGCCATTACGGGATCAGCAAGACGATCGCCACATTCGTCGTGATCATGATCGGCGCCGGGACCCTCGCCGGAGTCCTCGCCGGCGGCCGGGTCTCGGACCGGCTGCTGCACCGCGGCATACTCAATGTCCGGGTGCTCGTGCCGATGGTCGCGCTGCTGGCCACCGTGCCGTTTCTGGCGCTGGGCTTCTTGTCAGGCTCTCTGCTGATCGCCGTTCCGCTGCTGGTCATCGGCGCGTTCTTCCTCGGATCGGCGGGCCCTCCCGGCGATGCCGCCCGGCTGGACATCATGCACCCGCACCTGTGGGGACGTTCCGAGGGCATCAGAACCTTCCTGCGCACCCTGCTGCAGGCCATCGCGCCGGTCGCGTTCGGCTTCGCCTCCGACCACTGGTTCGGCGGTTCCGGCGGCACCGAACGCGGCCTGGGATACACGTTTATCCTTTTTCTCGGCGTGCTCATCCTCGGCGGCCTGGCCATCCTGCCCGCCCTGCGCAGCTACCCCCGCGACGTCGCCACCGCCGACGCCTCGATCCGCTCTGTCGCAGCCGCCGCCACCTAGCACACCCCACGTCGCGTTCAGCTTGTGAGTTGTCCCGCGCTGGTCTGGTTCCCGGCATTCCGCTACCGATGGTTTGTTAGATCAAGGTTTTGGAAGGCTGCTGGCATCGGATGCTTCCTGACGGGGGAGCTTGTGATGACGAAGCAATTGCCGTGCCCACCGGCGCCGGGCCCGCTGGAGGGGTATGCGGCACGGTTTGATGACCTGTTCCCAGCGCTGGGGCAGCGGCGGGGGTTCCGGGAGTACCTGGCCGGGCTGCTGGCGCCGCGGGAGCGGAACAAGACGCTGACCGCTTTGGCGGGGGCGGAGCCGGTGGCCGGGGAGCAGCATCCGGCGGTGCAGCGGCTGCAGTACTTCATCTCGGAGTCGTGCTGGGATCCCGATGCGGTCAATGCCAGGCGGATGCAGATGCTGCTCGATGATCCGGCCACCGCGCCGCACGGGCACGGGGTGCTGGTGATCGATGATTCCGGGGACCGTAAGGACGGCACGGCGACCGCGCATGTGGGCCGGCAGTGGCTGGGCCGGTACGGCAAGACCGATAGCGGGATCGTCACGGTGACCACAAGGACGAGCTGGGCTGGGCCGATTTCCAGGTCCGCTCCGATACCGCGATCCGCCGCCACTAGGCGCTGGTGGCCTGCGCGTTCTCCTTCTGCTGGCAGGCCTGGCTCACCGGCCAGGACGAAGCGGCGGCCCCGGCCGGCCAGGCAGAACCCGCCGCGGAGGACCGCCCCGGAGAGAGGGGGGCCCGCCCCCGGCCCGCCACAGCCCCCCGCGCCACGCTGGCCCCGGGCGCTCCGCGCCGTCCGCAGCTGGCTGACCCCCGCCATCACGCTCACGCGCTGGTGGCAGGCATGGTCCAAGGCGCTCCCGCCCGCTGAGCTCCAGGCCCTGATCGACGCCGTCACCGCAGGCCACAGCCTGCACCTCTACACCCCGCCTTGATCCAACAAACTACCGGTAGCTCGAATTCGGCGGCGGACCGGCACGACCGGAAGTTCGACGACGAGGCGCGTGCCCTCGCCAGGGCAGCTTTGCACGATCAATGTTCCGCCGGCGGCTTCCACGCGATCTTTGAGGCCGACCAGGCCGGAGCCGCGCGCCGGATCCGCTCCGCCGACTCCGTCGTCGCTGACCAAAACCCGCACGACCCCGCCGACTACATCGACGGCGACGTGCACAGCTGAGGCGTTCGCATGCTTGACTGCGTTCGCCAGCGCCTCGGAGACGGCGTAGTACGCCGTGAGCTCGACACGCTCGGGCAGCCGCGCCTTCGTCCGCACGTCGAGTTCCACCGGGACGGATGAGCGGCGAGCGAGCGCCCTGAGCGCGGGACCGAGACCACGTTCGGCCAGGATCGCCGGATGGATCCCGCGCGCGTACTCGCGCAGTTCCTCGAGCGCGCTCGTCAGCCCGGCAGCCACACGGTCGAGCTCCGCGCGGAGCTCGCCGAGCTCGGCCGGCACCGCCGCCTGCGCCGCCCGCAACTGCAGCACGAGCGAGACGAGCCGCTGCTGCGCGCCGTCGTGCAGATCCCGCTCGATGCGGCGTCTGGTCTCATCGGCAGTGGCGGCGATGCGCGCCCGCGATGCCGTCAGCTCGGCCTGCGCCCTGGCGTTGGCGATCGCGGCGGCCGCGTGCTGCTGACGTCCCCAGACCGCCAGTTCGGTCACCGCAACGCCGATGACCAAGAGCAAGATGGTGGTCTCGATGTCCGCCCGGCGGGTGATGTTGAACCGCTCGTAGGGGTAGGTGAGGAAGAAGTCGAACCATGCCGCGGCCGACAACGCCGCCAGGACACCGGCCAGGCGGTACCCGATCGCAGCCACGGCGACCACGACCAGTATCAGGGTCAGGGCTGCGTCGGTGTTGGGAAAGCTGGCCCGGAATGGGACGAGGATGGCAATCAGCGCCAGCGGGGCCGCGAGTGCAGCTGCTACTGCGAGGCGGTCCCGGCTGAGCCAGCGCCGGACCTCCACGTAATCGTCCCGGGCCTCCACGTAATCGTCATAACACAGCGGCACCAGCTGCCACCAGCCGCGCGCTGGCCTAGCGGCGGCCGTAACGGGCTCGCCTAAATTCCAGCGCAAGATCAACGATTAGCGGTGGCGGAGGCCATGGCCCGGTCTCTGCGGCCGGATGGTCTGGTTGGCAGACGGCACGCTGACCGTCGGGCGCATCGGACCGCTGGATGGCGTTATCGCTGCCCCCGGCGCCTCGTTATCGCCACTGACCGTTCCATTGTTCCTCGAGACCCGTCACGAGCCCGCCCCCGGTGGTGTGTCGTCAGTGGTCTGCTTGCAGGCGCTGCATCAGTTCGGGAGGTGTCCCGCTGCCCGGCCCGGTGAGGCGGGCCCGCACCGGCCGCATGCCGCCCGGCTGGGCTGTTGTCGCCGCGATTGCCCGCAGCTCCCGCAGGTCGGGGATGTGGTTGTCGAGGGTGCCGGGGCTGACGCCGAGCAGCTTGGCAATCGAGGTGATGGAGTGGCCGGGGTTGGGCAGCATGTCGCGGGCGGCGCGGATGATCTCGGGAGTGATGACGGTGGGGCGGCCGCCGGTGCGGCCGCGGGCCCGGGCGGCGGCCAGGCCTTCCCTGGTGCCCGCGACGATGAGCTCGCGGATGAACTCGGCCAGGGCGGCGAAGACGTGGAAGACCAGGCGGCCGCCGGGCGTGGTGGTGTCGAGGTTCTCGTGCAGCGAGGTGAACCCGATCTCGCGGGTGCGGAGCTCAGCGACCATGGTGATCAGGTCGTGCAGGGACCGGCCGTAACGGTCGAGGGAGGGGACGACCAGGGTGTCGCCGGGCTGAAGGAAGGCGTGGCAGGCCTCGAGCTCGGGGCGCAGCGCGTTCTTGCCGGATTTCTTGTCGGCGAAGATCCGCCGGCACCCGGCGGCGGCCAGCGCGTCGAGCTGGCGTTCCAGGTTCTGCCCGCTGGTGGACACGCGGGCATAGCCGATGCGGATCTCGGTGGGCCGGGCGGGGAAGGCCTCCAGCGGGCTGGTGGGCAGCTGCGGGGCGTCGGTCACGCCCGTCATCCTTTCAGCAAACGGTGCCCGGAGGTTGCTGAAGGACCGGGGTTATTGAAGGATTTTTTGGAGGCTTCCGGGCCGTCTGGGCGGCGGGCTCCAGGATCTTCAATAAACGTTGGTTTCCTGAAAGCCAGCCGCTGCTGTGCGGGCCAGCAAACCGTGGGCCGTTCGTCAGAACAGCCCGTCGCCTTTGGCTTTCCTGAGCCGCTGGGCTCGGGCATGCAGCTCGTCTCGTACGAGTGCCGGCGGGCTGAACCCATCCGCGTGAGCGATCAGAAGCCGCACTGCGGCCTGCTTGCGGGCGACGGCTGAGCTGGCCTGCTGGTATGCGGGGCTGGCCAGCAGTTCCGCGGCCAGCTCGTCGAGTCGGCCATTGATCTGCTCGTAGACGGCCTCGGTCATTTCCTGCGCCCGGTCGCACGCCTGAAGGGTCGCGTCACGGGCAGCCAACCAGTCGGTTCCCCGGCGGATAGCCAGCCGGGCAAGGCGCTGCCGGTCACTTCGTGGGGCGGCCCGGAACTGCGGGTCGGCCAGTATCGTGCTGGCCAGTTCGTCGGCCAGCCGGGCCCGATCCTCCTCGCTGAGCCGCTCTGCCTCGATGGTGTCATCCAAGTCGGGGTCGCGCCGCGCCGGCTGGCTCTCGGTAAGGTCCTGCCACTCCTGTACCAGGCTGTGCGGTGCTCCCAGAAATGCAGGACGCCGTTGGCCGCGAACGCGACGCTGACCTGACCGGTCTGCCCCTTGTGTCCGACCAGCTGCGCGGGCGGGTCTTCTGGCTGGTCATCGTCGCTGCCCGGGTCGAACGGCACGGCTTGCAGGTACAGCACCCCGCCGCCCAGCTTGCCCGCCAGGGCCAGGAACCCTGGCAGGTCCAGCGCATCGGGGCTGAGGCAGACCTCCGGCCCGTAGTCGTGCTCCGGGACGGCCGGCACGATCATCAAGTTATTCCCCGCCGCGAACTCGGTGACCGCGGCAGCCAAGCATGTAAGGTCCTCCACGTCCGGCACCGTAATCCCCGAGACCGACATTCCATCGTGAGCCGCGGCCGCAGCGTGGGATAACGGCCGCGGCTTAGCGGGGGATCCGCCCCCTTCTTCCCCGGGAGCGGGAGCCTTCCGGAACGCTCAGGTCAATCCCGCGGTGAGATATCACAGTGAGATGCTCCCGGGCCGGGGCCCATAGCTAGCTATTCGGCGCGGCTGCGGGACGTGGCCGCTGAGGCCGACATCGACATCATCGGCTGGGACATCGCCTTCTACGGCGAGTATGAGCGGTCCAGCTACCACTACGGCGAATTCCGCACCCCGCTCGTCGCGGCAGTGCACGAGGAGATTGAACGCCAGAAGAGCTGCCTGCGGGAAGTCGGCGAACTCGCTATGTCCCGGGGACGGCCACGAATAACCGAAGGTAAGCGAAAACACGCCACCGTGTTAGCATTAGAACGGAGTTACGATACCGTGCATTGGCCTGGATCCTAGATGGTAACCACGTTTGACGGCGAGCCTGGCGGGGCCAGGCAGGCTACCCTGAGCCCTATGGGCACCGCGCAAGCCACCGCGCACCAGGCACAGCACCAGTCCCGGCCCGGGCGGGCCGCGCTGGTGATCGACAACCTGGCGGATCTGCACGGCCCCGCCGAGGGCACGGTCAAGCTGCCTCAGCGGCTGTACTGGAGCAGCCCCGACCACAGCTTCGACCTCGCCGACCCGTTCATGCTGCAGTGGATGTACCAGACCGTGCTCCGGGAAGCGATCTACCCCGAAGAACTAGCCACTTACCTGAACGGTGAGAAGCTGATCGCCATCTGGCCTGACCTGTGGCTGCCCAGGGGTGTGCGGCAGGCATGGGAGGAGCATCACCCGGTCCTGCGGGCCGCCCGCGACCGGGCGGCCTGATGCCGGTCAGTGAACTGCACCGCCAGATCGCGGCGGTCGTGCTCCGCGCGGCGGGCCGGTACGGGTTCGCCCTGGCGGGCGGTAACGCTCTCATCGCGCATGGGGTGATCGACCGGTACACCGCCGACGTGGATGTGTTCACCGATCAGCCTGGCGGTGTTGAGGACGCGGCCGGCGCGGTGGAAGCCGCACTACGCGACGCCGGGTATGACATCGACCGGCAGGACAAGACCGGCGGGCTGTCGGACCTCTTCGACGGGATGGGCCAGGGCCTGGCCGAGTGGAAGGTCACCGCCCCTGACGGGCAGCAGACGGTGCTGCAAATGTCCTACTTCGACCGGGCGCGCGGGCCGGTCACCATGGACATCGGCCCCGTGCTGGACCTGCAGGACGTTCTGGGGCTAAAGGTGGCGGCGCTGGCGAGCCGGGTAGAACCGCGCGACTACGTCGATGTGGCGGCCGCGCTGCAGCGCTACACCCCCGGTCAGCTCATCGCCCTTGCCAAGCACCTCGATCCAGGCCTGACCGATCGGGACTTCGCTGACGCCGGGCGGCGGCTGGACCAGATGCCCGACCGGGCGTTCGCCCCCCAGGGGTACGGTCCGCAGGAGGTTGCCAGGCTGCGGGAGCGGTTCGCCGCCTGGCCCCGGCACTGACGGGCCTCCGGGCGCGCCGCCGGGTACCGCGAACACCGAGTGGATCGCCCATAAGAAGCCTGGGGCGGCCGGAGGGCCGGCGGTAGCTCGCGGCGCGCCGCGAGCGCCTATGCCGGATGCAGGGCTGTGCCCGGCACCCGGCGCTATGCCAAAACGCCGTTTGTGCTGTCCGGGTCTCCTGCCGACATGTGGTCCAGGTCGAATCGGCCCGAATCGTTCCGGAACAATCGGTTCGGCCCGAATCCTTACTCGGCAGCGAGCGGGATCCCAGCTCATCTCGGATGCTTCTTGCTGTTATCAGCATTCCTGAGGTGCAACCCTGAGCGGGCGCGAGGATGTGCTGGCAACGCTTCATGGCCTCGAACTCCTACAGCTCCGGCAGGGCGCAAAGTAGATGCATCTGCGCTGGTCACCACTGATGCGGTGGCTTTCGAGAAGGACTCGTTCTCGGAAGTCCTCGGGCGTTGGAGTTCCGGGAACCAAGGCTAGGACGCCCACGTAGGCCCAGCTCACGACTTCCGAGAGCATGGTCAGCGCGGCCGACGGTGCTACTTTGCACTTGGCCGGACCTGTAGGAGTTCCGGGCTCGGCGAGCTGCGATTGTCGGGCTGGCCAGCACCGGAAGACCCCGATGCCGGCGAAGACGCGGAGCTGGACGGCCGGGCGGAGATCGCCGACCGCATCAGTGACGAGGTTTCCTGGCTTCGGCGCTGCGCGGATTGGCTCGCCCAGATCGACGCCGGCCGGTATCCACCAGCGGTCAACCTGCGGCCAGCCGACGAGTGGCCCGGCACCGCCCACGTCGCCGTCGACCTGCAGCGGGTGCGCGCGGTGGCCGGCCGCATCGCCAGCGACCTCGACGAGCTCGCCCGCACCCGCCGGGTCGCCGACCTCGACCGCGCTGCGGTGCTGCCGGACCGGCGAGCCGGACTGCGCCGCCGACTGGCCGAGCCTGACCTGGACTTCCGGGACTTTTGCGCGCGCAAGAAACTGCCGGCCTCGTCCACCCTGCAACTGGAGCGGGCCTGGGACGCCTGGCAGTCCGAGCGCCACCGACGCGGCGAGATCAATCAGCCGCCTGCCTACACCGGCAACCCGTTCCGGCCACGCTGACCCTCGCGCGTCGGCGATGTTCAGCAAACTGGACGTCTTGGCGGTGTTCGTCGCTCCGTTGCTACCGCGCCCCCAGGTTGTGACCTTGGACCGGCGAGGGGCCCACAGGGTGGCTTCGGCCGCGCGAATCCGCTCGCCCGCGTCGGCGAGGGCCTGGCCGATGGCCTTTGGCTGGCTATTTGCCTGAGGTGCACCTTAGCGGGCGCTCGCGTTTGCCTTGAGCGCCCCTTATGTTCACGATGCTGCGCGGCCCTGATTATTGCATGTCCGATATCGTGTGAATATTATCGTGCCGTGCGCGCCCCGGGCGTGTCATCACCCCTGGCGCATCCAGGGGCGAGGGTGGCCCACGCGTCCGTCCACGCGGGGAGAGCTGACCTCGCTGGTACCGAGATCAGTGCCCCCGCACGATGGATGCCACAGCGCACCGGCTAGGCAGCGGGGTGCCCTAGCTGGTTTCTGCATCTCGGACAGGAGCGGGACATCGTGAAAGAACCTCATCGCTGAACATCACCGCTTCCCCGGTTCCCGCCGCCGGCCGCACTGGCCGCACGCCGGGTTGAGCTCCGGGTCTTTTAACGCGGTGCCGCGACCCCGTAACGGGACGTCAACGCTGCCATGAATATCAGAGCCACCGGGCTGGCGGTGCTGGCCTGCTAGGACCGCGCCAATCCCGGCGGCGCCGGCCGGGAGGCCGCCGGTTCCCGGGCGGCCAGGACTTCCGCACCGCGCCCGGAGCCTTCCCCCTCGGCCAGGCCGCCGGCGAAGAACCGGCGGATGCTGTCGATGAGCTCATCCACCGGCGGCCACCAGGGGCCGTGAGGCAGGCTCCGGAGGGCATCAAGGACCCGGGCGGCCTCTCCCGGGCCGCCGCCTGCCGGTACCACAGCCACCCGCCGCGGCCGTGCGGCGCGGAGCGGGCCGAGATAGGCGTCCGGGCCGCCGCCCTCCGCATTGGCCCGGGCGAGTACTAGATAGTAATCGGGCAGTTCAAACCGCCCGGCACGCCATGCGGCCACAGCTTCCCGCGCCTTCGCCTCGAATGGCGCCGCTCCCCGCTGGCCCTGGGCCACGTCCCACATGGCCTGCCACTCCGACACCACCCCGGCCAGCGGGTCGGCCGGGACCAGGACGTAGGGCGCGGCACTGCCGGCCGCCTTGCGCAGGGCCTGCGCGGCGGCCTCGAGGCCGTCGTCTTCGTCCTCGGGCGGCCTGGCCAAAGTGACGTTCGGGGACCGGGTCAGCTCGGCGAGAAGCGGCTCCCGCACCTCGCCGACCACGGCCACCACCGTCGAAGATTCACGCCGCATCGACTTGATGATAAATAGACGCAGGCGCGCGCCGGGACCCGGCCAGCCTCTCGTAAGCTCAGGGCACATGAGTGCCGAGCAAGCCACGGGCCATTCACCAGCCGCTGCGGCGGCCTCGATCCGGCGGCTGGCGGACGCGCCCGGCGCGCCGCTGCCCCCGGCCGCCAAGCAGGTGCCGACCGTCCGCACCCACCACGGGGACAGTGTCATCGACCCCTACGCGTGGCTCGCCGACAAGGACGACCCGGACACGATCGCCTACCTCAAAGAGGAGAATTCCTACACCGAGGCGCTGACCGCCAGTGAGGAGGGCCTGCGCGAGGCGATCTTCGGCGAGATCAAGGCACGCACTCAGGAGACGGACCTTTCGGTGCCCATGCGCAAGGGGGACTGGTGGTATTACGCGCGGACGGTCGAGGGGCAGCAGTACGCGCTGCAGTGCCGACGCCGCGTGCTGCCGGACGACGCCGGGCCGCCGCTGGCCGCCGACGGCAGCCCGCTGCCCGGCGAGGAGGTGCTGCTGGACGCGAACGCCCTCGCGGGTGATTCCCCGTTCTTCGCGCTCGGCGCCTTCCGCGTCAGCCCCGACGCGCGGTTGCTGGCCTATTCGACTGACTTCTCCGGCGACGAGCGGTTCACGCTGCGGATCAAGGACCTCGCGACCGGCGAATCACTGCCCGATGAGATCCCGGGCACCTTCTACGGTTGCGCATGGTCCCGGGACGGCTCGGCCTTGTTCTACGTCACGGTCGACGATGCCTGGCGGCCCTGGCGCGTGTGGCGGCACACGGTGGGCACGCCGCATGCGGAGGACAGCATCCTCTTCGAGGAGCCGGACGAGCGGTTCTGGGTCAGCGTGGAGCTCACGCGCAGCGAGCGCTTCCTGTGCATCACGTCCGCGAGCAAGGTGACCAGCGAGGTGTGGCTGCTCGACGCGGCAGCGCCCGGCGGCGAGCTCACCGTTGTCGCGCCCCGCAGGCAAGGCGTGGAATACGAGGTGGAGCACCAGGCCGGCCCGGACGGCACGGAGCGGCTGCTCATCCTGCACAACGACCACGCACAGAATTTCGCGCTCGCATCCGCGCCGGTCTCGGATCCGGCCGCGTGGACGCCCCTCATCGGCCACCGCGGCGACACCCGCCTGCTGGGCGTGGACGCCTTCGCGGAGTTCCTGGCGGTGTACTTCCGGCGGGACGGCCTCACCGGCCTGAGGATTATCCGGGCCGACGGCAGCGAGCACGACGTGGCCTTCCCGGAACCCGTCTACACCGTATCGCCGGGCCCGAATCCCGAGCATGCCTCCTCGCTCTACCGGCTGCGCTACACGTCCCTGCTGACACCGGATTCGGTCTACGACTGCGACATGACGACCGGCGGGCTGACACTGCTGCGGCGCCAGCCGGTGCTTCCCCTGGGCTCCGCCGGTTATCAGCCGGGCGACTATGAGCAGCACCGGGAATGGGCGATCGCCGCCGACGGCGCGCGGATCCCCATCTCGCTCGTCTGCCGCCAGGGCACGCCGCGCGACGGCAGCGCGCCGTGCCTGCTGTACGGATACGGCAGTTACGAGCTCTCGGCCGACCCGCAGTTCTCCATCTCCCGGCTGTCCCTGCTCGACCGCGGCTTCGTTTTCGCGATCGCGCACGTGCGCGGCGGCGGCGAGCTCGGCCGCGGCTGGTATGAGGACGGCAAGCTGCTCCGGAAGAAGAACACCTTCACTGATTTCGTGGCGTGCGCGGAGCACCTGGCGCGGCAGGGGTGGACGTCACCGCGCCGCCTGGTGGCGCGTGGCGGGTCAGCCGGCGGCCTGCTGATGGGAGCGGTGGCTAACCTGGCGCCGGAGGCGTTCGCCGGCATCGTGGCGCAGGTGCCGTTCGTGGACGCGCTCAACACGATCCTCGACCCCTCGCTGCCGCTGACGGTAACGGAGTGGGAGGAGTGGGGCGATCCCCTGCACGACCCACAGGTATACGCCTACATGAAGTCGTACACGCCGTATGAGAACACCACGGCCGCGGAGTACCCGCCGATCCTGGCGGTGACCAGCCTCAATGACACGCGTGTCCTCTACCGGGAGCCGGCGAAGTGGGTCGCCAGGCTGCAGGCGGGCGCCAGGGGCGGCCCGTTCCTGCTGAAAACGGAGATGGACGCGGGACACGGCGGGCGCAGCGGCCGGTACGACGCGTGGCGCGAGGAAGCATTCGTCCTCGCGTGGATCGTCGACGTGGCCGGCGACGGCGCCGGGGCGCCCGGCTGAGGCGGGCCTCCCGGCGGGGCGGCCACCGGCCCGGGGCTGGCCGCGCCTGTTCGGCCAGTCCCGGCGGATCCGGTCAGGACTGGTCGAACAGGGCGCTGACCGACTCACCGTCATGGATCCGGCGGATGGCCTCTGCCAGCGCCGGAGCCACCGAGATGACGTGCAGCTTGGGATCGCGCACGTGGCCGGGCAGGGGCACCGTGTCGGTGCAGACGATCTCCTCGACGTCAGGCTGCGCGGCGAGCTTGCCCAGCGCGCCGTCGGCGAAGAGCCCGTGAGTGCAGGCGATGCGCACGGAGCGCACATCCTGCTCGCGCAGCCGGGCCAGCAGCTCCATCAGCGTGGTGCCACGGACGATCTCATCGTCAATGACAATGACGTCACGGCCCGATACGTCACCGATGATCGAGCTGATGGTGACGTCGTCATCACTGAAGCGCTGCTTCGCGCCGGCCGCGACCGGCAGCCCCAGGCGACGGCCGAACACCGCGGCGCTCTTCGCGTAGCCAAGGTCCGGCGAGACCACCACCGCATCGGCCAGATTGCGGCCGCGGAAATACGCGGCCAGCTCACGCAGCGCGTGCAGGTGGTCGACGGGCATCGAAAAGAAGCCGTGTACCTGCGGCGAGTGCAATGTCATCGTCAGTGCCCGGTTCGCGCCGGCGGCGGCCAGCAGGTCGGCAACGAGGCGGCCCGCTATCGAGATCCGCGGCTCATCCTTCTTATCTGAGCGGGCATAGGCGTAATGGGGCATGACGACCGTTACCCGGGCAGCTGAGGCCCCTCGTGCGGCATCCGCCATCAGCAGCAGCTCGACGAGGTTCTCCTGGACCGGCGGGACCAGCGGCTGGATGAGGAAGACGTCCCGCTCCCGGCAGTTTGACTGCAACTGGACCTGCAGGCAGTCGTTGGCGAAGCGCTGGATGCGGACGGGATACAGCGGGACCGCCAGGTGCGCGCAGATCTCGGCGGCGAGACCGGGATGGGCGCTCCCGCTGAAGACTGCGATCTCTCGCACAGCTCTCACCTTGCGCTTTCGGCAGTTCCTGCTTTCGTATCTTTATCCGTCTCTCTATCCGTCGCCTTCATGCCTATGCCTGCTGTGTCTTTGCCGGTCCCCGGCTTCCGCAGTGGCGGCAGCCCGAGCCGTTGCCTTATCTCCTGCTGGACGACCTCCGGTGCCGGCCGGGCGTCGACGGTGACCACATACTCCTTGCGCCGGAACAAGTCCAGCACGGGGTTGGTCTTCTCGTGGTACTCCTTCAGCCGCACGGCGAGAGCCTCTTCGGTGTCGTCTTCCCGCCTGACCAGGTCGCCGCCGCAGACGTCGCACTTACCGGGGACGGCGGGGCTGTTGGCGAGCAGGTTGTAGTCCATGCCGCAGTTGGAGCAGAGCCGCCGGGCGAGCACCCGGCGCCTGACCTCACTGTCGGGCAGGTCCAGGTAGATCACGGCGTCGATGTCGTAGCTCTCAAGGAAAAACTCGGCCTGCCGCCGGTTCCTCGGGAAGCCATCGATGATGAATCCGTAGTTCCAGTCGTGCTGCGTGAGGCGGTCACGGACCACCGACTCGGCCAGATCGTCGCCGACCAGCTTCCCTTCCGCCATGGTCCGCCGTACCTGCGCCCCCATCTTGGTATGGTTCTGCACGTTCCATCGGAAGATGTCGCCGACGCTGATATGCACGAGATCGAGGTCCGCGGCCAGCAGGTGGCTCTGCGTGCCCTTCCCGCTGCCCTGCACCCCCATGATCACGTATTTTCGCATAAGGCAACCCTGTCACAGCCGTGCGTGACCCGGTCAGCTGGCCTGCCGCAGCGAGCGGGCCCGCCGGGAATCGGCACTCGTCCGGAATCAGGCCCACGGCGAACTAGGGCCCGTGAAAGACCAGGTTAAGCACCCCGCGGGCGCCGGGCGCACGCGGTCGGCCCGCGCCGGCGTCACGCTCCGGTACGCAGCCCGAACCTGCGCTCGCAGGTCTTGCGCATCCGGTGGCTGAGCACGGAACGCAGCCTCGGCCAGTCCTCCGCGAGCCGCCCGGCGTTGAGGAACCGGGCCAGGTCGTTGCGCCGGCCCTTGCTCAGCACGATGCTGTAGAGAACAAGCCGCGGCTCATCCTCTGAGACATCGAACTCCCGCAGCCCGTGCCAGGTGAGATGCACGGGCAGGACGACGATTCCGTGGCGGGGGCCGCGCAGGTCTTCCAGCTTGTCCGGGAGCTTTCCCGACAGCCCGTGCCACCGGGAGAGGATAACGTCCGCCATCGCCATGCGCCGATTATCCTCAACACGGCACCATGATCATGCCAAACCGTGCTCATCACACCCATGCTCATGCCAGGGCGCGGCTGGGAGAATCTCTGCCGTGGGTAAGGAGCCACTGGTACGGCGCGCTAGCGCCGCCGATTATGACGCCATTGTCAATGCCGTTGACCCGTGGTGGGGCCGGCCGGTGGCAGCGGCCCTGCCGAGGCTGTTCCTGGATCATTTCGCCGGCTCCAGCCTGGTTGCCGAGCATGACGGTGAGCTGGTGGGCTTCCTCGTCGGGTTTGCCTCGCCCAGCCGCCCCGCCGAGGCCTACATCCACTTCGCCGGCGTTCATCCCCGCTGCCGCGGCACGGGCCTGGCGCGGCGCCTGTACCAGCAGTTCATTTCCGCCGCGCGCGCCGACGGGCGGAGCGTCGTCCGGGCGATCACCTCACCCGGCAACCATGGGTCCATCCGCTTCCACCAGGCCATGGGCTTCACTGTCAGCGGCCCGGTGCGCGACTACAACGGCCCGGGCCGGGACATGATGACATTCGAGCTGGCGCTCTGACGCCTGACTGCCGCGCGTACACCTCGTGGCGCCGGCGGAGCGTCCGGACGCTCCGCCGCTTTTCGGACGCTCCGCGCTGCTTATCGCCGGGTGCCGTTATCAGAATCGTGCTCAGTGGCCCAAATCCGGATGATGGCAGCGGCACTCGTGTGACCTCTGCTCACTCCCGCACGCTCGCAGGCCAGCGGTTGAGTACCCTCATGGCATGGACAAGGCCGGGTCTGCCCCCAGGTGGCGGTTCCTCATATCGCCTAGGTGGCTTGCCTGGCACGCGTTCGCGGTGGTGGCCTTCTGGGGGATGTGCTGGCTCGGCGACTGGCAGTTCCACCGTGCGCTCGCGGGCAACGGCCTGAGCTGGGGGTACACGTTCGAGTGGCCGATCTTCGCCATCATGGGCGCCATCTTCTGGGGCAAGACGATCCGCGATGAGTTCCATGTCCGCAGCGGCGCGGTCACCGAGTCCGCGGCACCCGACCTGCCCGAAGGAGCCATGGCCGCCGACGGCCTGCCAACTACGGCGGGTAGTATGTCCGACGATGCCGGGGAGCCCGAGGATCCGGAGCTCGCCGCCTACAACGCTTACCTGGCCAAGCTCAACGAAGAGGTCAAGGGCCACGGCCGCTGGCACGGCCTCCGCTGACCGGCTGGGCACATCATTGGTGCGGGCACCGCATCCGCGTCAGCGGGCCGCCGGGGAAGGCCAGCGCCGCCGAGCAAGGGAATCAGGAGGTGGCACCGGTGCGAGCAGCCGTGCTCCGTTACCGCGTGATGGCCTACATCACCGGCGTGCTGATCATCATCGTCTGCTTCATCGGGATCCCGCTTCAGGTCGCCGCGAACCAGACCTTCATCGTGAACCAGGTCGGGACGGTGCACGGCTACCTGTACATCGTCTACATCGTGATGGCCTGGCTGCTCGCCTCGCGCCTGAAGCTGGCCAAGGGCCCGACGCTGGTCCTGCTGCTGGCTGGGACGATTCCGGTGATGACGTTCGTCGTCGAGCGCTGGATGACCCGCCGGTACATCAGCCCGGCCCTGGCCGGCACCGCCGGCCAGGGCGCACCAGCCGACGGCACGCCAGCGCCTGGCGCCCGCGCCGAGGACGTGCGGCCGGGACCCCGCTGACGGGCGGGTGGCCGGGACCGGCTGTCGCCCGCGGCACCCGGAGCCCGGCGAACAGGCCCGGTCACGCACCTTGGCAACGTCGGCTCAGCTACGAGAACCCACTCATCGGATAACTGTGGAGCAGCATTACTTCAGCCCCCGCCCCGAGGCGGCACACCGCCCGGGCCGGGTGCACGTCCTGCTGCCCGACGTGCACCTCGAGCTGGAAACCGACGCGGGAGTGTTCTCGCCGGGCCGGCTCGATGCCGGCACGCGGCTGCTCCTCGATGTGGCGCCCGCTCCCCCGCCGGCCGGGGACCTCCTGGACCTCGGGTGCGGCTACGGGCCGATCGCCCTGGTACTGGCGGTGCGCGCGCCCGGGTCAGTGGTATGGGCCGTCGACGTGAACGAGCGCGCGCTCGAGCTGTGTGCGCGGAACGCGGCGCGCGCGGGGCTGGCCAACGTCCGCTGTGTCACGCCCGGCGATCCGGCGCTGCCCGCCGCATTCGCCGGCGCCTGGTCGAATCCGCCGATCCGCATCGGCAAGCACGCCCTGCACGAACTGCTCGGCACGTGGCTGCCCCGCCTGGAACCGGGCGGGTCCGCCCACATCGTGGCACAGCGTCACCTGGGCGCCGACTCGCTGCACCAGTGGCTCGCCGGGCAGGGATGGGACGTGACAAGGGTCGCGGCCCGGGCCGGCTACCGGGTCCTGCAGATCGCCCACGCCGGCCACGGCGTGTCCGGGCAGGAACGGCCCGCCCGCCGCGGCCGCCCAGCCGCCGACGGGGAGAGCGTCCCGTGACCATCCCCCCCGACGCCGGCCATGAGCGTCCCAGGCAGCTCCGCCCGACCGAGGTCAAGCGGCTCAACCGGATGTGGCGCCGCGCCACGCAGGCGAGGCTGGCGCTGCTGCTTGACTCGGTGACTCAGCCGTTCAACGTCGGCTCTATCGCACGCTCGGCGGCGGCGTTCGGCGTGGAGCACATCTGGCTGTGCGGGAACACCGCGCCGCTTGACCATCCCGCGGCCCGCAAGGCCGCGCTCGGCACGGAGCGGTTCCTGTCCGCCGAACGCGAGACCTCCGCCGCCTCGGCCGCCAAGGCGGCGGCTGCCGCGGGGCTGCGCGTTATCGCCGTGGAACTGGCCTCCGGTGCCGTCCCGCTGCATGAGGCGCCGCTCGGCGGTGACGTGTGCATCGCCATCGGCAACGAGGACCACGGCTGCTCCCCCGCGCTGCTCGCGGCCTGCGACGCGGCCGCCTACATCCCGCTGGTGGGCCGGGTAGGCTCTCTGAATGCGGCGGTGGCGGCGGCGATAGCGCTCGCTGAGGCCCGCCGCCGTGAGTGGGCGGACGGCAGCGCGCATCAACCGGCTGACACCGAAAGCTCGCCAGGATGACCTGCGCTGTTCACCAGCGGTACTGAAGGGAGCACGATACTGGCCAGCGTGCTGCGAGCATCCGCTGATCACCGCCGCCCGATCGCCTATCTAGACCGCCCGCTCCCCATCGCGTTCGCGCACCGGGGAGGCGCGGCACATAATCCGGAGAATTCCTGGGCCGCGTTCGACCATGCGGTCAGGCTCGGCTACACCCACCTGGAGACCGATGCCCGCGCCACCGCGGACGGCGTCCTCCTCGCGTTTCACGACCGCACTCTGGACCGGGTGACCGACCGGACCGGCCGGATCGCGCGGATGCAATACTGTGAGGTCGCCGCCG
>DASQVO010000017.1:0-14555 GCA_035640715.1 Streptosporangiaceae bacterium
TCAAGCTCGGCCTTCAAGATGGCCAGGGGAGTGCGCAGCTCGTGGCTGGCGTCGTCGACGAACCGGCGCTCCCGGTCGAACGCCGCCTCCAGCCGGCCGAGCATCGCGTTGAGAGTGTTCCCGAGCCGGGCTATCTCGTCGCGGCTGGCGGGAATCGGCAAGCGCCGGTCCCTGTCGGAGACCGATATCGCATCAGCCTCCTGCCTCATTCGCTCGACCGGGCGCAGCGCTGCTCCGGCCACCGCCCAGCCAGCGAGCCCGGCCAGTGCCAGCGTCACTGGGCCGCCTGCCAGCATGAGGACCAGCAGCGCCGACAGCACCTTGTCCCGGTTCTGCGACGACGTGCCGGCTAGCACCCACACGGACTGTGGGCCGCCGCCCTGGGGAAGCACCACGATGCGGGCGGTCCCGTTTACCCCACGGACCACTTCGTCGAAATAGGCCCGTCCCCGGATGCCGGGGAGCGCAGACGGTGGCACGGCCGGGCGCTCCGCGAACCCGGGCGAGGACTCCAGCACCTTGCCGCCCGCCCCGAGTACCTGGACGAAGGTTCCCAGGCCCCCCGCGCTGGCAGCGGGCGGATTGAACGCCGCACCCTGCTGCCCGAGGCCCGCGGCCACCGCGTCGGCTTGGGAGAGCAGGGCCGCGTCCGTGCTACGCAGCAATTCCGCGCCGAGCCGCAGGTATACGAAGGTGCCCGTGACCGTCAGCAGAACCGCCATGCATAGCGTGAAGACAAAGGTCAGGCGAAGCCTAATCGGCAGGCGCATCGGAGGTGCTTCCCCGCAGGCGGTACCCGGTGCCCCTGACGGTTTCGAGCGAGTGCGTGCCGAACGGCCGGTCGATTTTCTCCCGCAAGTACCGCACGTAAACGTCAACAATATTCGAGCCGCCGTCGTAGGCGAAGTCCCAGACATGCTCGATCAGACGGGTACGTGACAGCACCTCGCCTGGGTGGCGCATGAAGTACTCGAGCAAGGCGAACTCCTTGGCCGAGAGGCTGATGGCGGCCTCTCCCCGGCATGTGACCCGGGTCGCCGGATCCAGGGTGAGGTCGCCAGCTGTGAGCTGGACGGGGCGAACGCGCGCCCCGCGACGCAGCAGCGCCCTAGTTCTCGCGGCAAGCTCGGTGAAGGAGAAAGGCTTCGTCAGATAGTCATCAGCCCCGGCATCCAGACCGCGGACCCGGTCCGGAACCCCGTCACGGGCGGTGAGCATGAGGACCGGCGCCCACTGCCCGCGCTCCCGCATCTGCCGGCAGACCTCGAACCCGTCCATGTCAGGCAGCATGACGTCCAGGACAACCACATCGCTCGGAGTCTCCGCCGCCATCCACAGGCCATCTTCGCCAGTGCTGGCCACATCGACGGCGTACCCCTCCTCCTCCAGGCCGCGTTTGAGTAGTGCAGCCATCTTCACTGAATCCTCAACCACCAAGATCCGCAAGCGCCTACCCCTCCCTACGTCCACCCCCTTCCCGAGGCTAAGGCGCTTCCATGAGGAGAAGATGAGAATGCAATCCGCTATTTGCTGCCCGCGCAGCTGGCCCGACGCGATCGCCGCGCGGCTGCACATCTCGCCGCACATGCTGCGATCCCGTCAAGTCGATCTTCGGCAGGCCCGGAGCCAGGAGCCGCTCCGAGCCAGGCACTGGGCTCGGATATGGGGGAGGGTGTGCGGATACAGGCCCAGCATCGGCTCACGGGGTACACCGAAGGAATTTGTAAGTGGCATTCGGTTGGACCGATCGTGTTTATGCTGACGCAATCTGACACGCAGACATGCCAGACTTCTCTTATGGAGGCTGCCGCTCTACTGCATGCAGCCGCGGATGACGCTCGCTCCTTGCTTGCCGCGGCCCAGACCGACTGGGACCGGACGGTGCCTCACTGCCCCGAGTGGGATGCCGCTGATCTGGTCGGTCATATGGGCGGCATCCTCATGTGGATGGCCGCCGTCGTCACATCCAGAGAACGCGTCAGTCGGCGTACTCTCGACCCCGCTCCAGAGGATCCCGCTGAGCTAACGCGCTGGTACCTCGCCAATCTGGACCGGACCCTTGACGTCCTTGGCTCCGCTGACCCCGATTCCGGGACATGGACTTTCTCCAGCACCGGGGATCGACGTGTGGCCTGGTGGAATCGACGTCTCGCCGTCGAAGTCGCCATCCACCGCTGGGATGCCGAGCACGCTGTCACTGCCGATGGCGGCCCGCCACCCAATCCCCTCGACGGGGATGTGGCTGCCGCTGGTATCGAGGAGTTCATCATCGAGTTCCTGCCCGGGCTGCTGTCTCAGGAGGCCACCGGGGAACTCAGCGGCACGCTCCATCTCCATGCCACCGACGGACCCACCGAGTGGTGGATCGACCTCGACGCTGCCGGCACGGCCGTGTCCAGGCACGCCAAGGCAGACACGGCCATTCGCGGCACCCGATCTGACCTTCTCCTCTGGCTGACGAACCGAAGTCCATCGGGCTCTGCCGAAGCCATCGGCCGTCAGGAACTCCTTGACCGCTGGAAGCAACTCCGGCGCTAGAGCACCTGTCTGGTCAGCCCCGCTCAGGGGAGCGGTTTTGCAGCTCGGCCGCGGTTACCGCTCCCGATCGCGGCGTAGCCGCTCGAGGACCTCGTCGGGATTCTCGGTGGTGACCCGGATCATCGCCCGCACCGCGTCCGCCAAGGCGACGCGCGGCACATCGAGCGCTATCGCGGCCGAGTCCGCCCACTGGGTGAGCTGCCGGTAGAGCTCGGGGCTCAGGTCGAGGGTAATCCTGACTGGCTTCGATCGGATCGCGGTCCGGCCCGCGGGGCGTGCATCGGGTTCTGTGCGCCTCGCCGCCGCGGCGGCCATCTGCGCTTTCCGCTGCTCCCGCTGTGTGGTCATGACCGCACCGAGCAGAGGGGAGTGCATCGCTCGATCAGTTCGTGGGCCACCTGGCGCCACACATCGTTGTCGGTGAGCTTAATGGGCATGCCGAAGCTCTGAGCGTAAACCTCTAGCCGTGGCACAGCAGTCGGCAGCACGTCATAGCCAAGGCCCTCCAGTACCTCTCGGGCGTCGGCTGTGGAATGCGCACGTGAAACGCACCGGTTCAGCAGCACGGCCGAGCGAGCGGGCCTGCTACGGACCGCCGCTATCTCGGAGATCTCATCCCGCACCGGTGTGGTGCGGTTGATTTCAATAGGGCTCGGCGCGCACGGGATCAGGATCTCGTCGACGTACCGCAGCGCCGACCGGGCAATACCGGCATGATCCTCGAGCTGTGGCGTGTCGATGATCACGACGTCGTCGGCCCGGGCGATCTCGGGCACGCGGCGGTGCAGCTCACGGGACGGCAGGGCCACGATCCTGAACGGGAACGCCGCCTGCGGCGGTGCAAGCCGTGGGTACATGGCCGCGAGATCGGACCACTCCAGAGCACTGCCCGATGGGTCGGCGTCCACCAGGAGCACGCTGTTCCCGGCCTGCGCGAAAACGTGTGCCAGCCAGACCGCCGAGGTGGTCTTGCCCGTACCCGGCTTCAGGTTCGCCAGGGCGAGGCTTAGACCAGTCACCTAGGCATTATCGCAGCGTCTGCGGCCTTGCGGTAGCCGGCTGCGGCGTGCTGACGCAGCGTGTGTGCGCGACTCCGGACGTGGTAATCAACTGCGCGCCGGTGCGATGACGAGAGCCGCCATGTTGCAGTATTGCAGTATCTACTGCATTACGGCAGGCCGTTTGCTCCGCGCCGGAGACGGGGCGCGCAGGATGGTTCGCGGGCAAGTTATCCACAGCCTGTGGACGGTCATGCGGGTAGATCGCGGCTGTGCAACTATGCCAGCCGGCCGTTGGGCGCATCTGCCGTCGCGCCATAAAGAATGACGTAATCTGGCACTTGGTCACCCACAGTGTTTACTGTATTCGTTTGCGTACTAACGCTGCGGTGAGCGCCGAATGACGGGCAGGCGCCCGGCTCGCGGCCGAGCGATATGACGGCGGGACGGCCACAGCGGGATACCAGGGAATGCGCGAGCCGATGCGGGACTCCTGAGAGGTGCGGCCCGGGAAGATGCCACAGTCCTTCTGGGCGCTGCAGGCATGGATGGCGCTTCGTTCGCATCCCAAAAATTTCTACTTGTGGATATATGCAATACCCAATAGCGTAGACCCTGGTCGGGTGCCAAGCATGGATGGTGTCGTGGTGAACGGAGCTGTGCAGGGCCAGAGAGCCCTGGAGCCGTACCCGCTCCCTGGCGGGGCGAGGTGCGGCGAGTGAAGGTGGGCAACAGCCGCTGGAGCATGGAGGAATCCGCTTATCCGCCCGTCCTGCACCGTTTCCGCAAGTGATGCAGCTACGTCAAGACGACCCGGAGGGGGACTGGACGGCCCCCGGTGTCTATGAGGTGGGCGCCGGGCTGTACCGGATCCCGCTGCCACTGCCCCATGACGGGTTGCGGGCGGTCAACGTCTACGCCGCGCGCGACGGTGAAGGCTTGGTGCTGGTCGACTCCGGCTGGGCGCTCGCCGAGGCGCGTGAACTGCTCGAACAGGCCGTGAAGGTGCTCGACTGCAGTCTCGCTGGCGTCCACCGGTTCCTGGTCACGCACGTCCACCGCGACCACTACACGCTGGCCGTCACACTACGCCGCGAGTTCGGAATGCGGATCAGCCTGGGCCGCGATGAAGCCGGCACGCTGCGCATAGCGCAGGACCCGGGCCTCAGCCCATGGACCGGGCTGCTCGCCCAGCTTCACCGCGGCGGTGCCGACGACCTCATGCGTGAGCTCCGGAAGATATCACCGGATCACGACGTGGCCGACTGGGCCGACCCGGACGACTGGCTCGACGCTCCGGGGTGCGTTGAGCTGGAAACCGGAACCTGGCAGATGCACCCAACGCCGGGGCACACTCGCGGCCACGTGGTATTCGTCGACGCCGGCCGGGACGTGATGTTCGCTGGGGATCACGTGCTGCCGCGAATCACACCGTCGATCGGATTCGAGCAGAAGCCCGCGGAGCTTCCGCTGCGCGCCTATCTCGACTCGCTGAAACTGGTGCGCGGTCTGCCGGACCGGCGGCTGCTGCCGGCACATGGGCCGGTCTCGCCGAGCGTGCATGCCCGTGTCGACGAGCTGCTCGACCACCACGACACGCGGCTGCGGCAGATCGGCGAGACGATTGACGCGGGAGCGGGCACGGCCGCCGACGCTGCCCGCCGGATGCTCTGGACGCGGCGGGGACGCCGGTTCGATGAGCTCGACCTGTTCAGTCGCTGCCTCGCCGTGACCGAGACGCTGGCCCACCTCGACGTCCTCGTCGTCGCAGGACGGCTGCGGCGAACCGACGCAGACGGCGTCCGCCACTACGCCAGGGCCTGACGCTCGCGGCAGAACGCAGCCCTGTTCTGACCCTGAAAACGCTCTACACGCCGCGAGCCTGGCCGCCAGTAAAATAGCCTCTGGCGACGAGCTGAGTGGAGTAATACCACGACATGGCGCAACGAGGAGCGGTAGCGGATTTCGCTGGCCACGCAGCCGCCGGGCGCCCGCAGGTAAGCGCCGGAAGCGCCCGTTCCCTGCTGCTGACCATTATCGGTGAATTGGTCATGCCGAATACGAACTCGGTGTGGACAGCGTCGCTGCTATACGTCCTTACCGGCCTGGGCATCGAGGAACAGACTGCGCGACAGGCGATCGCGCGGGGAGCGGCGGCTGGCTGGATCACCGCACACCGGCACGGCCGGGAGGTTCAGTGGGAGCTCACTAGTGCCGGCAAACGGCTGATCTCCTCCGGTGCCGAGCGGGTCTACTCGATGAGCGCCAAAGCCGCGCCCTGGGACGGTAACTGGCTGATCGTCCTGGTTAGCATCCCGCAAAGCCAGCGTGCCGTGCGAAAGAAACTCTACGGAGCGCTGAGCTGGGAGGGATTCGGAAATCCCACACCCGGGGTCTGGCTATCTCCGCATCCAGACCGGCAGGCCGGCGCGCAGCAGGTCATTAACAATCTGGGATTGCGTGAATCCACCTTGGCCTTCGTCGGCGGCTCGCTGGCGGTGGGCCTGCGTGAAGATGAAATTGTCGCCAGGGCATGGGACCTCGATGGGGTACGTGCCGAATACGAACAGCTGCTCATCCGGTTCAGCGGCCTGCGCCCGCCTCTCGGTGACCCACTGCTGTTCATGCATGTCCAGCTCGTCAACGAGTGGCAGCGCTTTCCCTTCCTCGATCCGCAGCTGCCCGAGGAGCTACTGCCGGACTGGATCGGCCGGCGAGCCGCCGTGGTCTTCACCCAGCTGCGCGCTGAATGGTCTGAGGATGCGCAAGCCCGCTGGCGCGTGGTAGTGAAGGAGACCGCGCCCGGCTAGCCGTTCGCGCGTCCGCCGTGACCCCGTGGGCGGTGATGAAAGTTTACGGCGGTGAGGGTGTCCGGTATGGGCTCGCGGCCCCGACGTCTCGGGTGAAGGGCACCAAGCAGGTGCCCGGAACCGACGAGGAGGAACCATGAAGTACATGATCTTGATGTATGGCTCCCAGCAGGACTACGACGGGATGGTCGGCAAAGCCGTGAGCGGACAGTCGTCCTGGTCCGCGGCCGACTTCGCGGCGATGGGTGCGTTCATGGAGTCGTTCGGCAAGGATCTGGCCGAATCCGGGGAACTAGTGGACGCACAAGGCCTGACCGCTCCGGTTCACGCCCGGAGGATCCGGCTGCGCGGTGGTGTCCCGGTGGTGACGGACGGGCCGTATGCCGAGACCGAGGAGGTCCTGGCCGGTTACTGGCTCGTCGACTGTGACAGCTTCGACCGGGCGACCGAGATCGCTGCCAGGCTGACGAACTGCCCGGGCCCGGATCATGTCCGGGACCGGGCCATGGTGGACGTCCGGCCGGTCGCTGAATCCCGGGACGAGCTGGAGCCCTGACCGTGGGCCATACCGAGGCCGAGGACCTGCGGCGGCTGGCGCCGCAGGTCCTCGGCGCGGTGGTAAGGCGTTATGGCCACTTCGACACCGCCGAGGACGCGGTGCAGGAGGCGCTGCTGGCGGCCGCCACCCAATGGCCGGCCGAGGGCATCCCGGGCAACCCGCGCGGCTGGCTGATCACGGTCGCCTCCCGCCGGCTGACCGACCTGCTGCGCAGCGAACAGGCCCGGCAGCGCCGGGAAGAAGCGACCGCCCGGCAAATCCTGCCGGATCAATTGCTGGCACCGCCCGCCGACTCCCCTGCCAGGGAATCCGACGACACACTCATCCTGCTGTTCCTGTGCTGCCATCCCGCGTTGTCGCCAGCCTCGCAGATCGCGCTGACCCTGCGGGCGGTCGGCGGCCTGACCACCGCCCAGATCGCCCGGGCGTTCCTGGTACCGGAGGCGACCATGACCCGGCGGATCAGCCGGGCCAAGCAGCAGGTCGCCGGCAGCGGCATCCCGTTCCGGATGCCAGCCCGCCCGGAGCGCGGGCAGCGGCTGAGCGTGGTCCTGCACGTGCTCTACCTGATCTTCACGGAGGGTTACGCGGCTACCTCCGGGCCCGGCCTGCTGCACCCTGACCTGTCGGCCGAGGCGATCCGGCTGGCCCGGATCGTCTACCGGCTGCTGCCCGGTGACGGCGAGGTGGCCGGGCTGCTCGCGCTCATGCTGCTCACCGACGCACGGCGGCCTGCCCGCACCGGGCCGGCCGGGGAGCTGATCCCCCTGGCCGAGCAGGACCGGAGCCGCTGGAACGCCAGCTACATCGCCGAGGGCGTAGCGCTCATCACCGGCGCGCTCTCCCACGGATCCCCTGGTCCCTACCAGCTCCAGGCGGCGATCGCCGCCATCCACGACGAAGCCGCGAGTTCCGAGACGACCGACTGGCCGCAGATCGTGGCGCTTTACGAGCTGCTCCTGCACATCAACGACAATCCCGTGGTGGCGCTGAACCACGCCGTCGCGGTCGCAATGGTCCAAGGCCCCCGCGCCGGGCTTGACCTGCTCAGGCGGCTCGGAACCGACCGGCGGATCACCGGTGGCCACCGGCTGGAAGCGGTGCGGGCGCACCTGCTGGAGATGACCGGCCAGCGCGCGGCGGCGCGTGAGGCCTACCAGGCCGCGGCCCGGCGGGCCATGAGCCTGCCGCAGCAGCGCTACCTCAACGCCCGGGCCGCCCGCCTGGCCGACGACCAGTGAGCCGTGGCCGCGGCACAGGCTCTGCAGGGGCCGCATCCCGGCGAAGGTATGTGACACCGCACTAGGCGGGACGCAGCTTGGCGGCCAGCCGGTGGAGTGTCTTCAGGTCGGTGGGTGACAGCTCCGGTAGGGCGGCGGGGCTGGTAGAGGTGATTCGGCGAAGCGGCCCGCCGGACTTCGCCGGGCCGCGTTGGCGGTGCGAGATGACGCTGATTCTGGCCGTCGGCTCTGCTCAGGCGGCGATGTCGTTGATGCGGCGCCATTCGGCGGTCGCGTCCGCGGACCATTTGGCGTGCAGGCGGGCGAAGAGCGCGGCGGCACGGATGCCGATCCAGCGGTCAGGGAGCAGGGCTGCGGGCAGGGCGGGATCGGTCCAGGGGAACCTGCGCCAGGCGTGCACCAGTTCGACGACGCGGACAAGGGGATCACTGCGGGCAGGGCCGGTGAACTCGGCGATGAACTCCTCGTAGCGATCTCCGAGTGCCTCGAGGTCCCATGCCTGCCGGACCATCGCCTCGAGCCGGCCGCCGCCGCGGTGCTCGGCGAGGAAGATCTGCGCATCCTCGAGTACGCCCGCCTCGTTCAGAATGCCTTCAACGTCGGCGAGCCGGCCGGGGTACGTACTGATCCACACACCGGGAGCGGGACTGCCGAGACCTGCCCAGCTCAGCCGGGTGCGCAGCAGGTGGCGGGCCGGGCGCTCGGTCTCCGGCGCTCTGGCCAGGACGAGCAGCCATCGGCCGTCCCATTCGGGGGCCGCGGCGGTGAACTGGTAGATCCGCTCGGTTCCCTCTGTGAGCAGCCGCTCGGCGTTGGCGGTCAGGTGCCAGACGGTGCGCCGGCCGGTGCGCTGTGAGGTGAGCCAGCCGTCGGCGGCCGTGCGCATCAGCGCCTGGCGGGTTGCTTTCTCCTCTATGCCCATGCGGGCGAAGAGGTCGATGAAGGCCGACGTCCACGCCGCGCGGCCGGAGGGGAGAACGAACTCGCCGAGGACGGTGAACAGCAGCCCGCGGGCACTTTCGGCGCCCGCCGCGTGGCGGCGCGACATCGTCGGCTCCGGTGCGCTCGCCGGACGCGTCGCGCCGGTCATCTTTCCTCCCCAGGCGGGCCCGAGCATGGCCGGAAGCCACGGCCCGGAGGCCGCCGGGCCGCTTGCGAGCGAAACGAAACAGGAATAGTTCATTGTACTGTGCTGTAACGGAAGACATAACCAATGTAGGGAGACACCGCCGGGAAAGGGCCACTGGTGGTCCTGGCAAGTCAGCCCTAGGCGATTCTGCGGGATTGGGAATCTTTCCTTTATGCTGCTAATTATTAATAAGATCATATATAAATATACAAAATGCATGCATAAATGCCGCAAGAGTATCTCGATAGCCTTGACTCCGCTCAACGACTCGGCAATCGGGAGCGTTTCCCTGAAAGAGGTTGATTGGTCTTTCGGGGTCTTTAGTTGCCGACACTGGTGAAACCCTGCTTGGCTTCATTGAGGTGATCTCAGCGAAATTCATGTGAGGTAGCCGTATTCGAAATGGGTGAGGACGAGGGCGGCGCGGGCGATGTCGCCGATTTTGCTGGGGCTGGCGGTGATGTGCTGCAGGATGCGCCAGCGGCCGGTGAGCAGTGCGAACCCGCGTTCGCCCAGGCAGCGCAGCACGGCGTTGCGGGTGCGGGTGCCAATATCGAGGTTCCGCCCGCCGGAGGGCTGCTTGATGGGGATGTGGATGCCAATGCCCGCACCGTCGTAGCCAGGGTCGGCGAGGGTGGGCAGGTCAGCAGTGGCCGCGGTCCGGTACAGGGCGGGCAGGGCGTGGCGGCGGGCGGCGGTGATGTCGTGCACCGGGCCGGGCTCGGCATCGGAAACCCAGAGCGGGAACCCATCGGGAGCGAGCACTGCCTGGATGATGCCGCCGTGGGTGTGTGCCATGCCGGAGTACCACACGTCGATGACCTCGCCCTTTACGCTGACGGTCTTCTCCCGGCACCGGTCCGCCGGGATGATCTTGCCGTCCAGGATCACGTGGGAAAGGCCCTCGCCCCTGGCCCGTTCCAGCGCTTCGCGCAGGTCAGGCGCTTACGCGGTGAGTACCGTGATGACCTCCTCCACGTGGCGGTACGCAGTGGCCCACGCGATGCCATGGTCACGGGCCAGCGCCTCGGGGGTGGTGCGGTCGCGGAACCAGCGCAGGCCCAGCACGGCCTGCCAGAAGCAGGTCAGCGCCCGGCTGCCGCGCAGGGTACCGCGCCGCCGGCGCTCGGCCAGCAGCAGCCTCGCGACGAACTGCGCCAGTTCCCGGGGGGACGTCAAGCGTGGCAGGATAGGTGATCACGTGGAGCCTTCCAGCGGAAGCTGATCTTGTGGTGAGACCTCTTCTACTGGGGCTCCACGTCCACGTCTGGGCAACCCGGTCCGTCCGCGTGTCTGCCCGGACGTCCCCGTTTGGGCAGGATAAAGGCCGAATGTCCAGATCTATTTCGCTGAGATCACTTCTCAAGTATGTGGCTGATGAGCTGAGGTGGTGGTGATGGGGCGGTCGATTCCGGTGCGGGTGGGCGACATTGACCTGCTGGTGGAGGCGGAACCCGTGGCAGGCACAGAGCCCACCTCCCGCGTTGATTCCGCCGTGAACAGAGTCGGCGATGCGTATGCGCGTGCGCAGCGGGCGATCGTGGAGATTGCGTCATCGACGGCCGAATCGATCGAGAAGGCGGCCGCGCGTGCGGCACGCCCGGACTGCCTGGAGATCGAGTTCGGGCTCAGGTTTTCGGTGACCGGTGATGTGATCGTCGCCAGTGCGGCGGGCGAGGCAACACTGAAGGTCAGGCTCACCTATCAGCCAGGCATCGCCGCGGCTTCTGGAGGTGACGTCGGAACCGGCGCCAGGACTGGCGCCGGACCGCAGTTACCAGGGCCGTGATGGGGAAGTCGCGGGATCCGCGGGTTCCGGGATTCCTGGGACGGGTGCTCAGTAAGGCGGGGTTCCCGGTCGGCACCTGTTTCCAGGTCTGTCCCGGCGTGCTGGTGACGGCCTGCCACAATCTCGGCCAGCGTGCCGAGGGAACCACCGTCGACGTTGACCCTTTGGCCGGAGGCGAAGGTTTCGAGGCCCGCGTGACGGCCAGGGATTCGCTTCATGACCTGGCGGTGTTGCGCACAAACCGCTCGCTCCCGGAGAAGGTTGCCGGGTTCGCCGCCACCGACACGGTGCCCTCGCAGGAGGACGTTGTCGTGGTGGCGGTGCCAGAGATCGAAGACCGCGAGCACGGGTACCGGTCCCTCGAAGCCGCGGGCAGCTGGCGGGGCGGGACGATCCGTGACGATGGTGTGCGGCTTGGGCGAATGGCGTCGGCCGACGTGCTGCCCGGGATGAGCGGGGCACCGGTCTGCCGGCGTGCGGACGGGCTGGTCGTCGGCGTCGTGTCCGCCCGGTACAACAGCGTCGACGGCTGGCTGGCCCACTCCGTGTGGGTAGTACGTACCGAGTACCTCGCCGGGCTGCTCGACGAGGTGACAACCGTCGCGCTGCTAGACGTGAGCGAGCCCGCAGTCGCGTGGCGTCGGCGACGAGACAGTTACCTGATCGCCACAGCGGGCCTCGCCCGTAGCCTGCCAGACGCGCTCCTGGTGGCCGGCAACGGGCCCCAGCTGACGGGCGTTGACGTCAAGCGCAACAAGCCCGTCGGCGAGGCCGGGCGGAATGAGCAGCCAGAGCAGGCCGAGCGGCCCTCCAGTGATGCCGGCCCCGGTGCCTGGGCGGAGCGGATGTCGGCGGCGGGAGTGCTTACGGCCAAGGGCGACTGCTGGCTGCTCGGCGGTCCCGGCGCGGGTAAGTCGCGGTTGCTGCGATCCTGGGCGGCCGACCTAGCCGGCCGTGGGGGAGCGGCGGATGCGACGCCGGTCCCGGTGCTGGTGCGGGCGACCGACCTGGCCGCGTGCGGCGGCTCACCGCTCGGGTCGCTACGGCCGGCGGACATCCTGGCGGACGCGGTGAACGCCAGGTTCCGGTCGGTCGGCCGGGATGAGTTCCCGTGGCTGGCGGAGCTGTTCACCTCCGCACCGCCGGACTGCACCGGGTGGCTGCTGCTGGTCGACGGGCTCGACGAGGTTGGTGACCAGCTGTCCCGGAACCGGGTGCTCGACCTGCTTGCCGCCCTCGGGCCGCAGATGGCAGGCCACTGCCGGGTTGTGATAACGTCCCGCCCTCCCGCCGATGCGGCCGGATGGCCGGAAGAACGCTACGAACTGCTCGCGATCACCGACGCTCAGCGCGACGAGCTCGTCCGGGGATGGTTCGCTGACCTCGGGCTACGGGACGCAGCGCATGCCACCACCAGCTTCGCGCGCGAACTCGACCGCAGGGGCGTGCGTGAGCTGGCGCGGATCCCGCTGATGCTGGTGATTCTGGCCCAGCTGTTCGCCTACCAGCCCGATGCCATGCTGCCGGCCAGCCGGGTGGAGGCCTATGAGCGGATCGTCGAGGAGATGCACCGTAGGCAAAGCCGGGCCAGCGGCGACGCGGCTGGCGATCGGGGCACGCGCGAGGCGCAATCGCTGCTCGACCCGCGCCTGCCTGCCGCGCTCGCTGCGCTGCGGCAGCGGCTCGGCGGGCTGGATGGCCTGATCTCCCGGCTGGCGTTCGAGCGGTTCTGCGCCCGGGCGGGCGGTGCCGTGGCGTGGCTGTCCGCGCAGACCGAAGAGCTGCGGCTGACCACCGGCCTGTCCGCCATCCAGTGGCGTGCCCAGGTGCGCGAGGAAGTGCTCCGCAGCTCGTTGCTAGTGGCTCACGGCGACGATTTCGTGTTCGTGCATGCCACGCTCCAGGAGTTCTTCGCGGCGCGGCACCTGGCGCGCGACCGGCGGCTGAGCGACGGCCTGCGCGGCCTCATGTTCGGCCACCGCGCTGACCGCCTTCCCTGGCCGGAACCGTGGCGGTTGCGTGAACTCGCGCGGGCGCTTGAACATGGCGCCAAGGATAAAGAAGATGTTCCGTTTGCGGATTGGGTACTTGCGTGCTGGCACGACCGGCCGGAGTTCACCAGGACCCTGCTAGACGTGCTGAAAAGGGACCGGCTCACCGGTGGTGCGTTCCTAGCGTTTCTCGCCTGGCGGTCGGTCCGGCTGAACCCGCGGGTGCCGGCTACCGTCCGGGAGCACCTGACCGCGGTGCTCGCGCACCCGGAAACCGAAGATAGACACGAAGATCGGGGCAACCCGTTCGCCGACCGCGCGGCGTTCGTTTTGATGTGGCTGCTGCCGAGATGGTTCGACACCTCCAGGGCGGAGCTGCGGGCCGAACTCCGCGAGGAAAGCGCCAAACGGTGCCGCGAGGCCGCCGGGCGTGCTCGCGAACTTCGCCTGTCGGTGGCGGGCCTGCTGGCGATGACCGGCGACCAGAACGGCTCCGATGTGCTCGCCCAGGCGGCCGGGGACCCGGAGCTGAGGCTGGATCGCCTGCACGCGGCCAGGAACCTGATCGCGCTCGGTGACCGGCGCGGCCGGGACCTGCTCGCGGAGGCGGTCGCCTCGACCATCCCGCTGGCCCAGGCCGATCTCCCCGATGACTGGCTGACAGCCGCGGAACAGCTTGCCAGCAGCGGCGACCCAAGGGCGGTCAGGGTGTACAAGACGCTCCTGGCGGACAGGCCGCACGGCTTCATCTATGGAAGGCTCACCGACTGGCCCGAGCCACACTCCGCGGACGTGGCCGCTGTCCTCCTGACCGAGCTTCCCGGACGAGACGAAGACAACGAGCCGTACTATCGCGCCAAGGCGGTGGACCGGCTGGCAGACATGACTGACCCGGGCAGCGCGGACCGGCTGGTGACGATCGCGGGTGCGTCTCGCACCGTGCCCGGCCCGCAGCGGATGCGGGCGGCCGGGCGATTGGCTGAGCTTGGCGATCGGCGCGCCGCGGACGCGCTCGCCGAGCTGGCGGCCGTCCGCGGTGACGACGAGCTTCGCCTGCGAGCCGCCTGGGACCTAGCCAGGCTCGGCGACATGCGGGCGGTCCAGCCCCTGGTCGCGCTGGCCGACCCGGCCGACGAGGCCCATGGCGCCGTGCCGTGGAACTGGGAGGCCGAAGCCCTGGTCCGGGCCGGCAACCCCGGCACGATGGATGTGCTCGCCGCCGTAGCCGCGGATGCCGCGCTGCCGTCCGCGCACCGGTGCGCCATCGTCGAATGGCTGGCCCTGGCTGGCGACCGCCGCGGCATCGAGCTCGCGGCCGCGCAGGCAGCCGACCCTAGGGTGAGAACAGGGTACCTGTTGACGCTTGCCGACGCCGTCGCCCGCCAGGGCGACTCGCGCTTCACCGCGCTGCTGACCGCGTGGGCCGAACGACGCGCGGGTTCCCGGCCGGGTCTTACCGAGGGTGACAAGGCGTGGGTCGCCCGCGTTCTAGCGGCGCCA
>DASQVO010000018.1:0-3986 GCA_035640715.1 Streptosporangiaceae bacterium
GGTGGTGTGTAACCGTGACATGGTGGATGTCATCTTCCCGCGCCTGGCAGCGGCAGAAGCCGGGCAGGTGGAACGCCAGGTGCTGTGGTGCGCGTGGTGGCCCGTAGCCGCGGTGACCCGGTGGCCTGCCCGTCATGCGGGACGGTGACGGGCAGGGTCCATGGCTCCTGCCGGCGGCGCCTGGCCGGCACCCCCGTCAGCGGCGTCCCGGTGGTGACCGGGCTGAGACTGCGGCGGCTGGTGTGCCCCAGCCTGGACTGCCCGCGCCAGACCTTCCGCGAACAGGTTCCCGGCCTGGCCGAACGCTACGCCCGCCGCACTCCCGCCCTGGCGCAGGTGGTGGGGCAGGTCGCGATCGCGCTGGCCGGGCGGGCCGGGGCCGCGCTGCTGGCGGTGCTGGGCGTGCTGATCTCGCGCACCGCCGTGCTGGGCGCGCTGCTGGCCCTGCCCGAGCCGGCCCGCCCCGTCCCAGCGGTGGCAGGCGTGGACGACTTCGCCCTGACCCGCTCCCGCCGCTATGCCACCGTCGTCACCGGCGCCCTCACCCGCCAGTGCATCGCTGTGCTGGAAGACCGGCTCGCGGTCACCTCCGGGGCCTGGCTGCGTGAGCACCCCGGGGTGGTGTGCCGGGACCGCTCCACCGCGTATGCGGCCGCCGCCCGTGACGGCGCCCCGGACGCGCTGCAGGCCGACGGCCGCTGGCACATCTGGAAGAACCTGGCCGAGGCGGTGCACAAGACCGCGGTGGCGCACCGTGGCTGCTTCAGCGAGCCGGGCTGCGGGAGCGGGCGGGGCGAGGGGCCCACGGCGCAGCGGGCCCGCGCGCGGCACGCAGCCGTCCACGCCCTGCTGAACCAGGGCCTGCCCAACGGAGCGATCGCCCGCCGGCTGCACATGTCGCCCAGCACCGCCAGAAAGTACGCCCGGGCCGAGCACGCCGGGCAGCTGATCGCAGGATCACGGCAGCGGACCACGCTGGCGGGCCCCTTCCGCGGCTATCTGCGCCACCGCCGCGCCCAGGAGCCTGACGTCCCCACCTGGACGCTGCTTGAGGAGATCAAGGCCATGGGCTACCAGGGCGGCTCCACCCTGCTGTACCGCTATCTGGGCCAAGGCCGCGCCGGGGGTGACGATCCGCCGCCCTCACCCCGCCGCCTCACCTGCTGGATCATGACCGATCCGGCCCGCCTCACCAGCACCCAGCACACCCGCCTGGAGCACGCCCTCAAGCGCTGCCCGCAACTGGAGGCCGCCGCCGCCCACGTGCGCGCCTTGGCCGGGCTGCTCACCGAGCACCGCGGCCAGGACCTGCCACAGTGGATCGACTCCGTGCGCGCTGATGATCTGCCCGCCCTGCACTCCTTCGCCGAAGGCCTGCTGACCGGCTACGACGCCATCATCGCCGGGCTCACCCTGCCCTACAGCAACGGGCCAGCCGAGGGCATCATCAACTTTTAAGGTACTCAAGCGGCAGATGTACGGCCGGGCCGGCTTCGCCCTGCTCCGCAAGCGGATACTCCTGGCATGATCGTGACTATCCGTCACCACCGGAATCTTGGCAGAGCCGAACGTTTTACAGCCATACTCATCGGGGATGGTCGCGTTCGCGGGAGAATCTGTTGTGCCAGGTCAGCGCGCCATGCGGCAGGGATTCTCTTGGTCAGTCCCGGAGACTAGCTCATGCCGCCGCGGGCGCCGCCGTTGACGGGGATTACTTGGCCGGTGGTGTAGTCGGACAGCGGGGAGCAGAGCCAGAAGATGGCGTCGGCGGCCTCGCGAATGGTGCCGGTGCGGCCAAGGGGAATGCCGGGCATCGGTCGAGAGGCGTACATTTCCTGGTCGGTGACGACCTGGCCCGGGTCGGTGTGTATGCCGAGGCGTTGGGCTTGTTTGGCTGGCATGCCGACGTGGATGGTGCGGCCCCCGGTCTGGATGACTTCGTGATCGGATTGGGGGAGCCCGAAACGGGTTTGGATGATGCCGAAGGCGACGGCGTTGACATTCACCTGTAGCGGACCCCATTCCTGGGCCAGGGTGCGCATCAGGCCGAGCATCCCGGCTTTGGCCGCGGCGTAGTTGGCTGCGCCGTCCAGGCCCCAGGCGCCGGCCATGGAGGACACCATGACGGTTTTGCGGTGCCGGGTCCGGCCCGCGTCAGCGTCGGTCTTGGCGGCTGCGCGAAAGACGGGCGCGCATGCGCGGGCGAGGCGGAAGGGGACGATCAGGTGGATGTCGAGCATCGCCTGGAATTGTTCGTCGGTCATGTTGTGCACTCGGCTGTCCCAGGCGTAGCCGGCGTTGTTGACCACGATGTCCAGAGCGCCAAAGGTGCGCAGGGTGTGGGCGACCAACTCGTCGCAGGCGCCCGGGGCGACCAGGTCGGCGATGAACGCCGAGGCGGTGTCGGGTCCGAACGCCGTGTTGAGACTGTTGACGGTCTCGTCGGCTTTGGCCTTGTCGACCTCGGCGATCACGACGTGGGCGCCGTTGGCGGCCAGGGTCGTGGCGGTGGCGCCGCCGATGCCCCGGGCGCCGCCGGTGACGACGGCGACCTGCCCGGTCAGCAGGTCCGAGCGCAGGGTTGGTTCGATCAGCATGTCAGCGTCCTTTCCAGACCGGGAGCCGCTTCTGTGCGAAGGCGCGCAGGCCCTCCTGCAGGTCCTCGGAGGCCATGACAGGTCCCACGTATTCCCGTTGGTTGTTCCAGGATTCGGAGTCGGTCCAGTCGTAGGCGTGCTGAACGATCTGTTTGCTGGCCCGCACGGCCAGTGGTCCGGCCGCGAGGACTTCCTCGGCGAGCGCCAGTGCACCGGTCAGGGCCTGCCCGGGTTCGGTGATCCTGTTGACCAGCCCGAGTTCGGCGAATCGGGTGGCCGGCCATGCTTTGCCGGTGATGGCCAGCTCCATGGCCAGGTGATACGGGATTCGTTTGGGTAGCCGGAAACAGCCGCCACCGATGGCGACCAGAGCCTTGGCGGCCTCGGGGATGCCCATGGTGGCAGTGCGTGCGGCCACGATCAGGTCGCAGGCCAGGCACAGCTCCAGTCCACCGGCCAGGGCATGGCCTTCGACGGCGGCGATGATCGGCTTGGTCGGTGGTTGGGCCATGATCCCGAACCCGCCACGGCGTGGGGTGCCACCCATGTCGTTGTTTGCGGCGGCGATCAGGTCCTGACCGGCAGAGAACACAATGTCGGAGCCGGTCAGGACGGCGCAGCGGAGCTGATCGTCGGCCTCGTAGGCGTCGATCGTCGCTTCCAGCGCGCGGGCGGTGGCGCCGTCGAAGGCGTTACGGCGGTGCGGCCGGTGCATCCGGATGATCAGGATGTGGTCGCCGTGCCGTTCGGTGAGGATGGCGTCGGCTCCGCTGGGCTGCGCGGGTCGTTCACTGGTTGACACTGAAGCCTCCGTTGACTGGGTAGGTCTGCCCGGTGATCCAGCTGGCGGCTGGGGAGGCCAGGAAGGTCACCATGGCGGCGGCGTCGCTGGGCTGGCCGACCCGGCGGATGATGTAGTTCGACAGCACCTTGCGGGTCAGGTCGGGGTCGCCGGTGACCCTGGCCAGGGCCGGGGTGTCGGTGAAGCCGATCGCGACGCTGTTGGCGGTGATGTGATAGCGGCCGAGGCTGCGGGCCAGCGCGCGCATCAGCCCGGCCGCGCCGGCTTTGGCGGCCGAGTAGGCCTCCATGCCCGCCTCGCCGACGCGGCCGGCGTCGCTGATGATGGTGATCACGCGCCCGTGTCCGGTGTGGATCATGCCGGGGATGACGGCGCGGGAGCAGGCCATGACTCCGTGCAGGTTCACCGCCAGAAACGGTTCCCAGGACGCTGGATCGCTCTCCCAGAACGGTTTCGAGTCGACCGCGGCAGGATTGGCACCGGCGTTGCCGGCGTTGTTGACCGCAATGGTGATCGGACCGAACTGGTCGGCCACGCGTCCGGCCATGGCCTGGACCGCGGCGTAGTCGGTGACGTCGGCCTGGACG
>DASQVO010000019.1:0-2428 GCA_035640715.1 Streptosporangiaceae bacterium
GAAGAAGGCGGCACCGAACCCACCATCGCGCTGCTGCGACATCTTGCAGCAGCGCTGGACGCTGACGTCCGCCTCACCCCAGGCCACGACCTCGGCTCCGTCGGCTTCGAAACCCACGCCGCCTGACCGGCTGACCACCCCCGCTCATCGCCGCACCTGCGGGTCACGGCCTCGGACGAAGCGCTGGCTGACTACAGAGCGTCGCCATTGCATACCGCGACACGAACCGCCTGACGGGACGCTTACGCGCAGCTTCGCCTCCGGTCACGGCGGCGTGCATAACTGGCTGATCTGTGCCCGACTTGGTGTTGACGGCCAAGCACGGCGAGTTGCGCGTAATCGGCGATCTGCGCGTCGCAGGCTCCCAGTCGTCCGCCGTCACGTCACTTGCTCGTCGATGCTGTGGATCTACTGGCCCCTCGGCCTGCTCCCGGTGCCCGAGGCACCGCTTATCGTCCGCTTGTCGTTGGCGTTCGTATGCCACGCATTCCCTCACACCGGAGACCCCTGCGTCCGCCGCCCAGGCGCCGTCCCGCTCCCTGACCACCTGGGTCATCCCAGGGAATGAGATAGCCTGACGGCGCTGCCGCCCAGTGAGTCCGGGCCACCTCCACCGAGGAGTAAACATGACGGCCGCGCCATTGCCCGACTGGGTCATGCCGCCGCCTGGCGGCTTCACGGCCGGCGACTTGGACCGGCTGACAGACCTGCCGGCACATACCGAACTGATCGACGGGAGCCTCGTTTTCGTGGGCCCCCAGGCGAGCTTTCATACGCTGCTGATGGATCTGCTCGTCAACGGCTTGCGCCAGGCCGCCCCCGCGGACGTCCGGGTCCGCCGGGAGATGAGCGTCATCCTCGGGCGCCGCCAGCGCCCGGAACCGGACGTGAGCGTCATCCGCGCCGGCGCGGATGTCAGCCCCGAGGCAACCGCCCTTCAGGCCACGGACCTCCTTTTGGTCGCTGAGGTCGTCTCACCTGATTCCGAGGAACGCGACAGGGAGCGGAAACCCGAACTCTACGCGAAGGCGGGAATACCGCATTTCTGGCGCGTGGAGAACGTTTCCGGAGTGCCCAGCGTCTACGTGTACGAACTCGACCCGGCCACCCACGGCTACGCACTCACCGGCATCTACCATGCCCAGCTCAAGGTCAGCCTCCCGTTCGCTATCGACATCGACCTGACCGAGGCCGACCGGCTCTGAACGGTGAATTGCCGGGTGGCGCGATCGGGGCCAGGCATTCACCCGATCAGAGGTTCGGGCCATCGCGCCCTCGTCCGGCATGAAAAACGTCCGCAGCCCGGCGCGGGCTGCGGACATTTTCGTGGTCTGGCCTAGCTGGCGAAGTCCAGTAGCGGCTGCGCGCGGCTGGGGTGCCGCAGCTTCGACAGAGACTGCTTCTCCAGCTGCCTGATCCGCTCCCTGGTCAGGCCGAGGGCCCGGCCAATCTCGTCAAGCGTGTGCGGGTTGCCGTCGTACAGCCCGAACCGCATCGACATGATCGTGGCTTCCCGCGGTGTGAGCGCATCGAGCGCGGTCCGGAGCTGCTCGGCCATGAGCTGCCGGTCGACCATCTCCGACGCCTCGGGCGCGTCGACGTCCTCGATCAGGTCGCCGATGCTGGTCTCGCCGTCCTCGCCGATCGTCGAGTCCAGGCTGATCGGCTGGCGGCTCGTGCGGAGCAGTTCCTCGATCTGGTCGGGGGTCCGGTCCAGCTCGACCGCCAGCTCCTCCGGGGTCGGCTCCCTGCCGAGCCGCTGGTGCATGTCGCGCTCGACCCTGCTCAGCTTGCTGAGCATCTCCAGCACGTGCACCGGCAGCCGGATGGTGCGGGCCGAGTCCGCGAAGCCACGCTGGATGGCCTGCCGGATCCACCACATGGCGTAGGTGGAGAACTTGTAGCCCTTGGTGTAGTCGAACTTCTCGACGGCGCGGATCAGGCCGAGGTTGCCCTCCTGCACCACGTCGAGCAGTGACAGGCCTCGGTCGGTGTACTTCTTCGCCACCGACACGACAAGCCGGAGGTTGGCCTCCAGCATGTGCGCCTTGGCCCGCCGGCCGTCCTCCGCCACCGCCTCCAGGTCCCGGCGGAAGTCTTCGCTCAGGTCCGGCTCGGTCTCGAGCTTGTGCTCGGCGAACAGGCCGGCCTCGATCCGCTTGGCGAGGTCAACCTCCTGCTCGGCGGTGAGCAGGCTGGTGCGGCCGATCGACTTCAGGTACGTGTGCACCGAGTCGCCCATGGCAGGCGTCTGGTCGTCGAGGTCAACCTCGGCCAGCTTGTCGCCCGCCTCGGCCAGGGCAGCCGCCTCGGCCTCAGCCTCGATGGCCATGTCGTCTATCTCGATCGGCACGCCATCCGCCTCGGCGGCGTCTGCCTCAGGCGCGGCACCGGCACTGCCGGCGGCCGCTGCGGCGGTCTCGCCTGC
>DASQVO010000020.1:0-6099 GCA_035640715.1 Streptosporangiaceae bacterium
GATCCAGTACTCCAGGATCGTGCGGCCACCCACCTGGTGGATCTCATAGCGGTCCAGGAATGACCGGCGGACACGGAAGCGGGTCACATAACCGCTGCCCGACTGCTTGACGTTCCAGTCGCGCGCGATCATCGTCGCGTACTCCTCGCTCAGCACCGGGTAGAAGATCGGCTGCTCTGGCAGCCGCGGCGGCCAGTCGCGCCAGCCCGATGCCTTGACGAGTGCTAGCTCTGCAGGCCCGGTGGGCCGCCACAACGTAACAGCATCGGTGCCGGTGTCCACCCGGTCTATCTTCCCGGCGATGGCCTGCCGGAGCGAGAAGATTAACGCTCTGCCGACCTGGCACCACGATCTTCCCTTAGGCCGCGGCTTTCGCCCAGCACAACCTGATCATCGCAGCGGAGCACGCGGACACATCAACCTGGTCTAACTTGCGGCACGATGGTCGCATGAGAGGCCCCTACGACACCGGCAGGTTCGCGGAGGTTGGCGACCTCGGCCAGGTGACCAGCCACATGGATGTAGCGCAGATCGTCCAGCGCATGCTGAGCGACCTGCTTGCCCATCCCGATGAATGGGAGAACCCGGCGCTGGATCGCTTCCTTGAAGCCCTAGCAGCCTCATTGGAGGCGCTCCCTGATGCCTACGCCAACCGTGGTGAGCAGTTCCCGAAAAGCCCGACCTGGGAAACCCCCGCTGAGGCGCTCGTTATGGCCAGCGGTTACGAATAGAGAAGGCGGCGTCGGTACCTCCGGCGGGGACCTCGGGCTCCAGGATGGACGCCGCCACGCGGTCGAGGTTGTTATCCGGCTGAGGTGGAAGCCTGGTCATCCTTCCGCCATCGGCCCAGGAGAGCTGAGCAGACCAAGCCTCACGGGCCAAGGTCGTTCGTCCGGTGGGGCGCTCCACCCATCGCCGTCCGCGGTCCGGCGTAGCGATGGGGTGCGGGCGGACCGTACGGAGGGGCAGTTTGAGGGGCAGAACCAGGCCAGGGAGTGCCGTTTTGGGCTTGTCTCTGCTGGCGTGTGCCAGCGTATTTCCTGGTCAATGGCTGTGCGGGCATTAGGGAAACCGCCTGTTTATCCATGGTAAGGAGAAGGTCTACGGTTCGATTCCGTAACGGGGCTCGAAATCCCAGGTCATAGCCATGATCGTCCGCCGTCCCGGAGGCGTGGACCGGGTCGTGGACCGATGGTGACGCGTTAATCCGGGCCGAGCCCGTCACTCAGGGTAAATTCCGGGAGGCTGGGAGGCGCCCACCGAAGCATGGCGCCGGTGCACCCGGGCGGGATCTTGCTGGAGGAGTTCCTTAAGCCGCTGGCGGTGAGCCAGTACCAGCTGGCCAAGGAGATCGGGGTCCCGGCCCGGCGGATCAACGAGATCGTGCACGGGCAGCGCCGTATCAGCGCGGACACGGCGCTGCGGCTGGCACGTTTCTTCGGCACCTCTGAACGGTTCTGGATCAATCTGCAGTCGCGGTATGACCTGGAGGTTGAGAAGGACCGGCTCGGCGACGCGCTCGACGGGATATCGAAATCAACCGCCGGCTCTACATGGATGAGGCCATTGGCGCGAAGTTGCGCGGCTTTGACGACTTCCGCGCGCTCGTACACGAAGCGCTACGTGACCTCATGACGACCTATGTAAGCCATCGTGACTAGGGTGCCGTCGAGCAGCCGGGTCTGGACCTCGGTGGCAGTGACGATGGTGTTGCCGTCGGCGTGCCTGACGCTGATGACTTGCCCGGTGGTGGTGAAGTTGCCGCTGCCAGAGGACAGGGCCCTAGACGTTCGCGCTGGGGGGAGCAGGGGCAGCGCGGCGACCGCCGCTTTTAGTGCCTTCATCGTGGGTTCCTTTCGGCCTTGATGAACTGTTCCTGGGCAGGCTTGGCGGCCAAGCAGCCCATTGCTCAGGCGGACGGGGCGGCGGGTGGAGTGTGACATCGGGGCGGCCGGTTCAGCGGCGCGCTGCCCTGAGGTTGTTCCGCAGGGCGACCGCGAGGGATCCGGTCCGGCCCGGCAAGACGTCATTTGACGCCACCCTGGATGTGCTGCAGGTGGCCGACGTACCCGTGGGTGGCCACGAAATGGCCGGGTGCGGTGCGGGAACTGCGTGCCGGGACCACTCGATGCACCGGCCACGGCGCGCTCTGGTCACCGGCTTGGGCGGTCGGCGTGGCTAGGTCGGCAAGAGCCTCGGCCTGGTGGTCAGGGTCAGTGATAGTGCGGGCAAGGGCTTTGGCGCGGTCTAGGTCCCCAGCCTCGGCGATCACGGTAGCCAGGCCAGCAAGAGCCCGGTCCTGGCGGTAGACGTCGGTGATGGTGCGGGGCGAGGGCCTCGGCGCCTCCCCAGCGCCGGGCGAATCTCCAGGCCCTGATAGCATCGGCCACGATCTAGCGCAGGACACGAGGGATCGGCGGTGAGCGACGCGGAGGCGTGGAGACCGGGACAGGACACGCAGGCGGTCGCGACGGCGCGCCTCCAGGGACAGGACCCCGGCAAGATCCACTGCCCGGCATGGGGGGTTATCGGCAACCTCGGTGACAGCATCTGCTACGCGGGGGTCCCCGCTAAGGTCGAGGCGATCCAAGCCGAGCTGCGCCGCCGGGTCGTCGATGCCGATCTCCCCGTGCGGGTCATCGCGCCTAACTTCGCCGGCGGGATCTCCGACGGGCAGCGCAATGGCACACCGGAGATGCGCTACTCGTTGATCGGCCGCGAGACCACCAATGACGGCGTCTGCCTGCACCTCGAAGGCAGCGACGTCCGCGGCGTGATCGCCGTCGTCGCGTGCGACAAGCCGCCGGTCGGGACGCTGGCCGCGATCCTCGAGCGCAACGTCCCCGCGGTGATCATGTCCGACGGCTCGATCCGCCCCGGCACCGACTCCCGCACGGGCGAGCCGATCGACATCGTCTCCTGCTTTCAGGCGGCGGCGGAGGCGCCGGAGGAGCGGCGCCGGATCGCGCTGGAGGGCTCGCCGGGCCACGGCAGCTGCGGCGGGATGTTCACCTACAACACCATGCAGTCGTTCATCGCGACCTGCGGCATGGAGCCGCTGCACATGGTGGGCCCGGCGTCGGAGGATCGCCGCCGCATCGAGGAGTTCCCCGCGCAGCTGCTCGACGCGCTCCAGCTGCTCTGCGAGCGCAACGTCCGCCCGCGCGACATCGTCACCCGGGCGTCGCTGCGCAACGCGACGCTGGTGGCGATCGCCATGGGCGGCTCCACCAACGTCGTGCTCCACGCGCCGGAGCTGGCCCGCGCCGCGGGCATCGCCTTCTGGCGCGAGGTGATCACGCAGGACGAGTTCAACCGGGTGTCGCGCACCCTGCCCGTGCTAGTGAACGCCCGTCCCTTCGGCCGCTACTCGATGGTCGACATCGACGCCAAGGGCGGGCTGCCGGTGATCGTGCGGGAGCTGCTGGCCGCGGAGCTGCTCGACGGCGACTGCATCACCTGCACGGGAGAGACGCTCGCTGAGCAGGTCGCGCGTCTCGGCCCGCCCGCCCCCGACGGCGAGGTGATCCACCCGCTCTCGGCGCCGTTCAAGCCGACCGGCGGCCTGCGGCTGCTCCGCGGAAACCTCGCCCCTGACGGCGGTGCCGTGATCAAGCTCGCGGGGGTCGAGGGCGGCATGGAGGGCGGACGGTTCGTCGGGTGCGCCCGCGTCTTCGACAGCGAGGCGGCGTTGATCGAGGCACTCGCCACCGCGCCGGAGCGGTTCGAGGACCGCGACATGGTGGTTATCCGCCACGAGGGGCCACGCGGCGCTCCGGGCATGCCGGAGCTGCTCGATCCGACCTCGCGGATCACCGCGCTCTGCCGGCGTCGCGGCATCACGATCGCACTCATGACCGACGCCCGGTTCTCGGGCGGCTCGGTGGGGCTGGTCATCGGCCACGTGTCGCCGGAGGCGGCGCTGGGGGGACCGATCGCGCTCATCGAGGACGGCGATACGATCGTCGTGGACGTGAATCAGGACACCCTCGACTGCACCGAGTTCGCGAACGCTGCGACGCTCACAGCACGCCGTGCGCGGTGGGAGGCGGAGGCCGAGCGCAACGGGGGCACACATCCGCTGGTGCGGCCCGTCGGCACGCGACTGCTGCGGCGGATGCGCGCCTGCGCATTGCCCCCACTGCAGGGCGCCGGGCTGTCGGATGCCGGAGCCTGCGGGAGCCCACGCTAGGGAACTACAAGCGCTTCACGAGGGTCAGAATTCAGTTGCCGCCAGAGGGTGTACCGCTTCAAAACGCATCGGACCGACGTCTGAGCTGGCGATTCGCGTGATCGGCTAGGCTGCCTGGTAATACTCGTTGATGACGCCGCCGAGCACCTCTCGCCGCCGGACGGGCAGGTTCAGTGGCGGCGCATCGGGCTGGTCGGCCTGATCTGGTGGCCGCTGCTGGCGGGACTGGTGGGGCCGGTGCCGGTTGTAATGGCCGACGTAATCGCCCAGCACCGACCGGAGGTGCCGCTCGCTGTAGATCAGCATCCGGTCGGTGCACTCGGCTCGTGCGGTGCGTATCCATCTCTCGGCATAGCAGTTCGCGCATGGTGTCTGCGGCGGGGTCTTCACTACCTGCACGCCCTGGCTGACGAAGATCTCGTCGAAGACGCCGGTGAACTTGGCGTCGCGGTCCCGGATGAGGAAGCGAAACGAGGTCATCCGGTCGCCGACGTCCATCAGCAAGTTACGTGCCTGCTGGACGGTCCAAGGGCCGTCCGGGTGCGCGGTCACGCCCAGGATGTGCACGCGCCGGGTCGCCACCTCCATGACGAACAGCACGTACAGGCGCCTGAGGAAGATCGTGTCTACCTGGAAGAAATCACAGGCCAGCAGCCCTTGCGCCTGGGTGCGCAAGAATGCCCGCCAGGATGTATTCACATCGCGCGGGGCCGGACCGCAACGCCCGGCGCGCAGGATCCGCCGTACCGTCGCGTCGCTGACCTGGTGCCCGAGCCGGCGCAGCTCGCCGTGCACCCTGCGGTATCCCCAGGCCGGGTTCTCCCGCGCCAGCCGCAGCACCAGCTCGCGGATCTCCTGGCTGATCCCGGGGCGACCAGGCCGGTTCGGGTATGTCCACTTGCGCTGGATCAGTCTGCGGTGCCAGGCCAGCAGTGTGCGCGGTGTGACGAGCCGGTGTGCGCGCAAGACCGCTGGCAGCAGCCGGGCCAGCGCGGCCAGCACCGCCCGGTCGGCCCAGTCCGGCTCCGGCCGGGCGATCTGACGCCGGAGCACGGCGACCTCATGACGGAGCACCACGATTTCCGCGTCCTTGGACGCCTGGCTGCGGCCCAGCAGAACCAGCCAGCCGAACACCCGGATCATGATCAGGTACAGCAGACGGATTAGCACAAGCCGCGATCTTGCCGCGACTTACTCAACCTGCCAAACCGCAGGTCACAGTCACTGCGTCGAGTTCTGACGCGGTACACGGCCCCGTCCGCGTCGGGTTCCTGCCCTCGCTGGGGACCTGGCTGGTGCCCGATCTCATCCGGTCGTTCCGTGCCCTCAAGCCGGGCGTCCAGTTCGTGCTTCGCCAGGCGACAGCCGATAACCTCGCCGATATGCTTCGCCACGGGGATGTCGACGTGGCGATAACTAGCCCGAGACCTCAACTGGACGAGCCGACCGGCTGGAAGCTGCTGGCCAGCGAACGGCTCGGCCTGGCCGTTCCTCCTGATCATCGCCTGGCCGCCCGGCGCCGGGTCAGCCTCTCCCAGGTTGCGGCCGAGCCCTTCGTGGTTTTCAGCCAGGAGACAGGTCTGCGCCAGATCAGCGACCTTCTGTGCCGCCAAGCCGGGTTTTCCCCCACTGTCGCGTTTGAGAGCGGCGAAATCGCAACCGTACGGGCGCTGGTGGGTGCCGGGCTCGGCGTCGCCATCCTCCCCACCCATCAAGCCTCAAGCCCACAGACATCACCGCCGGTACTGGCCATCGCCGAACGGGAAGTCAGCCGGCCGCTCGGACTGGCCTGGCTCACCCACCGGAGCCTCCCTGGTATCGCCGAGGCGTTCCGGACCTGGCTCATCGACCTCCAGATAAAGGAGGCTCCCTGAACAGGCAGCTGCCTGGTGGTGTACGCGGACGCT
>DASQVO010000021.1:0-12693 GCA_035640715.1 Streptosporangiaceae bacterium
GGAAGGCTGCCGTCGTGACGGCCTGGCATGAGGCCGGGCACGCAGTGGCCGCGCTCGCCGTGGGGGCGCGCTTCAGCTCGGCCAGCATCCATTTCGGGCGGGACACCGGGGGCCGGGTTCATGGCATCAGGGGAACGGGCGATCAGGCGTTCGTTATCGACGTGGCCGGCCAGATCGCGGAACGCCTGCGGGACTGGACCATGCCCGGAACCGACGACGAGCTGCGCGCATGGCTCGCGACGTGGAAAAGCGACGGCGGCGACGCCCGGCGTTTCCGGCAGGCCATCGGGGTCCGTTTCGGCACTGACAAACGCGCCGCTGAATGTGCCGCGTGGCGTTACAGCGAAGAAATGCTGACGCCGCTGCGGCTGAAGATCCGCCAGGTGGCCAGAGCGCTGCTCGTGCACCCCAGCTACCTGCCCTACAACGTCGTGGCGGCGCTCGCCGCCGGGATTGACTGAACGTGGCGGCGATGACCGATGAGCTTCCGGCGGCAGCGATGAGTTCCGGTCACAGTGCCGGTCTCAATCCGTGGCTGATCCCGTCACATGGCCGTCCTCCAGGGGCAGTAGCCGCATCCCGGACATCATCCGCGCCGGGTAGTACGCCGGGTAGTACAGGGCACGCACATCGTCGCCGTCGGGCGGGCGGCCAGGCGCTCGGGTGCTATGGGCTGGCCGCAGCTCCCGCATATCCCGTAGCCGCCGTCGTCCAGTTTCCGCAGCGCCGAATCGATCTCGGCGAGGTGGTCACGAGCCTGGCCGAGGAGGGCAGCGACGTGCTGGCGTTCGAAGGCGATCGTCGCCCCCTCAGGGTCATGCTCATCATCGGCATTCGCCGAGTCTGCCGACTCGACGATCCCGCCGAACTCGCGCTCCAGTCCTGCCAGCCGCTCCAGCGTGCCCGCCCGCTCAGCGGCCAGCATCTTCCGTGCGGCGGCCAGCGGCTCGTGCGAACCAGGGTTGGCGTTCATATGTCCTGCCTACCACCGGGTACGTTAGAGAAGGTGGTTTCCGGGAGGTGACGCGTTGACCGCTGATTCGTATGCGACCGCCGCCGGCCTGGTGGAGCGCTCAGCAGCGGCCTACGCGTCGAGCGTGCCGGAGAACCCGGCCGACGACGGTTTTTTCGGCCCGGCCAGCGTCGCCTGGAAGCTCGGCTCCGATCTTTCCGGGCCGGTCGCCGGGCTGCGCTCGCTGATGATGCAGGCGCTGCATCCGCTGGCGATGGCCGGGGTCGATCAGCACAGTGAATGGCGCAGCGACCCCGTCGGCAGGCTCGCCGCCACCTCCGCCTACGTCACGACGGTCAGTGTTGGTGACCGGGCGACGGCGGAGCAGGCAGCGGCGCGGGTCCGCCGCATCCATTCCCGCGTCCGCGGCGTCGACCCCGTCACCGGGCAGCCGTACGCGGCCGATGACCCGGCCCTGCTGCTGTGGGTGCACGCCGCTCTCGTCGATTCCTCGATCGCTGCCGCACGGCTCTTCGGCACGCCGCTCTCCGGTGCCGACACCGACCGCTACATCAAGGAGATGGTGGTTGCCGCCGAGCTGGTCGGCGTGCCGTCCGCCATGGTGCCCGCCAGCTCCGCTGAACTGGAACGGTATATCTCGTCGGTACGGCCGGACCTGCGCTGCACCGAGGCGGCCCGCGAATCCATGGCCTACCTGCTCGACCCGCCCGGCCTGGACGCCGACATCGCCGAGATCTGGCAGGACATCCGGGACGGCGCCGTCGCCTCGCTGCCGGGCTGGGCGATCGACCTCTACGGCTACCGCGTGCCCGGCCCGCTCACGGAGGCCCGCCGGACGGAGATCCGCCAGGCGCTCGGCGTCCTCGACACCGTGTTCCTCGGAGAGCCCGGCGTGCTCGAGGCCCGGCAGCGGCTGGCCCTGCGGACCCGCGCGGCACGGGTCGCGTGAACAGGAAGACCCTGGCCGCGCTGACCCTCGGCGGCGGTGCCGCGGCCCTGCTCGTGCTGCGCCGCACCGGGTGTGGCCGTGCCGCCCGGCGCCCCGGACAGCGTCCCACCGGGCGGCTCCGGCTGGACCGGGGACTGGCCGCTCTCCAGCTTGTCGCGCGCGGCGGCGCACGTTATGCGGGCAATGCGCCGCGGCTGTTCGCCGCCGCCGGCGAGCACCGGCAGCAGCTCCGCAACGACCTTGCCCTGCAGACCGCTGAAGATGTCGCCGCCACGCTCGGGGCGATGAAGGGCGTGCTGATGAAGCTCGGCCAGATGGCCAGCTACGTGGACGACGGACTGTCGCCGGCGGTCCGCCGGACGCTCAGCCGCCTCCAGGACAGCGTGCCGCCGATGAGTGCCGAGCTTGCCGCCGGCGTCATCGAGGAAGAGCTCGGCATGCCGCCCGAACGTGCCTTCGGCCAGTGGGATCCCGAACCCATCGCCGCGGCGTCGATCGGGCAGGTGCACCGGGCGATCACCCATGATGGCCGCGCCGTCGCCGTGAAAGTCCAGTATCCCGGCATCGCGGAGACCATCGCGGCCGATCTCGGTAACGTCGCCCTGCTGCGCCGGATGCTGCGGATCACCGCGCCGGGCCAGGACGTGGACGCGCTGATCACTGAGCTACGGGACCGCGTCGCCGAGGAGCTCGACTACCGCCGGGAGGCCGATAACCAGCGGTTCTTCGCTGAGTACTATGCGGGTCATCCCACCATCCACATCCCCGCGATTGTCGGCGAGCTGTCGACGCGGAGGGTGGTGACCAGTCAGCTGGCCGACGGCGTGCGGTTCGCCGAGCTGGTCAACTGGTCCCAGCGCGAACGGGATCTGGCCGCGGAGACGATCTACCGTTTCGTCTTCCGCAGCCTGTATGAGCTGCACGCCTTCAACGGTGACCCGCATCCGGGCAATTATCTGTTCCACGGCGGCGGCCGGGTTACCTTCCTGGACTTCGGGCTGGTCAAGCACTTCACTGCGGCCGAGATCCGGCCGCTCGCGGACATGGCCCGGTACCTGTGCGTGGACAAGGATCCCGAGGCCTTCCGCCGCAGCCTGGAGGCCGCCGGGTTCATCCCGCCGGGCGCGCCGGTAACCACGGAGCAGCTCGTCGACCATCTGGCCCTGTTCTACGAGACCGTCCGCGAGCCAGGCGTCATGACCATGACCGGGGACTACGCGTCGGCGGTCACACGGCGTTTCTTCGACGTGCGCAGCCCGATCGCTCCCTATGCCGGCATCCCGCAGTCCTACGTGATCCTCCAGCGGATCAACCTCGGCCTGTTCGCGCTGCTCGGCGAGCTCAGGGCGACCGCCGACTGGCGGGCCATCGCCGAGGAGATCTGGCCGTTCGTCCAGGGGCCGCCGTCCACACCGATGGGTGAGGCGGAGGTGGCCTGGCGCGCCAGCCGCCCGTCGCACGCGGAGTGAGCCACCTGAGCTCGCTGCTCTGCCCCGGGTATCAGGCTGCTGGCGAGATCGCTAACCGTTACAGCGAACGCGTCATTCCGATCTCGGCCAGTTGCGGGTTGGACGGCAGCGGCTGCCGCTCGCCGGTCGCACCTCCACCATGCCACCATGTTCTCCGGAAACCGCCATGGAGGCGAACGGTTATACCGCCGGCGGACTGCCCGTCTGGCGGATCATGGTCGCCGGTGAACGTTCGTTCTGCTCCAATAAGGACATGTGCACGGCGATTCTCGGCCTTGAGCCCGGCTCCGTCTTCCTGGCTGGCGTCCGCGATGAGCTTATCGATCGTGCGTGGCAGGCGCCGGGGTGGTACTGGCCGGACTTTCCCGGCGTCATCGGGGGGCGGGACCTGCTGGCAGGCGGAACGTGGCTCGCGGTTGCCCCGGCCGCGCGGCGGGTCGCATGCGTGCTGAACGGCATGGGCCGGATGGCGCCTGCCGGATCGCGGCGGTCGCGGGGGGTGCTGCCGCTTGGCGCGGCAGCCGGCGGAAAGCTGGCGCGCGGGAAGCTGGCCGCTTTCGATCCCTTTCACCTGCTGCTCGCGGAACCGGGGAGGGCTGCCCTGTGGAGCTGGGACGGTGAGCAGCTTGCCGGGAAGGAGCTGATGGCAGGACTGCACATGGTGGTGAACAGCGGCCTGGCTGGCAGCATCCCGCCCGCCGACGGCGATACGCAGGGAATGGCACATGAAACGGCCCGTATCGCTCACTTCCTGCCGCGGCTGCAAGCGGCCCCCCGTCCCGACCCGAAGCCTGGCGTCCCGGTCCGCGAGGCGTGGGGAGCCTGGCTGCCATTGCTGAACGGCGACGGGATCGGCCCGGATGATCTGCGGGCGCTGATCGTCCGGCGTGACCTCGGCGGCGGCCGCATCTGGGGCACCACCTCGATCTCGCTGATCTCCGTCACACCGGAGGGGATGCGTTACGATTTCACCCCTGCACCGGGTGACCCAGCGGCCTGGTATCCCGTTCCGCTGGGAATGCAGCAGGAAAGGGGGCTGTGCCGGCGATGATAACGGGGCTGGCCGTCAAATGATCTGGCATCTGCTGCCGCTGTCGCGCTGGCAGTCGGCCGGGTCCGGGCCGTATGTGCCGGGTACCGCCGAGACGGTTCCGTTCGTGCACGCGTCGCCGGATGAGCCGGCGGCGCTGGCCGTGGCGAACGCGTGGTTCGCCGAGAGCGCCGAGCCGCTGGTCGCGCTGGGCCTGGAGGAGTCGCGGCTGTCCGCCCCGGTACGTCTCGAGCCGGCCGACCCGGTGCCCCCACCCGGCGTGGCGCCCAGCACGCTGTTCCCGCACATCTACGGGCCCGTCGAGATCACCGCGGTCACCGAGGTCCGGTACGCGCGGCGCGACCCGTCCGGCCGGTACGCCTCGCTGGACGCGCGCCCGGCTACCGCCGAGGCACTCGACCTCGTCCCGCACCCCGAGGGCGGCTGGTTCCGCGAGACCTGGGCCGCCGGCCCGGCCTACACGCCGTCCGGTTATCCCGGGCGCCGCGCCGCGGCCACCGGCATCTACTTCCTGCTCACGCCGGGCTCACAGTCCGTCTGGCACCTGGTCCGCTCGGACGAACTGTGGCTGTGGCACGCCGGCGGCCCGCTGACCCTGCTGCTCGGCGGGGCAGGCGAGCGCCCGGCGGAGCACCCCGAGGCGGTGAGCCTCGGGCCGGATCTGGCCCGCGGCGAGCGCCCGCAGCACGTGGTGCGGGGCGGCTGCTGGCAGGCCGCCTACCCGGCCGGCCCTCAGGAGGCCCTGGTGTCCTGCGTGGTGGCCCCCGGCTTCGACTTCGCGGACTTCACCGCCCTGCCCGGGGAGCCCGCGCGGCCGCCAGCAGATGGGAGCTCGCCCCGATGATCGCCGGATCGGTCTCGAATGTCCGCGCGCAGGTCATGGCGTTGACGAACAGCGGGTCCGGTGGCTGCGCGCCGGACGCGTCGAGCAGTGGCCAGAGCGGGCCCTCGATCCCGAATACCTGAGGTTCGCCGAGGCTGGCGGCGGCGAACTCCGCTGCCAGCTCGTCGGGCCGGTGAAAGTAGGCGGTCGTGAAGCCGGCGCGGGGATCGTGCACGCCGGTGGCATAGGCGGTGAGCAGGCCCGGAAGGGTGGCGGCGGTGACGCGGCCCTGCTGGGTCATATCCATCAGCGCGGCGTTGCGGCTGATGGCCGCGGCGACCACCACGCCGCCTGGACGGGCCGCGCGCCCGGCCTCACGCAGGGCCCGCACCCGGTCCGCCCGCTCGGTCAGGTGGTACAAGGGCCCCAGCATGAGCACGGCGTCCGCCACGCCGCTGCGAGCCGGGAGCCGCCGGGCGTCGCCCACGGAGGCGCTCAGGAGCACGTCCCCGTTCGCCATGTCGCGCGTGGTGTCGCGCGCGGTGCGGGCATGGCCGGGAACGAGGTCGATCAGATGGATCGCGTAGCCGTCGGTGGCCAGCCAGCGGGCGTGTGTGCCGGGACCGCCGCCGACGTCGAGGACGATCGCGGGCGGCGCGGGCAGCAGCCGGCGCAGCAACTCCTGCGTGCGGAGGAATTCGGCCTGTCCCTGCGGAGACCGCGTCAGCCGGCCGGCCTCGCTGTACACCTTTTCGTAGAACCGCCGGACGTCTGGTTCGGCGACAGGCTCACGCATACCGGCCATACTCGCTCGCGCGCCGTCCACCCGTCATCTCGTTTATGCCGGCATCAGCCCATCCCCGTCACACAAACCCGCGCAGCGGTGCGTCGCTAACTGACTAATCGGCGGCGACATGCCCTGGGGTGAGCGGATCGCCTCGATCGCCGACCCCGACGGCAACCCTGTCACGCTGGCGAACGAGTCCCCTGCCGCTCCCGCGAAGTTAGCCCCCGTAGCTCACCACTGGTAGGGGAGGAACTTGCCGTCCAGCGTGACCACCACCCGGTCCCCGGCCGGATCCGTCTCGCGCCTGACGTCGAGGCGGAAATTGATGGCACTCATGATGCCGTCGCCGAACTGCTCGTGAATCAGTTCCTTGATCGTCGGGCCGTACACCTGGAGCACCTCGTAGAACCGGTAGATCGTCGGATCCGTGGGAACCGGGGCGTCAAGCGCCCCCCGGGTGGGCTGGAGCTGCAGCGCCTGCCGGACGTCATCATCAAGGTCAAGCAGTGACGCGGCGGCGTCTGCTTCCTGGGCGCTCATCGGCTGCTGGCCCAGCAGGGCCGACGTCGTCCAGGCCAGCGGCCGGCCGACGGCCTCGGCGAGCTGAGCCCACGTCAGTCCCAGCCGTGCCTTGGCGGCGCGGACCGCCTCCGCCGCCTCCTTCTTGGTCATCGCCGGTTCCTTGAGTGCCATCGTTCTCCTCCTGGTCGCGGGCAGTCAGGGGCCGGGCGTGCTGACCCTCGGTCATCATGACTGCCATAGTTGTTACTTTGGTAGCAGAGTCTGTCGATAACTTATGAGAAGAGGGTCCTTCATCGGAAGGCTCGGCGGCTGGCGGCGGATGGTGTCCCTGCGGATGCCGGCGTGGAGCAACGCACTCGGCGGGCCGGCGCCGCGCCGGAGCCTTTTAGTAGCGGATGGCGATCTCGTAACCGCGGTCGTCTCGCTGTGGCGGGTCGGGGAGGATGCGCGCCTGGCCGGCCGCGATGCGCCGCGCGGTCCACGCGGCGGCGGCCGCGTCCAGGATGTCAATGGCGACCCGCCGCCAGGTGTCATCGCATGGGATCACGATCCCGGCGTCCGCGAGGATGCCGCGACGTTCCGCGTGGCCGGCGGCACCATGCTTGCCGGACCGCAGCGCGCCGTCGGCCATCGCCTGGAACGACAGCTCGGGATGGACTTCGTGCAGCCGGGCCCGGCAATGCCGGCGGTATTCGTCGGCCTCGAGCAGCTTCCGCCGCAGGCCCCACGCCTGCGCACTGAGCCCGTGACCCGTCAGGCTGCGGCAGCGCTCGTTGGCGGCCGCGTAGCTCAGCTCCTGCCAGACCGGGCGCGGCGGGATCGCGAAAACCGAGCTCCGCCGCGGGCCGAGAAGCCCCCGCGCCTCCCGGTCGGCCGCGCGCCAGCCCTCGGCCAGCAGGCCCAGCGGCATGTCGACCGCGACGACCTGGCCGTCCGCGGCGTCGCGCAGCAGCGCGGCAAGAGAGGATGCCAGCCGCACGCCAGCGAACCGGCCGCCGTCAAGGTCGACAGCGACCCAGCCGTTCCGGCAGCCGTCGACGCCCGTCACCCGCATGACACGGAACCTACCCGGATCTGCTGGCTGGCCTTCCGCGCCGGGGCGGCGGGACACGGCTCAGGGAGCACCCTGGACCGGTGCGCCTTCCCCGATCCAGCGGTACACGTTTGGCACGCCGTCCGCCAGCGCGGTAAGCGGCCGCCAGCCCAGGTCGGCCGCTGCCAGTCCCGGTGCCACTGCGCTATGCGGCAGCTCACCGGGTACCGCGGCGGCGAACTCGGGGGTCACCGTCCGGCCGGCTATCTCGCCGATGACGGCGACCAGGTCCAGCACGCTGGTCGCGGTGCCGGTCCCGATGTTCCAGGTACCCGGGCGGTCGCTGCCGGCCGCGGCGACGAACGCCCTGGCCACGTCGCCGACGTAGACAAAGTCGCGGGTCTGGGTGCCGTCTCCGTAGATGACCGGCGCCCTGCCCGCGAGCACGCTGCCGCAGAAGACGGCGATCACCCCGGCTTCGCCGGCCGGGTCCTGGCGCGGCCCGTACACGTTGGCGAGCCGCAGTACCGAGTGGCGGGTGCCGTGCAGCCGGTTGTACAGGCCGACGTAGTGCTCCCCGCACAGCTTGGCGACGCCGTACGGCGACTCAGGCAGTGCCGGCGCGTCCTCGGGGGAGGGAATCGCCGCGTTGCGCCCGTAGAGGGCGCCCCCGGACGAGGCGAAGACCACGCGCGCCCTGGCGGCCCGGGCGGCCTCAAGCACGTTGACGGTGCCGATGACGTTGGCCCGGGCATCCTCCGCCGGGTCGGCCACCGAAGCCCGGACGCCGGTCTGGGCGGCCAGATGGCAGATCAGGTCCGGCCGGAACGCCTGCACCAGGGCGGCCAGCGACCAGGAATCCGTGACGCTCAGCTTGTGCAGGGTCGCCGAGGCGTCCAGCCGCCCGGCCTGCCCCTTGGAGAGGTCGTCGACCACGGCGACCTCATCGTCCCTGGCCAGGAAGGCATCGGTGACATGTGAGCCAATGAACCCGGCACCACCGGTTACGAGTACGCGCAAAGGAACGTTCCTTGTTCTGCGGACAGCAGCGGCCCCGCTCAGGACCGGACTGTCATGCGGGACAAGCGGCCGGCGGCGCCGGTACGCCGTGACAGCCGTTACCGTTCCCCGGGGAGGCCGGGACCATGCCGGCCAGTTTGCCGCAAGGAAGGCCTAACCGGCCGACGTTCCTGTGCCGCCCAGCAGGCGGCACCTCCCCGCGATCCGTCAGCGGGCCGCCTCGAGCATGTGGTACAGGAGCAGGAGCTGGGTGATCGCCAGCGGCTCGCTGCGCCGCCCGCCGTCCAGGGTTCCCAGCGACTCGGGCAGGCCGACGTCCTCGCTCAGGCTTGCCCAGATCGCCTTCTCAAGCACCCGGCTCTCTTCGCGCGGCGCGTACCCGTGGATGTGCAGGGCGTCGACAGGCCGCCCGTCCTCATCACGGGTCAGCTTCAGGTGCATCGGCTGGTCGCTTTCGGCGAGGATACCGTTCAGATTCGGGTGGCGTATGGTCGGCCGGAGCAGCAGCTCGGCGGACAGCGGCGTCCCGGGCGGGTCGTCGCGCTGGGCGACCGGAGCGAACCGGACCACGATGTCCGCCTGCCGGCGCTGTGGCCGCACGAACGCCTCGGATTCGGGCTCCCGCCGTTCCAGCTCGGCGAGCACCTGACTGCGTGCGTAGCCGCGCTGCGTGGTGTCCCGCCGTATCTTCCACTCCCGCCTGATGTCCTCGGGCGGGTTGAGGTAGACGGTCACGTCGAAGCACGCGCACTCGAGCTTGGTGTGCAACGGGAGGAGCCCCTCGACGACGACGAACTCCTTCGGCGTCACGAGCTCGGGCCGGGTGAGCCTGCCGGTGTGGTGATCGTAGACAGGCTTGAGGATCGGGTGCCCCGTCGCCAGCAGCTGGAGATGCTGCTCGGTGATGTCGACGTAGTTGCAGTCCGGGTGCAGGGCGGTGAACGGCAAGCCCTTGCGTTCCTCGCGGTCAAAGCGGTGGTAGTCGTCCACGCACACCGCCGTGCTGCGTTCCGGGCCCAGTGCCTGCACCAGCCCGCGGGTGAGGGTGGTTTTCCCCGCGGCGCTGTCACCCGCGATCGCGATCATCACCGGGCGCTGAACCGCGGGCTGCCGGGCCTGCGTCCGGTGCATCCGCAGGAGCTTGTGAGTCATGTTCCTCCTTTCACAAGGGCGCCAGTGCCTCCGCCGCATGCCGTCTTTGCACGTTAAATCGCTTCCCGTCCTCTTCGCCTCCCCCGCGTGGGGGAGCGGGAGGGGATTTCCCTGGCGCCCCTGCCGGCTTATCGTTCAGGTAATGGACGCCCGCCCTCTGCGTGTCGTTCTCGTCGACGACCACGAGATGGTGCTCCAGGGACTGAAGGCGATGCTGGCCCGGTTCCTGGGGCGTATCCGCGTGGTCGGCGAGGCGGCCGACGCCGAGACGGCGGAGCAGGTGGTCGCCGCCCTCGACCCCGACGTGGTGTTGTGCGACGTCCGGCTCCGGGGCTCCAGCGGACTCGACCTGTGCAAGCGGCTGGTCGAGAAGGAACCTGACCGCCGCGTGGTGCTGCTCAGCGTCTACGATGACGAGCAGTACCTGTACCAGGCTCTGCGGGCCGGTGCGGTCGGCTACCTGCTCAAGCGGGTCAGCGGCGAGGAACTGGTCCGGCAGCTGGAACAGGTCAGCGCGGGGGAGACCGTGGTGGACCCGACGCTCGCGGGACGTGCGGCGACCTCCGCCGCCCGCCTGCAGAGCGGCGAGTTCTGGCCGGGCGCTCACCTCGGCCTCAGCCACCGGGAGAGCGAGGTCCTCGCCCTGATGGTCGCTGGCCTGTCCAACCGGGCGATCGCCGCCCGGCTGGTGGTGGGGGATGAGACCGTGAAGAGCCATGTCCGGGCCATTTACCGCAAGCTCAACGTCGGCGACCGGGCCGGCGCGGTCGCCGTCGCGCTGCGGGAGGGGATCTTCCGGTGAGCCAGCCGCCGTCGCGGCTCGGGCTCGGGCTGGCCGACCCCGAGCGGGAGAATGCCCTGCTCGTCGGCATCATCGAGGCCATTTCCGCCGGCCCGCAACTGGGCCCGCTCGCCTCCAAGGTCGCGCGGCTCATCGTCGAGGCGACGGCCACCGATGTGTGCTTCGTGCACATGCTGGATGACAGCGGCGGCTCGCTCACGCTGACCGGCGCGACCCCGCCGTTCGACTCATCGGTCGGCCGGATCCGGCTGCCACTCGGCGAAGGAATCAGCGGCTGGGTAGCCAGCCACCGCAAGCCGGCTGTCATCACCGAGGACAAGGAAGCCGACCCCCGCTACCGTTACTTTCCCGAGCTGGGCGGCCACGACTACACATCGATGGCCTCGGTCCCGATGGCCACCCGGCCCGGCGGCCTGGTGGGTGTGCTCAACGTGCACACGCGCGAGCGGCGCGTGTTCAGCGAGCGTGACGTCCGGCTGCTCACCTCGATCGGCAGTCTCGTCGCCGGAGCCATGCACCAGGCCCGCCTGCACCGCCAGCTAGCGGCCAGGGAACGCGCGGCGGAGCGATTCGCCGAGCAGGTGATCGCCGCTCAGGAAGCCGAACGGGGCAGGCTGGCGCGTGACATCCACGACGGGATCATGCAGCGGCTGGTGAGCGTCACCTACCATCTCGACGCCGCGGCCGAGGCCGTGTCGGCGGCCTCCCCGTTCGGTGCGGAGCAGCTTGCGCTCGCCCGTGGCCTCGCCGACCTGACCCTGGACGAAGGGCGCGCGGCGATCGCCGGCCTGCGCCCGCCGGTCCTCGACGACCTGGGCCTCGCGGACGGGCTCGCCAGCCTCGCCCGTTCCATCGCCCAGCTCGAGGTGCGGGTGGACGTGGCGGACTGCCGCCTGTCCAAGCATGCGGAGATAGCCCTCTACCGGATTGCGCAGGAATCCCTGCAGAACATCGTCAAGCACGCGAAGGCGACCAGGGCGCACATCCAATTGCACTGCGACGCCGAGCATGCGGTGCTGCGGGTCACCGACAATGGCTGCGGCTTCTCCTTCGCCGCCGGTGTTGTCGCCGGCGGCGGGGACCGGCCGGGCGAAGACTCCTACGGCCTGCGCAACATGGCCGAGCGCGCCGAGCTGATGGGCGGCCGCCTGGAGGTGACGTCGCGCCCGGGCGTGGGCACCACGGTGACCGCCATCATCCCGGCCTGCCCTGCCTAGGTTGTACTTCCAGGTCTTGTGATCGGGTTCCGGCCGTACAGCCAGGGCTGGCAATACGGCAACCAGCTTCCGCGGGGCTCCCGCCAGCAGGCCGCGCCCGGCATGTGTGAATGTCCATCACGCGCTCGCGTTTGAGACATAATTGGTATTCCATGGCGCTTCCTTAAATTAATTTCTTGTGGTATGATTTAAGGGCTTTGCTGATAGTGTCCGCCGTGTGATTAGTGAGACAATTGACCCGCCTGACCGCGCGGGCATCGTGACGCGGGCCCTGCCGTACGGCGACCTGGATACGTCCCTGACGGGCATCCTCTGCAAAGACGAGGCGCTGCCTGGCAAGCGCCCTGGCATCCTGGTTGTCCACGGCGGCGCCGGGCTCGATGAGCATGCCCGGGAGCAGGCCCGCCGCTATGCGGCGCTCGGATACGTCGTGCTCGCAGCTGACATGTTCGGCGATGGCGTCGCGGGTCACCGGGAGCGGATCATCGGCTGCCTCACCGCCATGCGGGATGACCCTGCGGCCCTGGTCCGCCGGGGACAGGCCGGGCTGACGGCGCTCTCGGACTGCCCGGACACAGACGGGCGCCTGGCGGCCGTTGGCTTCTGCTTCGGCGGTATGGCCGTCCTCGCACTCGCCCGGTCGGGCGAACCGCTAGCGGGCGTGGCCAGCATCCACGGCAGCCTGGCGACCAGCAAGCCGGCCGAGCCGGGCTCGGTCCGCGCCAGGGTGCTCATCTGCCATGGCGCCCTGGACCCGCACGTCCCCCTCGGTGACGTCACCGCGTTCGCTCAGGAGATGGACCGCGCTGGCGCCGACTGGCAGCTCATCATGTACGGCGGGGCGCAGCACGGCTTCACCCACAAGCACGCGTCACCAGGGGCCACGCCCGGCGTT
>DASQVO010000022.1:0-3377 GCA_035640715.1 Streptosporangiaceae bacterium
ACTCCTCCGTCTTCAGCAGGTTCGGGTCGAAGCCCGGCAGCTCGGGTTCGGCGTCAATGACCGGTGCGGTGGCCGCCCGCTCGGCAGCCGCCTGAGCCCTGAGCTGCAAGACGAGCTTGGTCGCCTGCAGGTCGCCGGCCAGGGCCTTATTGACCAGCTGTTTGGCCATAGCCTCGTGTTTGGACATGGTGCGCGGCTCGCCGCCCTCCCTGACCACGATCTTCCGCTGGAGCTCACGGTCACGGGCCAGATCGTCGCCTCGGTGCTGACCAGCAGGGATGCCGATGACGGCTCGCAGGTCGGCCCCTTGCTCGACCGGGTCGATGGTTCTGTGGCGTCCTTCACGGGAGATGGCGCGTACGACCGGGACGATGTCTACGCCGAGGTCGCGGCACGCCGCCCTGATGCCGCCGTGGTCGTCCCGCCACGCGCAAGCGCTGTGCCAAGCGAAGCCGCGCAGTCCGCACCGACGCAGCGGGATGCGCATCTCCGATGTATCGCTGAGCGCGGCCGCTCGCATAACCCTGGATTCGGGTAGGGCTCACTGCAGCCGTGCCGTCGACCCATGCAACACGGCGCCACGGCATTCTTGAGTTCCAGGCGGTGGTGGCCGCCGGGCTGACCACTCTGCGCGCGCTCAAGGCGGCGACCAGCGTCGCCGCCGAACTCCTGCAACGTGACGAACTGGGCGTCCTCGCCCCGGGCAAGCAGGCGGACATCGTCGCCATGCCGGGGGATCCCCTGGCCGACATCGCGGCGACCGCCAAGGTGGATTTCGTCATGAAGGGTGGCCGCGTCTACCGGTATGGAGCCCTGGACATCCTGCAATGACCGTCCGGCGCCGCCCTGCCGCGGTCCGGGTCCAGGATCGGGTTTGCCGGGGCGGCCATGTGAGCGTGGCGGTCGGGAGCGAAACAAGATAGCGTCGGCCAGGAACCCGTCCCCGGCAACGCCGCTCATGCCCGTTGCGTAGGCTCCGGCCAGGAGGCGAGGATGTGCCTGCTGTGCGCTGCCGGTGTGGACGGCCAGAAGCTGGCGCGGCGTGCCCATGTGCTGCAGCTTCTGGCGCTCGTCGAGCATCCTGACGCGCTTCCGGCGGAGGCGGCGTTGCGCCTCGCCCGGGAGCTTCTGGCGTTGACCCAGCCGGAGCGGACCGGGCGTCGATGCGACCCCGTGGCCCCGCCCGAACCAGCCACTGAAGAAGGCCGTTGAGAGGAGGCGACCATGACAGCACCAGCCAAGGCGCAGGCCCGCGCGCACGGCACCCTGCCCGGCCCATCCGACGGCCTGCTCGCCGAGCTGGAAGGGGCGTACAAGGACATCCACGCCCATCCCGAGCTGTCGATGCAGGAGCGCCGCACGGCGGGCATCGCCGCCGCTTGGCTGCGGCAGCAGGGCTACGAGGTCACGGAAGGGGTCGGCGGCACCGGCGTGGTCGGGCTGCTGCGCAACGGGGACGGGGCGACGGTGCTGCTGCGCGCCGACATGGACGCGCTGCCGATCCGGGAGAGCACCGGCCTGCCCTACGCCAGCACCGCATTCGGCACGGACCGCTTCGGCCAGGCCACCGCGATCGCCCATTCCTGCGGCCATGACATGCACGTGGCCTGGCTGATGGGCGCGACCCGGCTCCTGGCCGAGAACCGGGACGCCTGGCGCGGGACGGTGCTGGCGGTGTTCCAGCCCGGGGAGGAGACCGCCCAGGGCGCCCGCGCGATGATCGCGGACGGGATGGTCAAGCGCTTCCCGAAGCCGGACGTGACGCTCGGCCAGCACGTCATGCCGCTCAGCGCCGGGCAGATCGGCTGGCGCACCGGGACCATGCTCTCCGCCGGGGACAGCTGGGAGGTGACGCTGTTCGGCCGCGGCGCGCATGGCTCGATGCCGCAGAAGAGCATCGACCCGGTGGTGATGGCGGCCTCGGCCGTCATGCGGCTGCAGACGGTGGTGTCGCGGGAGGTGGCCATGACGGACAGCGCCGTGGTTACGGTCGGCACCCTGCGGGCGGGAATGAGCGAGAACGTCATCCCGGATCGGGCCCTACTCCGGCTCAACGTCCGCACCTTCAAGGACCAGGTGCGCGCCCGTGTCCTGGCCGCGATCCGGCGCATCCTGGAGGCGGAGGCCGCCGCCTCGGGCGCGCCGAAGCCGCCCGATTTCTCCGTCCTGAGCGAATACCCGCTGACCCGCAACGACGAGGCCGCGACGCGGAAGGTGGTGGCCGCCCTCGAACGGCATTTCGGCCCGGACCGGGTGCACGAGGTCGAGCCAGCCACGGCGAGCGAGGATTTCGGCCTGTTCGGCGCTGCCTGGCACGCGCCCGCGGCGTTCTGGATGGTCGGCGGCATCGACCCGGACCAATACAAAGCAGCCGAGCAGGCGGGCAAGCTCGACGAGATTCCAGCCAACCACGCGCCCGACTTCGCGCCGGTGATCCACCCCACTCTACCTACCGGCATCGAGGCGATGCTCGCCGCCGCGGGCACCTGGCTGGCGGACGGGGCGGCGAAGCCCTGACCGACATGGAACCGGCCGTCCTGCTGGTCCGGATGCTCGACCTCGTCGGGACCTTCGTCTTCGCGATCAGCGGGGCGGCGCTGGGCGTGCAACGGGGCATGGACCTGTTCGGGGTTTTGGTGCTCGCCTTTGTCACGGCCGTGGTCGGCGGCATCACGCGGGACGTCCTGATCGGCGCCGTCCCGCCCGCCTCCGTCGCCAGCTGGCATAACTTGGCCCTGGCGGTGGCCGCCGGGCTGCTCACCTTTCGCTTCCACAAACTGTTCGACCGGTTGCAGCACCCGGTCCAGTTCTTCGACGCGGCCGGGCTCGGGGTCTTCGCCGTGGCCGGGACCCAGAAGGCGCTGGACCACGGGATCAACTGGCCCATGGCGGCCGTCCTGGGCATGATCAGCGGCATCGGCGGCGGCATGGTGCGGGATATCCTGACGGCGCAGGTGCCGACCGTGCTGCGCGCGGACATCTACGCCGTTGCCGCGCTGGCGGGCGCGCTGGTGGTGGTCGCGGGCGATGCGCTCGGGCTGCCGCCGACCGCGGTCGCCCTGGCCGGGATCGCACTCTGCGTGTTCCTGCGCCTGATGGCGCTCTACCGCGGCTGGACGCTGCCCGTGGCCCGGCCAGGAGGACCGTAGCGTCTGCGCCGTGTTGCATGGGTCGACGGCACGACTGCAGTGAGCCCTACCCGAATCCAGGGTTATGCGATGCGAACGTATTCCGGGCGTCCAAGGTCGAGCATGCGGTTCAGCACGTTGGCGGCGATGGCCACCTCGGTCGCTTGGCGGCCATCCGTCTGTGAGCACAGCCCGTCACCGATGACGCGCTTCCATCGCGCGACATCGGCCTCCACCAGAGCACGCCAG
>DASQVO010000023.1:0-4968 GCA_035640715.1 Streptosporangiaceae bacterium
CGAGCTCGAAGACACCCCAGCCGAGCAATTGCAGCATGTTGATGGCCGTGGGCAGGTAGGAGAGCCGGGCGCCGAAGAGACCGCGCAGCAGCACCATGGCAGGCGCGCCGGTCCGGGTACCGGGCAGGCCGGAGACCGCGAGGCCGAGGGTGCCGAGCAGCGTCCCCACCACCAGCGCGCAGAAACCGGCCACCAGCGACAGCCTGGGGGTTCCCGCGCCTCCCGGCTGGAGAACGAAGAGCGCGCCGGTGAAGCCGAGCAGGCTCACCCCGAGATTGCCCCACAGGCCTAGCTGGTCGAGGAAGCTGAGCGCCTGCGGCACCGGCTCGGCGAGCGTGCGGGGCGCTTCGGATGTGCGGTCTCCCTGGACGGTGGTGAAGGTGCCTGTCCCAGACGATGCCGCCGTGGCTGTCACGACTTTCTCCCTACGCCGGCATTACCCGGTCAGGTTCGAACGGTCGGTGGCGCGCAGGCCGTGCGGCCAGCCACCCTCTCAGCCCGGTCAGCCCGAGCTCCCGTGTGGTTGCTGAACTGATGGTACCCCCGGAGCAGGATCGGCACGAATGGCGGGGATGTCTGGGTATCAGCCGGGTGTGTTCACAGCAGCGGCCCGGGTCGTGCAGACTCGATGCATGCCGGAGCTGCCAGAAGTCGAGGCGCTTGCCGCATTCCTCCGCGAGCGGGCTGCGGGGCATGCCGTGGCCCACGCCTACGTGGCAGCGATCTCGGTGCTGAAGACCTACGATCCGCCGCCCGCCAGCCTGGCTGGCCTGGCGGTCAGCGGCGTGCGGCGGCACGGGAAGTTCCTCGACATCAGCTGCGGGGCGCCGGGAGACGGGGCCGGCCGCGGCGGCCCGGAGCTGCACCTCATCATCCACCTGGCACGGGCCGGGTGGCTGCGGTGGCGCGAGGACATACCCCCGCAGCCGCCGCGGCCGGGCAAGGGGCCGCTCGCGTTCCGGGTCATCTTCGATGACGGATCGGGGTTCGACCTCACCGAGGCGGGGACACAGAAACGGCTCGCCGTCTACCTCGTCCGCGACGCCATGGACGTGCCCGGCGTCGCCTCCCTCGGGCCCGACCCGCTGGATCCTTCCTTCACGGCGGAGACCCTGGCCGGCCTGCTCGACGGCCGGCGCACGCAGATCAAGGGAGTGCTCCGTGACCAGCGGATCATCGCGGGAATCGGCAACGCCTACTCCGATGAGGTGCTGCACGCCGCCCGGATGTCGCCGTTCAGGATCGCGGCGAGCATGACGCCCGACCAGGTGACGGCTCTGTATGACGCGATGGTGACAACGCTCCGTGACGCGTCGAAGCGCGCGCAGGGGCTGGCCGCCGGTGACCTCAAGGCGGAGAAGAAGACCGGGCTGCGCGTGCACGGCAAGGCCGGCCAGGCCTGCCCGGTGTGCGGCGACACGATTCGCGAGGTCTCGTTCGCCGACTCGGCGCTCCAGTACTGTCCCACCTGCCAGACGGGTGGCAAGCCGCTCGCCGACCGCCGGCTGTCCCGGTTGCTCAAGTAACCGAACGGGGACGTGGTGGCAGTCGCTGGCCCGGGGGAGGACCCCGGGCAGCACCACTACCTGGACCGGAACAGCCTGCCGCGGTAGCGGAATGCGAACTCGCGGAAGGCAGCGGCCGGGGGAATGAGCGGTCGGTCGGTCACCCAGACCAGGCCGCCTCGTGCTGCCGCCGTCAGCCCACTTCCGGCCCGCGCCCGTACGTGTCGCGGCGCTGGCGCACAGCCTGCGCGGCCACCTCGCGGACACCGGGCTCATCCGCCTGTATGTCATCGCGTTCACGCTCATGGGCTCGTTCGTGACCGTGTACAACTACCTCACCTACCGGCTCGCTGCCCCGCCGTTCAGCTTGTCCCCAGCCGTCATCGTCGGCGGCCTCGTCTTGCTCACCATCGGCTTCTTCGCCGCGCACTCGGTCGCGAGCGGCTGGGTCAGCCGCCGCGCCCGCATTGCCCCGGCGCAGGCGTCGGCGCTCTACCTGTTCGCCTACTACCTCGGCAGCAGTATCTGCGGTTCGGCCGGCGGCTTGCCGTACGGCCATGGGGGCTGGGACGTGACCGTCGTATTCGTCGCCGTGCTTCTGCTCGTCGGCCTGGGATGCGCGCTCAGCCTCCGTTCGGCCCGCCGGGGGCCGTCCCCCCGGGCCAGCGCAGTCCCACCGCCTCGTTCGGCATAAGATCTGCTGCCGGGCAGTAGTGCGGCGGGAAGCAGCCGCCGCAGCGCCGATCAAAGGAAGGCAAGCACCCACGTGACCAGCCAAGGCAAGGTCGTGTTCGTGACCGGCGCCAGCGCCGGGTTCGGCGAGGCGATCGCGCGGCGTTTCGCGGCGGACGGCGCGCGCGTCGTGGCCACGGCCCGCCGGTCCGGCCGGATTGAGGCGCTCGCCAGGGAACTGGGCCCCGGCGTCCTGCCGCTTACGCTCGATGTGCAGGACAGGACGGCTGTCGCGGACGCGGTGGCCGCGCTGCCGGCCGAGTTCGCCGGGATCGACGTCCTCGTCAACAACGCGGGCCTCGCCAAGGGGCTCGAACCGGCTTACGAGGCCGACCTGGACGCCTGGGACCAGATGATCGACACGAACTGCAAGGGGCTCACCTACTGTACGCGGGCGATCCTGCCGGGGATGGTGGCGCGCGGCCGCGGGCACGTGATCAACCTGGGCTCGATCGCGGGAACCTACCCCTATCCGGGCGGCAACGTCTACGGCGCGACGAAGGCGTTCGTCCACCAGTTCAGCCTCGATCTGCGCAGCGATCTGCACGGGACGGGTGTGCGGGTTACCTGTATCGAGCCGGGCCTGTCCGGTGGCACCGAGTTCTCCGTCGTCCGGTTCGGCGGCGACCGGGCGCGGGCCGGCGCCGTCTACGAAGGCGTGCAGCCGCTGGATGCCGGTGACGTGGCCGAGGCGGTGCACTGGGCGGCGTCGCTGCCACCGCACGTGAACATCAACACCATCGAGATGATGCCGGTGGCGCAGAGCTTCGGGCCGCTTCCGGTCGCCCGCGGCGAGGCGTAGGCGCGCTGGTGCCGGCCTGGGTCAGGGCCGGTTCCCGGAGACTTCGTACTCGTACAGCGCCATGTTGCTGTTGCGCTTACGGATGGTGGTTATCCGGATACCCGTGAAGCCGGATTCACGGAGCATGGCGGCGTACCACCGCTCAGCCGGGACGACATGCCCGTAGAAGGTGGAGTTGCCGATGATGTAGGTGACCCGGCCGCCGCTGTTGACGTGCTGAAACGCGGCCCGGAAATGGGCAGACATGTCGTGGAAGTACTTGGTGACATAGGTTGCGAGCAACGGCCCGTTCTTGCCCCCGTCACGCGCGATCAGCGCGCTGACGTTGCGAAGTTCCCTCTCGATCGGCGTGACAGTGCCATGTGGCGTCCAGTCGCCCAGGCGTGAGGTAGCTATGCCCCACGTCCCGCCGATCGCCGTCCAGTCGAGCTCCCCGGCGTCACTGGCGGCGTCCAGGAAGCGAAGCCAGTACATGTAAGGGCGGAGTTCCCTGATGTAGGACATCCGGTTGACATAGGGAGGGGACGTAAGGAGGAGATCACAGGGGCGGAGCCCGCTGGCTTGAAGATCACGGGCATCGCCCCGGATGACCCTGCCCGAACCGGGGAGACTTACCTCCGCGCTGCGCAATATCTCGTCGGCCTCCGCGGCGAAGCGGCGGATGACAAGAGCGCAGTCGTCCGCCGCACCGGATGCCGGCCGCGGTGCTGCCTTGAACGACATGCTCTGATGATTGAATGCGGCGTTGCTGGCGGCGATGGCGGTCCGGCAGAACGCGATGCTCAGCAGGTCCAGGCCGGCCGGCGGCAGGCATGTCTCATCAAGCACATGACGGAGGCATTTCAGGGCGGCCAGCGATCCCGGTGACCACCATCTGTCAATGTTGTGCAGTCTGGGCGCCCACAAGCCAGATGCGTCGTCCGCCCACTTCGCCGCGTGCGCGGCCAGGCGCGGGATCTCTTCCCGTACCTCCTGCAGGAGGCTGGCCGCGTAGTTGGCGGTCTTTGCATTGCCGAGCCACACCAGGAACGGATTGACATCGAGTGCCTGCCCGGCGCGACCATGCTCCGCGGCAGCAAGCGGCGTGGTCCCCGTGCCTGAGAAAGGGTCCGTGACCACCGCGTCCACCGGGAGGTGCCCGGTCTTTTCCCTGACGAGGCGAACCGAGTACGCCGGCGTGAGCCTGAGCCAGCCGTGGCGGCCGGCTCCCGTGTTCGCCTTGTGTGTGAGATGCGAATTCTGCCGCTGGGTATTCATCCGGTCACCGCAAGGTGCAGCCATGGGAGGGTACCGGGAGAGCGTACCGATGATGGCAGCCCGGTGGATTGAGCGACACGGCCGGGCAGGCGCTCTGCGTGCGTTCGGATCCGCACTCAAACGAGTATCGGCCACGGGAACGCAGCGCCCGTTCCAGGCGTTACAGGTAAACAGGTGCCGTACGCGGTACGAACGCCTGCCTGTCAAGGGGCCCTGACGAACTAAGGAAGCCCTGAGGGAACTCCGGAAAGCGGTTGAGGTGATTGGCCCATGTCTCAGGTACGCCGGCAGTCGGCTGTGCTTCCCCGGCCTCACTGGGGCTGGCAAGATGCTGCCGCGTGCCGTGACGAGGATCTGATCCTTTTCTTCGGCCCGGACGGTGAGCGCCAGCCAGAGCGCGAGATCAGGGAGCGCAAGACCAAGGCGGTGTGCGCCGGGTGCCCGGTCCGCGCCGAGTGCCTCAACTACGCGCTGTCCCGGCCGGAGAAGTACGGCGTCTGGGGCGGCCTGAACGAGGAAGAGCGGGCCGCAGAACGCCGCCGCCGGATGCGGCGCGCGCACGCCGCCTAGCAGCGGCGCGCCTGGTGTGATCATTCCGGTGCGGCGGACGGCCGGGACCGCACCGGCCAGCCTCCATCATTGGCCGCCTTCGTGTGATCGCCTCAGCGGGGG
>DASQVO010000024.1:0-8301 GCA_035640715.1 Streptosporangiaceae bacterium
TGGCCGGGACCGCCGCCTGGGCCGCCGCCCGGTGGCGCTCCGCGCGGCGTGCGGGGCTGCCCGAGGACCCGGAGGAGGAGCTCGACACGGGCATCGTGCTGCAGGCCGAGCGGCTCACCTGGCGGATGCCGCCGCTGTCCGAGCTGCCCCGCCCGGCCTGGTCACCCGGGCGCCGCCTCGGCATGCTGACGCTGCGTTGCTACCTGGTGATTGCGGTCGGCCTGGTCGTCGTCAAGATCGTCGAGCTGTCCGCAGCGCACTGACCGCGCGGCAGGGTGATTACGGGCGGTCTTACCGCCCGCGACCCCGGGCCTTGTGCCCGGGTGAGCGGGCGGTGTAACGGGGGCCAGCCTGCGCAAAAGCGGGCCGGAGGCCCGCACCGGGGGGTTCCGGGGGGTCGTCCCCCGGGCCAGCACGGCTTAGGCCCCGGCGCGGCGTCTCTCGCGTTCCAGCAGCAGCGCTAGTGTCGGGCAGGCAGCCACGGCGCGGCGGGCATGGGGCAGCAGTGCGTCCGGCATGCGATCTGACTCGATGACCGGATATCCCCACGGGTCAAGTTCGATGAGCTCCGGCAGCAGGTCGGCGCAGACCCCGTGCGCGTCACAGCGGATCGGGTTGACCCGCAGGATGTGGCTCACGTGCGCCTCACTTCGTGCCCAGGACGACTGGGGGGCGGCCGCCGCCCCGCGCTGTCTCTTGCTCCCCAGGCGGCCGCGCCGCCTGCGGGACCGGAAGGACGGGGCGGTGCCGGACACCGGGGCACGGCCCGTGACGCTGGTGGTAGCGCAGGTCGCCACCGAACACGCGGAGCGCGCTGCGCGCCATCGCCACGGGACCGTTGGGAAAATGGCATGCCCCACGGCCCTCGACCAGCGGCAGCAGGCGGCTGGCCCAGCGGATGGACCGCTCGTCAGCTCGTTTCCAGGTGATGTGCTCAAGGACGTCGGCGATGGCTGGAACGCCATTCACGCACGGCCCGCACTGGCCCGCGCTCTGGGTCCCTAGATAGCGGACGACCCGTGCCGTTTCGGCGAGACCGCATGCCGACTCGGGTAGCACCACAATAATGCCGGAGCCGAGCCCGGCTCCGAGTTTGCGCAGCGCCGGCCCGCTCACCGGTGCGTCCATCGCATCGGGCAGCGCCATCCAGCCCCCGAAATACCCGCCTGCCAGGATGGCCTGCGCTCGCTCGGCAAGGCCGCCGGCCAGCCTGATGAGATCGCCCATCCGCATGCCGAGCGGGATCTCGTAGACGCCCGGCCGCTGCACGCACCCGCCGATGGTCACCAGCGCGGATCCTGGTGCGTCCGGGGTGCCGATCGCGGCGAACCACGTGGGCCCGTACCGGGCGATGAGCGCGATGTGGGCGAGCGTCTCGACGTTGTTGACCAGCGTCGGGCGGCCGCGGACACCGCGTTCGAACGGCCGTGGCGGGACGAAGACCGGCAAGGCGGGGCCCTCGTTCAGGTAGTTGACGAGGGCTGACTCCTCACTCGCCACATAAGAGCCGTAGACGGGCATCACCTCGACCGGTACCTGGTTCAGGCCGGCGCGCTCGCGTTCGCTGACCGCCGCGGCGAGCCGCTGGGTGAGCCGCTCGTCCTCGCTCGCCACGCACAGGTAGGCCTCGGGCGCGCCTACGGCCTCGGCGGCGAGCTGGATTCCGTCCAGCACCAGATGCGGCGCGCGGTTGAGCAGGACGGCGTCCTTACCGCTGGCCGGCTCCGATTCGACGCCATTGGCCACCACGACCGACCCGGCCGGCGAGCCGAAGAACCCGCTGCGCCGCCCCTGCCGGTCCGCGACGGACCGCATCTTCTTGCCCGCCGGGAAGCCGGCCCCGCCCCTGCCGGTCAGCCCGGAACGTTCCACGGTGGTGATCAGCATGTCCGTGACGCCACGCCGCCAGTCGCGCGGGTCGCCGTATCCACGGAACGGAACGGGACCGTACCTGTCGATGTGCCGGGCGAAGTTCAGCGGTCCGTCGGCTGGAATGAGCCGGGGAAGCTGTTCCGGTGCCGGAACCGGCCGCCTGCTCACGGCGTCCCCTTCACGCTGGCCGGAGACGGGGTGCCGGCCCGCTTTGCCCATCCCGGCTGCAGCGGCCCGTTCGCCAGCCACACGCCGGAGACCAGGAGCACGATCGCCAGCGTGAGGGCACTGGCGGCCCGCACGCCCGCATTCGAGGGCCAGCCTTGCGCCAGCCGCCATATGATCAGGCCGACCACGAGGGCCACGCAGGCGCAGGTCAGCGAGAGCACCCAGCGCGTCCGCGTGTCGGTGCCAATGCCGAGCCCGTGGATCACGGCCACCGGCCAGCACAGGTAGACGCCCCAGTGCACGAGGCGCCACGACCGGTAGCCGAGACGGGTCCGCACCAGGCTGGTGATGATCAGCGCGATCATGAGGTCGAATGCGATGGATCCGAGGCCGAGCCAGAAGGGCCGGTACGACGAGATGAACGGGATCACCACGTCCGGCAGGCTGATCGGGGTGTAGCTGTCCGCGACGGCGGTGATGATGTGCAGCCCCAAGAAGACCAGGGCGACGAAGGAAAGGTTCCTATGCAGGGCACCGGTGATGTACCGCGGCCACGTGGCTGCATCGAACCGGACGGCGGACAGCAGCCCCAGCGCCATGGTGCCGGTGAGCAGCACGATGGACACAAGCCCGGTGGCCCGCGTGATGTACCAGATCGGCGACGAGGACGTGATGACGATGACCCCGGCTCCTCCTGCCGAAGCGACACTGGTCATCCGTGCCTCATATCCATATCCCCCATCGCGATCCCCCCATCGCGCCGTTGATCAGATTCACGAACCGCCCGAGGCCGACTGCGGGGGCGCCTGGGTCGGCGCCGGCGCCTGGGTGGGAGCCTGCAGCGATCCGCCGCTGCCCTGGGAGGCGCTGCCCTGGGAGGCGCCGCTGCTCTGGGACCCGCTGCCCTGGGAAGCGCCGTTGCGCTGGGACCTGCTGCCCTGGGAAGCGCCGTTGCGCTGGGACCTGCTGCCCTGCGAGGCGCCACTGCTGGTCCCGCCGGCCGATCCGCTGGTTCTGGAACCCGAGCCACTGGACGAGGCGGCCGAGGAGCTTGAGCCTGCTGTGGCAGCATGCCCGAACGCGGCGAAAAGCACGGCACAGCACGCGGTGGCGGCTGACCCAATGGTCACGGTAAACTTCCTGACCCGGCGCAGCCCGTCCTCACGTGCCGCAACCGCGTACCTGACGTCATCCCGGCGCATGTCGGTTCCCCCTTTTCCGTTCTCGGCACCCTCGTACGGGAGGCATTGCTGGCCGGTGGACGATCGTCCACGGGCGCCAGCCGCGACAGGCCCCTGGCCGCTGGCGGAACCCGGGCTCTGCCACGCCGTTCCTGGCCAGATCGCGCTCCACGCTCGTTCAGTCTTCAAGCTTGTACCAAGCCTGCCTGCCGGCATGCTAAGAGACGATCCATTAAAGCTTCAGATTTGACTAAGAAGATGCTTCCGCGGCAATGTCGGTGTCCGGCGGGTCGTGCGTTGCATAACGTGGGCCCGTGAGCAGTGAGATTTCCAGCGTGCGGGAGGGAACGCACGCTGCGCCGCCGGGACGGTCTGCGCTGGCACGGGTGCTCGTCGTAGAGGACGACAACGGCATCGCGACCCAGATGGCCCGCGGGCTGGCGAGGGCGGGATATGAGGCGGAACTCGTCGCCACCGGCACCGAAGCGCTCGGCCGTCCGCCCGCCGACGTCGTGCTGCTCGACCTCGGGCTGCCTGACATCGATGGGATCGAGGTATGCCGCCGGCTGCGGGCGCGGTCGGATGCCGCGATCATTGTGGTAACGGCCCGGGGTGAGGAAGGCGACCGGGTGCTTGCGCTAGATGAGGGCGCCGATGACTACCTGGTCAAGCCCTTCGGGCTGGCCGAGCTGCTCGCGCGGATCCGCGCCGTGCTCCGCCGGACCATGGCCTCCGATATCGAAATCCTCCGGCATGGTGACCTCGCCGTGGACTTGCGTACCTGCCGTGTGACAGTGGCCGGCCGCGAGGTCGCGCTCACCCCGAAAGAGTTCGGCATCCTGGAATGCCTTGCCACCGATCCGGGCCGGGTGGTCACCCGGCAGGAGATTCTCGAACAGGCGTGGGATGCCCACTGGTACGGCCCCGGCAAGGTCCTTGACGTCCACATGGCGGCGCTGCGCAGGAAACTTGGCGAGCCCGGGCTGATCGAGACGGTATACGGGCGGGGCTTCCGCCTGGCGGACCCGAAGGATCGCAGGTGACCAGCGGATCCGGCTACGGCGGAGCGGAGCGGGCCAGCCTCGCGGGCTGCTGATGACCAGGCGGATCCTGCTGGCCTTCGTCGGGCTCACCGTGGCGATCCTGGTCGCCGCGGTGATCCCGCTCGGGATGGAGGCGACCGCACACGAGTACCACGACTACGTCGAGGACAGCATCAACCGCGCCCGGACGGCCGCCGGGGAGGCTGAGGAGCGGCTCGGTGACCACCACAACGGCCCGATACTCAGCGATCTCGTCGCCACGTCGCGCCGCGCCGGCGACCGCTTGGTCATCTTCGACACCGGCGGGAAAGTCCTGGCGGGCGGCCGGCCGACTGCAGCCATCCCCGCGTCCCTGATCGCGCAGGCGAAGGCCGGCGCCACGCCGTCACGGCGTATCGATGACCAGCTAATCGTGGTGGTCCCGGTCCAGGAGGCGGGACCGGTCCTCGGCGAGGTCGCGCTGGTAATCCCAACGCAGACACTCGAACAGCGGATGATGATGTTCTGGCTCACCCTGGCGGCCGTCGCCACCGCCGCGCTCCTGGCCGCTGCGGCTGCCGGTCTCGGCCTGGCACGGTGGGTGGCCAGGCCGCTGGCCCTGCTGGATACCACGGCCCGCCAGCTCGGCGACGGCGACCTCACGGTGCGGGCGCCGGCCGGCTCAGGTCCCGGGGAACTGCGCCGGCTCGCGGCCACGTTCAACACGATGGCCGGGCGGCTGGAGACTCTCGTGCACGGGCACCGCGCCGTGATCGCGGACGTTTCGCACCAGCTGCGCACACCGCTCGCCGCGCTGCGGCTCAGGCTGGACCTGCTTGCCGCGGATGCCGACGAGCGGACCGCTGCCGAGCTCAGCGGCGCGCTCGGCGAACTGGCCAGGCTGTCCCGGCTCGTCGACGGCCTGCTGGCGGTGGCCAGAGCCGAGAACGTTGTGCCGCATCCGGTACCCGTCGACGTGCGCGACGTGATCATGGAGCGTGTCGACGCGTGGGTTCCCGTCGCCGCCGAGCGTGGCGTCCGCATCGACACGGTGGTGCCGCGCCGGGTCACCGCGCTGCTCGGCGAGGGGTACCTGGAGCAGATCCTCGACAACCTGCTCGCCAACGCGCTCGACGCCATCGGCGAGGGACACCGGGTCACCGTGTCGGCGATGCCGGTCATGGAGGGAGTCCGTGTCATGGTCGCCGACAACGGGCCCGGGATGAGCCAGGCCGAACGGGACCGCGCATTCCGCAGATTCGCCAGCGGAAGTCCCGGCGGCACGGGACTCGGCCTCGCCATCGTGCACCGCCTGATCAGCTCGAGCGGGGGAACGGCGCGGCTGGCCGAGACGGCGGGCGGTGGCCTGACGGTCATCCTGGACCTGCCCGCGGCACCGCCCGTTAACGCCCTGCCCGCGGGACACCCTGGAACGGCCTCGTCAGCTGGCTGACAGGGAAGCAGTTGATAAGCCGTTACCTGACAGCTCCGGTCATCGACAGGCAAAATTGCCAGACTTTCCCTGGGCGATATCACTGTCATCGGAGGCCCTGGCGAAGCCCCTGCTGGACACGGACCCCGGCGCTTCCAGCCACGCCGCTTCTATTTACAGAATGCCGTTAATCGATCACTCTATGTGCGATAGGCTCACGCTCCGGATAAGAGATACTCCGCAGAGTGAGAAGGGTCTATCCATGTCCTATGCTCGTTGGTCTCGTCTGCTGGTGCTCGTGGCCGTGCCCGCCCTCGCGGCCCTGGCCGTCGCAGGCTGCTCATCCGGCGGCCCGTCCCCGCAAGCCGCGCAGGCAGCGGCCAACAACGTAGCGAACACCAGCACCCAGGCTGCCTACACTGCCAGCCAGCTTCGCCACGCGCTCCTCGTCAAGATCAACGGCTACCCGCCCGCCACCCCCGTGGAGTCGGGGGCGTACGGCTCGCTAGCGGAAGTCAAGGCCACCAGGAATTCCATGAAGGGCGTGACCGTCGTCCCGGCCAACTGCGCGCAGACCACGGTGACGGGCTTCAGCTCACCGGCTTTCACGAACGTCCCGGCGACGGCAGAGACCTTCCGTGTGGGCAGCAACGGCGTCTCCGAGGTGCTTCTGGCCCCCTCTCCATCAACGGCGGCGCTGGCGCTCGGCAAGCGGGTGTCGGCTGGCTGCTCCCGGTTCCGCGCCACGGTGCATCGCAGGACCTTCACCTACACGGTCAGGGAGAAGGCGGTGCGGGGCATCGGCGTGGCCGCGCGGGTCATGAACATCAAGGCGACCGGTCCCGCGACCATCAACGTCTGGTCCGTGGTGTACCGGGCGAGCAACTTCGTCGGCGCGGTCACCATCGTCGGGCCGGCCGCATCGCAAAACGTCATCGTGACCCTTGCCGCCCAGGCGTACGCGCACGCGGTCAAGACGCTGCACTGACGAGGGCGGTACGCGAAGCCGCCGCAGGCGGTTCCGCTAAGAGACCTAAGAGACCTAAGAGACCTAAGAGACAGCCCACCCGGCGGGGCGGTACGCAGGCGCCGCCCCCCGGGGTGCACTGGCTGCGCCGGAATGCGAGACTGAGCACGTGAGCGAAGCGTTGCCGCGGTTCCGCCGCGTCCTTGAGGCATTGCCTGGCTACCGGCCCGGAACGACGGTGTCGGTGCCGGGCCGGCAGTCATTCAAGCTCTCATCCAACGAGTGCCCCTTCGGCCCGCTGCCGTCGGTCGCCAAGGTGATCGCCGAGGCAGCCCATGACGTCAACCGCTACCCGGATCATGGGGCGGACCTGCTGACCGGCGCCATCGCCTGCCGGTTCGGCGTGCCGCCGGAGCATGTGGCCGTCGGCTGCGGCTCCGTCGGGGTGGCCCAGCAACTGCTGGAGGCCGTCGGTGAGCCCTCCGCCGAGGTGCTGTACGCATGGCGGTCATTCGAGGCATATCCCATCCTCGCCGACCTGGCGGCCGCGTCATCGGTCCGCGTGCCGCTGCGTGGCGAGACTCACCACCTGCCGGCGATGGCGGATGCGATCACATCGCGCACCCGCCTCATCTTCATCTGCAACCCGAATAACCCCACGGGCACGGTGGTGCACGCTGGCGAGCTGGCGGAGTTCCTTGACCGGGTGCCGCCGGACTGCCTGGTGGTCCTGGACGAGGCTTACCGTGAATACGTCCGCGACGAGGCCGTTCCCGACGGGGTGGATTTCTGCCGTGACCGGCCGAACGTCGCGGTGCTCCGCACGTTCTCGAAGGCGTACGGCCTGGCCGGCCTGCGGGCCGGGTTCATGATCGCCCACCCATGGGTCGCGGCGGCGGTGCGGAAGACGATGCTCCCGTTCAGCGTCAACAGCGTCGCCCAGGCAGCGGCGGTCGCGTCGCTGGCGGCCGAGGCGGAGCTCCTCGACCGTGTGGAGGCGACCGTGCAGGAGCGGACGCGGGTCCGCGATGAGCTGCTGGCCGGCGGCTGGACGGTACCCCCCACCGAGGCCAACTTTGTCTGGCTGCGGCTGGGGGAGGAGACCGCGGCCTTCACCGCCGCCTGTGCCCGCGCCGGCGTGAGCGTCCGGCCTTTCGACGGCGAGGGTGTGCGGGTCTCGGTGGGTGAGCCCGAGGCCAACGATGCGTTCCTCGCCGTGGCCCGGGCATACCGTCGCCGCAACTAGAACCGGATCAGCGCGTGCGGGACGGCGTCAGCTCGCTGAGTTTCTCGGTGATCAGCCGGTAGAACTGGCGGGGACGGCCGGGCTGGGCGCCCCGGCTGGGCGGCAGCGGCCAGGCGAGTCCCTCATCGACGAGGCCGCGGAGCAGCCGCCGGGCGGTCCGCGGCGTGACGCCGAGCAGCCGCCCTGCCGTCTCGGCGTCCACAACGAGGGCCGTGTCCGATCCTTCGAGCCGGTCGGCCAGGCGCGCCAGGGTCTCGATCCCCCGTGACGGGACTGGCCGCACGGACGGTGCTGCTGCCTGGCGTGGCGGCGGCACCAGCGGGTGGCTTTCACGCCCCAGCGCAGCCGCCGATGACGTGCCACCGGACCGCGAGCGGATCAGCGCGCTACGGGCGTGCGCCTCGGCCTCGGCA
>DASQVO010000025.1:0-11600 GCA_035640715.1 Streptosporangiaceae bacterium
GGCGTCATATGCGGCGGCCGCATGCTGCTCGGCTATAACGGCGTCGCCGGCGAGCTAGGGCACGTCAGCGTCGAGCCGCACGGCGCGGTATGCCGGTGCGGAAACCGCGGCTGCCTGGAGACGGTGGCGAGCCCGACAGCCATCGCGGCGCTGCTCGCGCGGAGCTGGGGCCGCCCAGTCAGCGACACCGACCTGGCTGACCTGTTGCGCAGCGGCGATCGTGGCACCCTGCGCGCGGTCGAGGACGCCGGCGACGCGGCCGGCCGCGTGCTGGCTCCCGCCGTCATGCTGCTCAACCCCGAACTTATCGTGATCGGCGGAGACCTGGCCTCTGCCGGCGAGGCGCTCTTCGAGCCGATGCGGCGCGCGATAGCCCGGAGCATCATGAGCTCGCACGCCCGCGGCCTGCGGATTGTGCCGAGCACCCTGGGCGACAGTGCCGGAGTACGCGGAGCCGCGGCCCTCGTCCTGGACAGTGCCCCCGAGCGGCTCAGCATGGACTCCCCTCACGGCGACTGACGCATCGGGACCATGCAACTGGTCCAGCAGCTGACGATCAGTAGGAGAACTGCTGGATCTGGGTGCCGTCAGATGAGTAGATCCAGCCGGTACGGGTGGCCGGATCGAGCTGAATGCTGCGTTCGATGGCAGCGTCCAGGTCCCCGCCGAAGTAGCCGGATCTGGTCTCGACGCCGGTGACCGTGCCGACCGTTGCGCCGGTCTTCAGGTCCACGACGGCGAGCCTGCTGGTGGCGTCGTTGTTACTGAAGGTGCCGGCACCCCCGAAAACCGGCGTCAGCGGCGGATAGTTGAACGCCACCAGGGCCAGCTGGTGCACCCCGTCGACGGCCAGCGTCACGCCCTGCTGGGTGTTGTCGACCGCGATGGCCGGCGCCGCGGTCAGCGTGGCGGTCGGGATCGACATGAGGTCGGTGGTGCCGGGGAAGTTGATACTGAACGAGTGGTACCAGAACTCGTCAAGGTTGCCGTTTTGGTCCGCCACCAGGCCCTGCGCGCAGAGCTCACCGCTCGAGGTCGTGGTCACCGTGCCGGTGCGCAGGTTGACGGCGGCCAGCTGACCGCTGCCCGGCCCCGCGAAGCAGATGCCGAAATTCGACACCCGCTGCACATAGACGGTTCCCGTGGTGGCGTCCACGTCCAGCAGGTCGTACTGCCCCACCGGCACACCGGGGCTGTCGAGCGGGATCGGCGTGCCGAGTGCACCGGTCGTCAGGTCGAGGGGCAGCACGAAGTCGGCATTGTCGCTCCTGCGGTGCACCAGCACGGCGGCCAGGTGCAGGGCCGGGTCGACCCGCCCGCCACCGATGTAGTACCGGCTGCCGATATCGACCGGGCTGCCGACCTCGCTGCCGGTGATGGTGTCGTAGGTTTCCAGCAGTGCCCCGCCGGAGGCGGTCATGTGCAGCACCAGCACGTGGTGTATCCCGGGATCGACGCCGAACACGTCGTAGTGCGCGCCCCCGGCCGGATCGCTGGTCAGTTTGAGCCCGTAGGTTCCGGTGGCCGTGTCGTAGTCATACACCGAGGCGCCGCCGACGGAATCGTCCGTCGCAGCCACCGAGGTGCCGCCCGGCTCGATCGCGAAGCTGCTCACGGTCGCACCGCCGGGCGCCGGGCCGTCGTCCACGGCCAGCAGGGACGTGGGCGAGGCCTGCCCGATGACGGCACCCTGCGGATCGGTCGCGAATACCCGCACGTTGTAGTCAAGTGAGGTGGCGAGGCCGAGGCTCAGCGCGTCGAACGTCACCGTGCCGCGGGTACCGGTGAGCTCGCGACTGAGCGTCGCCGACGAGTCCACGCCGTCGTGGTCGGGCGCCGAGCCGTTCTGGTTGTTCACCGTGTTCAGCGAGCGGTACAAGTTCGGGCCGGGCGCGGAGAACTCGAGCCGGGCGCCGGTCGCGCCGGGGATCCCGGACACGTCGTAGCGCACGGCGAATCCGGGCGCCGCCCGGGTGGCCTCGGCCTGATGGCCGAAGCTGCCGGTCGCGGGAGCTGCCAGGGTGGGCGCCGCCGGCCGCTGCGCCGCCGTGCCGCCCTCGACGCGGACCGAGGCGAACTCGCCGTACACCGGCCGGGGAAGGGCCGAGTTCGCCGCGATGCCGATGCCGTAGATCCCCCCACCGCCGTCGAAGGCGCTGGCCGGGACGGTGACCGTGCCCGTGGTGCCGGTCAGCGGCACGCTATAGGCAGCGGTGAAGATCGGGGCCAGGACCGGATTCCAGTGCCCGACTCCCGACACCACCAGCTTGGGCGAGCTGACGTTGCGCACCCCGGTCAGGTCGTAGCTGACCTGCACCGGCTGCCCGGCGGTGACGACCGGCTGCACGACCGGCGGGAGCGCCTCGACGTAGCTGCCGTCGGTCGGGCCGAACGTCAGCTGGCGGGTCGCCGAGGCGAGCACCCGCTGGCCGTCAAGAACCTCGAAGGTGAGACTGACCTGGCGGTTCGCCGTCGCAGTGACGGGCAGCGCGGCGGCGGTGAGGATCTGGGCCGGTGTCAGGCGGATCGATGGTGTCGCCGAGCCGAACGCATGAGAGCCGATCCGCAGCGCGTAGCTGACGCCACCGTGCGCCGGCAGGCCGGTCACGTCGGCACCAATGGTCACCGGGCCCACCAGCCCCTCACCGGTCGCGGCGCGGCCGGTGCCCGGCCCGGCGAGGTCGATCAGGCCCGGGTCGGTGACCTCGGTGTAGACACCGCCGAGGCCGCCGATGGTCTGCCGGTGCGCCACCGACAGCCGGACGATCTGGGGAGCGGCGGGCGTGCCGTGCGCCTGGCCGAGCACGGCCTCGAGCGCCGCGGTGACGTTGACCTGCGGGCCAACGTGCAGCCTCTGGTCGGCCTGGGGCGGCGTGGCGACCGGGCGGCCGGTCCGTTCGAGCAGCGCGCGCACCTCCCCCGGCGTGGCAGGCTGTCCCGTCAGCCGGGATGCCTGCAGCACCACGGCCGCCGCCGCCGCTATCTCGGGCGCCGAGGCGGACGTGCCCCCGTTGAGCACCGGCTGCACCGACTCGGCGGTCTGCCCCTTGTGGACGAACGCCGGGATGGCGTCGCTGGGTGCCGAGACATCGACCCGGGTGCCGAAGCCCGAGGAGAACACGCCGGAGCCGTCGGTTCTGGTCGTCGCCCAGGTCCCGTTGGCCGATCCGGATCCGCCGTCCTGCGGCGGCACGGCCAGCGTGTCGTCGGTGGTGGTGCCGCCGGCCGCGATGGCGCCGGAGTCCGGTACCACGCTGGGCGTGGTCGAGTACGCATCGTCGTTGATATTGGTCGCCGAACCGGCGTGGCGGGTCACGTTGGTGGGCGTGCTGCCCCCGTCAGGCCCGACCGCGGCGTTGGTGTAAAGGCGGGTGCCGTCGTTGGAGGAGACCACCACGGTGATCCCGTACTGCTGCACGATCGCGGCGATGACGGCCTGCTCGATCGGGTCATCCTCCAGGTACCGGCCGGGGAAACCGGCCACGTCGGTGCCCACGCCCAGGCTGGCGGTGATCACGTTGGGCCGCGGCGTCTGCTGGGCCGCCGCCAGCAATGCCACCGCGACCTGATCCAGCGTCGGGCTGGCCGGCACCACCAGGCGATAGCTGGCGCCCGGCGCGATGCCGAGCAGGTCGGTGGCACCGCTGCCCTGCATGCCGGGCCGCTGCTGATCGTGCGGAAGCGGTGCCATCACCGAGAAATCCAGCAGGATCTCGCCAAGCTGCGGGTCCTCGTATTCGGCCGACCCGGTCGGGTCGAGCACGCCGTCGGCGCCTGCGGTGTAGGTGGGGATCAGCGGCATCGACGGGATGTCCAGGTACCGCTGGCCGTTCTGGATGATCGTGGTCGGGCCGTACTGCTGCACGTACCTGTCGCCGGCAGCAGCCATGCCCGCGTCGGTGAGGTCGCCTATCGACACGTTGGTGATCGTTTCACCGGTACCTGGCAGCTGCTGGAATCGCTGCGCCAGCAGGCTGTAGGCGCCGACCGCGTTGACCCCGCCGGCGTTGAGGAAGCTCTGCAGCGAGGAGCTCAGCCCGTAGTTGTCGGGCACCCCGCTGGCTGAGGTGGCCCCGCCGACCGGGGCGGGGCTGCTGGCCGGGGTGGCGCCGCGCGCTGGGGCCGACGCGGTTCCAGTGCTGCTGGCCCAGCCGGGCAGCGGCACTGCGCCGGTGTTCATCGGCGAGACGGTCTGGTCGGCCTCGGCGTAGGCGATACCTGGCGTGGCGGCGAGCGTACGTGCCGCTGACGCCGAGTCCGGTCGGCTGAGATCGACCACTTCGACCCGGGACAGATCAACCGCTCCGGAGCCGAGCCTGGCCTTGGCGGCGCTGTGCAGCTGCTCAGCCTGCGCGCCCGACAGTTGCGGCATCAGCGGGCGGACGGACTTGGCGCCAATCTTGCTGAGCGCGGTGTTGACCGCGGCGTTGGAGGTCATCGGAGCACGGACCGCGAGATGACGCGGGCCACCCAGCGGCGAGCCGGTGACCGTTGTCTGCCCTCCCAGCACCACCAGCACCTGCTGACCGGCGCCTGATGCCGCCGTTCCCGTGGTTCCCGGCCTAGGCGCTGCCGCCGGGCGCCAAGATCCGAGCGCCGTGGTGCCCACTGAACGGGGCGTGGCCGGTGCCAGGGCCTGCGCCGGGTGCTGACCGAACGAGGCCGCCGCGGGTGCGACGGCCGCGACCGCGGGCCGCGACGCGACCGCGACGATCATCCCTCCCGCAGCGGCAATGATCGCAGCGCTGCAGGCAACCCAGTTCCGGCAGGTCATGGACGTCCTCTCGGAGCTTGCCGACATCCCCGGCCAACCGGACTGGCGCCGCATTGAACCACGCCGGTACGTGGGACGGATCACTTAGACGGACAGGGAGAACTTTGCCCTCTTCCGAACATTTGGCACAAGACTGCCACTATGGCCAATAGTCGCCACATGGCGGAAAACCGTCAGCAAGTTGGTGATGCGCTGGCTGCGCTCGGCCTGTCCCGAGCCGACGCGGAGCTTTACGCCGCGCTGGTCCGTCATCCCCGGTCGCCAGCGTCCCAGATAGCACAGCACTGCGGCGTGTCCGCTTCCCAGGCCGGCCGGGCGCTGAGCCGGCTGGTGTCGGGGGGTCTGGCGAACCGGCTGCCCGGCCGACGGCCGCGTTACGTCGCGGCCGTGCCTGACGTTGTCCTGGGCGCGATGATCAACCGGCGGGAAAGCGAACTCGGCGCCGCACGCGCCGCGGTGCATGAACTGATGGAGCTGCACCGGGAGACGTCCCGGTTCGCGCACCTCACGGCCTCAGTCGAGGTGGTGATCGGCAGCGAGAACATCAGCCGGCAGGTGGACCATATGCACGCCAGCGTGCAGCGCCAGCTGCACGGCTTCGACCGGCCGCCGTACGTAGACACGCCCGGGCACAAGAGCGCCATCGAGCACCGCCGGCTGCGCGAGGGCATCAAGTACCGGGTCATCTACGATCAGCAAGCCCTCTCCTGGCCCGGCCGGATGGAACAGGACATCCTGCCGTCGGTTGCCCAGGGCGAGCAGGCCCGGGTACGCCCTGAGCTGCCGACGAAACTGCTGATAGCCGACGACCAGATCGCTATCATCCCGATCAGCTCGTCCGAGCACGTCATGGATTTCGCCTACCTCATCCACCCGTCCACCCTGCTTGACGCGCTTGCGCGGCTGTTCGATGCCGAATGGGAACGCGCGGTACCGCTGTCGGCTGCCACTGGCCGGCCGGCGGCGGGCAGGGCCGTACCGGAACAGGACACGACCGCGCTACTGTCACTGCTGGCCGCAGGCCAGACCGACGCGCGGATCGCACGCTCACTCGGCTGGAGCCTTCGCACCACCCAGCGGCGAGTCCATCAGCTCATGACAGCGCTAAACGCGACCACTAGGTTCCAGGCCGGCATCGCAGCCCGCGACCGCGGCTGGATCTAGCCGCGGTGAGGTTCGCCGGGCTGGTGGTCACCGCGAATGGGATGTCACGCCGGGCGGGAAGCTGAGCGGCCCCGACGGGTACGACGGGGGCGCGTCCGCGGCGGAGGCCGCCCAACTGGTGTCCGGCGTGCCGGAGGTCCGGAAGCTGATCCTGGTCGGCTGGCCGCCGGAAGCGCCGGAACCGCCGACCAGATCCGGCGCCGGGAGCCAGTCCCGGTTAAAGGTGTGCCCGTTGACCGACATGTGGGTGATGTAGCTGTGGGCAGACGCGCCGGGCGCGCTGATCGTCAGGTGGTGGCCCGGCAGGTTCATCTGGATCGTGGGGAACAACGGCGCGCTGAGGGCCAGCACCGGGGCGCCCGGGGTTTCCGGGTACATGCCGAGTGCTCCCCACACATACCAGGAGCTCATGGCCCCGAGGTCGTCGTTGCCCGGCTCGCCGCCGGGAGTGTTGGAGTAGACGCCGCTGAGCAGTTTGTGCACCTCGGCCTGGGTCTTGTACGGCTGGCCAGCGTAGTCATAGATCCACGGGGCGAGCAGATCGGGCTCGTTGCCGGCCCAGTAGTAGGGCTTGTTCGGCCCGACGTTGTCGTATGTGAAGAAGGTGTCCAGGCGCGCGGCCGCGGCGGCGTTGCCGCCCATCGCGCTAATCAGGCCGTGCAGGTCCTGCGGCACCATCCAGACGTACTGGGCCGCGTTGCCCTCCTGGAATCCGGACTGGCCGAAGCTGGTGAGCCCGACGGTGACCGGGTTTCCGGCCGGGAAATGTGCTGCGGCGTCCCTGGGCTGCAGGTAACCGGAGCCGGCGTTGTACAGGCGGGTCCAGTTCTGGGATCGCTTCAGGAACGTGCGGTACGTCGCGCTTACGCCGAGGTCTTTGGCGAACGCGGCGATCGCGAAGTCGTCGGTGGCATATTCCAGCGTTACCGACGCGCCGTCCCGCACCGCCGAGGCGGAGGTCGCAGAATTGTTCGGCACGTACCCCTGCTTCAGGTACGAGGCAAGGCCGGGGCGCTCGGTGTAGTAGCCCTGACCGAGGTCACTGCCCGACTGGACCTGGGTGGCCCCCTTGACCATGGCCGCGAGCGCCGCCTTCGCGTTGAAGTCCCGCGCGCCGAAGGCATAGGCCTCGGCGATGATGGCGTCGGCCGAGTCGCCGCCCATCACCCCGGTGTAGGCGTTGGCCACCGGCCACTTCGGCAGCCAGCCGCCCTGAGCGGCGTCGTTGACCAGCGACTGCATCATCGCGCTGGTCTGCTTCGGGACCACCGTGGCGAGCAGCGGCACCTCGTCGCGGTAGATGTCCCAGCCAGAGAAGGTGGTGTACTGTGCCTGGCCGGGTGCGGTGTGGTGCACCTTGCCGTCCATCCCGATGTAGTCGCCGCCCGAGTCGCTGAACGTGTTCGGGTCGAGCAGCGCGTGGTAGAGCGCGGTGTAGAACTGCACCTGCTGGTCGTGGGTGCCGCCGCCGACCCGGATCTCGGACAGCAGGCTGCGCCATTGCGCGCGGGTCTGGGCGGCCACCGCCGCCTCGTTCCAGCCGGGCTGTCCGGCGCGCAGGTTCGCCTTAGCGTTGGCGATGCTCACGTAACTGACTGCCACCTTCAGGCCGATGTGGGTATTGGAGGTGGTGTTGAAGCGGACCCACGCGCCCGTTTTCTTGGCGGTGGCATGAGCGGTCATGGTCCGGGATCTGGCGCTGCCGGTGCTGCCATTCCAGGTGCCGTAGCTGGCGAAGGGCCGGTCGAATGTGGCGGCGAAGTAAACCGTCGAGGAGTTCGGCATGCCGCAGAACTTGCCTTCGGTGATCGACCCGGTGACCTCGTCGTTCCCGACGATGGAGACGTTCGCGGCGCTCACGCTGGCCTGCGAGTCGCCCACCTTGAACAGCATGTTGGCCGAGGTGGTGGCCGGGTAGGTGAACTCGCCGATGCCGGTGCGGGTGGTGGTGGCGAGGCTGACCTTGACCGCCGAGGATCTGGTTCCCAGCGTGGTCGAGTAGGAGCCGGGGTGCGCGGTCTCGCTGGAATGGCTGAACGGCTCGGTGGCCGCGGTGGGGTTCGTGCCGATAGCGCCGACGGTCGGCAGGATCGGCAGATCGCCGGCGATCGCGCATCCGGCCCCTGACGGGTGCGTGACGCTCAGCCCGATGGTGGAGGAGTCTGCGTAGTTGTAGCCGCCGGACGCTGGCCGGGAGGGGGTGTCTGGGCTCCAGGCCAGCATGCCGAACGGAGCGGAGGCGCCGGGGAACATGTCCACCGACCCCACCACCGCGCCGCCGCTGCCGGTGCCAATGAACGGGTTCACCAGCGCCGTCGGGTCGCCGGCCAGGCCAGGGCCAGCCTGGCCAGGGGCTGCGGTATTTGCCAGCGCGGACGGTGCGGCAAGCACCGCGACGGACAGGCCCGCGGCTCGCGCGGCGGCCCATGGCGTACGCCGAAGTCTCAAAGCCCTTTCGCCCCCTTGCCAGAGCCAGCGTCCTTCACCCAGAAGACGTTACCTTGTGCGAAATCTCAGTCACTATCCGAGGTGACCAAGACGAAACACCGGCACGTGGAAGGCCGCAACCCAGCTCACTGTGCATCAGGTGACGGTCACGTTCGCCCAGGACAACACGCCGGTCCCGTCGCCCATCGAGCAGCAGGCCGACACGTCGACATGGCATCCGAGCGCTACGACTGCTCGGGCGACCCGGTCAGGGCACCGGGACGCTCGCCACTATCTGCTGCTGGTAGTGGGCGGGGTTCGTGCCATCGTCGTACGTGGAGACGCGGCTGCGGCATCCGCAGTCCCGGCCACCGACCAGGTCTGCCCGCCATCGGTGGACTTGTCGACAAACACCGAGGCGCAGCAGTAGCGCTGCTTGGGGGTGAAGTTGGTGACGGTTGTGTAAATGGTCCCGTCCGGGGCCACGTGCGGCAGCAGGTAGGTGGCGCCCTGCGGCACGTGCGGGGGCTCGGGCAGCGGCTGCGGCGCGGACCAGTCGGTGTGGGTGCCGTCTGGCCTGGCATCGGCGAACGACACGAACGGCACCGGTGTGACGTGGTGGAAGTCCACCCACATGGCGTAGATCCGGTTGAAGTGTGGGCTGGCCGGGCTGTCATCGATGGTTATCCACTGTTTGTCCGGCATTGTGCGTATCCCCGGAAGCGAACAGGAGCGCCACGACGCACAAGACCACGCACCACCCGCCTGTGTCACAACCAGGAGTGCGCAGGCGGGGAACCTTATGATGGTCCCGCTATAGGCAGACGATGTGTCCTGACGGCGATATCAGCCTGGCGACTGATGATCGGGGTCTGCCGGTTCGAGGGCCCACCGGGCGGCCGGTCGGCGATTGGAGTCGCCGCTGGGGGCCTTACGGCGCGCCGCGGTCGCTTAGCTGGCCCTGGCGGTGAGCTGTGAGACACGCTGGGGGCTGATCCCCCAGCAGGGTGGCTATGTCGCGGACCGACAGGCCGCGGGCGGCGAGCTGGGTGGCGGCCTGGCTGGTGCGGGCAGTGGCGGCTGCGGCGAGCTCGTCGGCCTGCCGACGCAGGCGCCGGACCTCGAAGGCGGTGGTATCCAGTTCCGGGTCGCCCGTGTGGTAGTCGTACTCCAGCGCGACAGACAGCATAGCTGTCAAGCTGGTAGACACCACGTTCAGGACGAGCCCGCGCAGCGGCCTCGTTAGGTCAGGGCGTGGCGTCCTCCAGGGCGCGCCGGGTGAGCACACGCGCCAAGTGCTGGCGGTACGACCGGTCGGCGTGAATGTCCTCAGCCGGCTCGGTGCCCTCGGCGGCCAGGGTGGCCGCCTCCGCCGGGCTCGCGCCGTCGGCGAGGGCCTGCTCGACGGCCCGCGCGCGGATGGGGACCGGGCCCATGTTGGCCAGGGCGACCCGCCCGGCGACGGCCGCGGCCCCGACGATGGCCCAGTCGTTCGCCCGCTGGACGAACTTCTGGTAACCCCAGCGGGCATCCGGCCTGCGCGGCACACGTACCGCGCTGAGGAGTTCGCCGGGCTCCAGGCTGGTCTCGAAGAACCCGGTGAAGAAGTCGTCGGCGGCCACGGTCCTGGTGCCGCCGGGGCCCATGATCTCCACCGAGCCGCCCAGCGCGACCAGCGCCATCGGCAGGTCCGCGGCGGGGTCGGCGTGCGCGAGCGAGCCGCCGATCGTCCCGCGGTGGCGGATCTGCGGGTCGCCGACCTGCGCGGCGGAATAGGCCAGCAGCGGTGCCTCCGCCCGGACCAGGGCCGAGGCAGCGACGTCGGCGTGGCAGGTGGTCGCGCCGATCACAAGTTCGCCCGCCTCGGAGCGGATACCGGACAGCTCACCGACCTGACCGATGTCGACCAGAGCCGACGGGGCGGCGAGCCGCAGCTTCATCATCGGCAGCAGCGAGTGCCCGCCCGCCAGCAGCTTGGCGTCCTCGCCGAATCGGTCCAGCAGTTCCAGGGCGTGGCCAGCGGAGCTTGCGGCCGCGTACTCGAACGGCGCCGGGATCATCGCGTGGCCTCCGCGGCCGTCACGCCGGCCGCGGAGGCCGGGCCGGCCGCGGACAGGGCATCCGCCGCGGCCAGCACTGCGTGGACGATGTTGTGGTAGCCGGTGCAGCGGCAGAAGTTGCCTTCGAGACCCGCACGCACCTCCGCCTCGGTGGGGTGCGGATTGGTGGCCAGCAGGCCGGTGGCTGCCATCACCATCCCCGGGGTGCAGAAGCCGCACTGGAGGCCGTGCTCTTGCCGGAACGCCTGCTGGACGGGATGCAGTTCCCCGCCGGGTGCCAGGCCCTCAGCCGTGGTGATCTCCTGGTCGGCCGCCTGAACGGTCAGCACCGTGCAGGACTTCACCGAACGGCCGTTCAGCAGCACGGTGCAGGCTCCGCAGGAGGTCGTGTCACAGCCGATGTTGGCCGCCTGCAGCCCGCACCGCTCCCGCAGGTAGTGCACCAGCAGCAGCCTCGGCTCGACATCGTCGGACCGGTCCTGCCCGTTCACCGTGAGCTGGACCTTCATTTAGGCATCCCTCGATTCGCTCGGTCCGCCCGCGGGGCTCGCGGACGCGGGTTCCGCACGTGCTGACATCAGTGCCTGCCACACCCGCCGCGGGGATGTCGGCATGTCGATGTGCCGCACGCCGAGGTGGCTCACGGCGTCGATGACCGCGTTCTGCACGGCCGGCGTCGCCCCGATCGTGCCGGCCTCGCCGATCCCCTTGGCCCCGAGCGGGTTGTAGCTGGTCGGTGTGGCCATGTCGGCCAGCTCGAAGCTGGGGACCTCGGTGGCGGAAAGGAACGGATAGTCAGCGAACGTCGCGGTCAGCGGGTTGCCGTCGGCGTCGTAGAGCACCTCTTCCAGGAAGGCCTGCGCCGCCCCCTGGGCGATGCCGCCGTGCCGCTGGCCCTCCGCGAGCAAGGGATTGAGCACCGTGCCGGCGTCGTCGACGGTCACAACCCGGCGCAGTGTCACCTTCCCGGTCTCGGTATCCACCTCGACGACGGCAACGTGCGTTCCAAACGGGAAGGTGGGGCCCGGCGCGGTGAAGACGGTCCGCACGAGCAAGCGTTCGGTCTCGGCGAGCCGGGTCAGCGGCACCGACGCCTCCGGGTCGCCGACCACGGTGAAGGCACTGCGTTCGGTGTCGAAGGCCAGATCGGCGGGGCTCACCTCCAGTTCGCTGGC
>DASQVO010000026.1:0-3873 GCA_035640715.1 Streptosporangiaceae bacterium
GCTGGCGAGCGGGCGGCTGGCGAGCGGGCGAATGGCGAGCGGGCGAATGGCGAGCGGGCGAATGGCGAGCAGGGCGCCACCGCACCGGGCTCCCGGCCGGCCGGACCACCAGTGGGCGGCCGCGCGCCCGGGCAGCCCGCGCTGAGCCGGCCCGGTGCGGGCCGGCAGAGCGCCGTCCTCGACGAAGCGCACCTCGGCGATATCGAGGGAGCGCTCGGCCGGATCCGGGTCGGCGGCGCCGAGCATCGCAGCGGCCTGCGCCGGCGCCTCGTCACGTTCCTCGCCATCGTCGGGCCCGGCCTGATCGTGATGGTCGGCGACAACGACGCCGGCGGCGTCTCCACCTACGCCCAGGCGGGACAGGACTACGGGTACAGCCTGCTGTGGACGCTGCTACTGCTGATCCCGGTCCTGATCGTCAACCAGGAGATGGTGGTCCGGCTCGGCGCGGTCACCGGTGTCGGGCACGCCCGGCTGATCAACGAGCGGTTCGGCAGGTTCTGGGGCTGGTTCAGCGTCGGCGACCTGTTCGTGCTCAACTTCCTGACGATCGTCACCGAGTTCATCGGCGTGTCCCTCGCCCTGTCCTATTTCGGCGTCAGCCCCTACATCTCGGTGCCCGTCACCGCGGTCGTGCTGGTGCTGATCACCGCGAGCGGCAGCTTCCGCAAGTGGGAACAGGCCATGTTCGCCTTCATCGCGGTCAGTCTCATCACGTTCCCGATGGCCCTGCTGTCCGGCCCGCACTGGGGCGCGATCGGCTACCACTTCGTCGTGCCGGGGGTGCAGGGCGGCTTCAGCTCGAACGCGGTGCTGCTCATCATCGCCATCGTCGGCACCACCGTCGCCCCATGGCAGCTGTTCTTCCAGCAGTCCAACGTCATCGACAAGCGCATCACGCCGCGGTTCATCCGGTACGAGCGGGCCGACACCACGCTCGGCGCGTTCGTGGTGATCATCGGGGCGACAGCGATCCTCATCGCGGCCGTCTTCGCGGTCCGCGGTACCCATCTGGGCGGGCATTTCACCAGCGCGCTCGGCGTGGCGAATGCGCTCGGGCAGCACCACAGCCGGGTGCTCGGCGCGCTGTTCGCGATCGTGCTGCTGGATGCCAGCATCATCGGCGCGGCCGCGGTCACGCTGTCCACCAGCTACGCGTTCGGCGACGTGTTCGGCATCAAGCACTCGCTGCACCGCAGCTTCAAGGACGCCAGGCCCTTCTACGCCACCTATATCGGGATAGTCGCCGCCGCGGCGGGCATCGTCCTCATCCCCGGCACCCCGCTGGGCCTGCTCACCACGGCAGTCCAGGCGCTGGCCGGCATCCTGCTGCCCAGCGCGAGCGTGTTCCTGCTGCTGCTGTGCAACGACCGGGAGGTTCTCGGCCCCTGGATGAACCCCCGCTGGCTCAACATCCTGGCGAGCTTCATCATCGGCGTGCTCCTCGTGCTGTCCGGCACGCTCGTGGTCACCACGCTGTTCCCCAGGCTGAATGCTGCGGCGACCGCGATCTGGATAGCCGTCGGGCTGGTGGTGGCTGCCGTGGTGACCGGTGCATGGTTGTGGCTCACGCGCTCCCGGCGACCGCGGCGGGAGCCGCACCCGCGCGCCACGATGACTGAGGCCGAGCGGATGAACTGGCGGATGCCGCCGCTGGCGCTCCTCAAGCCGGTCGAATGGTCAACGGGGACCAAGATGGCCGTGCTGCTGCTGCGCGGCTACCTCATCGTGTCCGTCCTGCTGCTGATCATCAAGGCGATCCAGGTCGGCGGCGGGCTCAGTATGTGAGGAATGTGTGGCGAAGCCAACGCTGCGTCAAGTTGTCGCCGCGCTGGGAAGCGGGCTATCGTTGGGTGAGTTTCCGCCGAGCGGAGCCCTGAGAGCCCTGATGCAACGCGGCCTCTGTATGGAGGGCCCGCGTTTGTTGTGTGCGGCGCAACTCGCGCCGCGGGGATGGCGCCGAGCGAAGGAGGTGAGGGCCGTGCCAAACGGCAGTCATAGTTGCACCAGCACTGGAAATGATCCTCATCCATTCGCGCAGATCTCGCAGCGCTGACCGCGGCGTCATTCAACTCTCCAGCTTTTTTCAGTTAACCGCACCGCCCCCTCCTGCCAGCACTACGGCCTGCGGAGCGAAGTTCCGACCGGCCGTGACCCGGGCCTCCGGCCCGGTGAGCGACCGGTGCCACGACGGCACCGCACGCGAGCTACGGACAGACGTTCGTACCGGCTAGCGAGTCCGGGCCTTAGGCCCGGCGAGCGGCCGGTGTATCGGAGAGCAACCGGCGCGAGCAGGCGGGGGGTTCCGGGGGGTCGTCCCCCCGGGCCAGCACAGCCTCGGTCGGCGATGCCTGATGTGCGCACCGTATACCCCCTGGGGTAGATCGGGAGGTGCGTCATGGCGAACATCTTCAACTTTGGTGCGTGGTCCCAGCGACGCACCGCGCTCCGGCAGGCCGGGGAGGCCACCGGCACTGCCGTGCAGGACCCTGCCCCCGTGGGCGACATCCAGGGTGCGTTCGGCACCGTACGGGCGGGTGACCTTGACCGGTCGCCCACCTGGTCCCGTCGGCTCCGCTACCTGCTGGCGATCATGGGCCCCGGGCTGATCGTGATGGTTGGCGACAACGACGCCGGCGGCGTGGCCACGTATGCGCAGGCCGGGCAGGACTACGGCACGCGCCTGCTGTGGGTCCTCGCCCTCCTCATTCCCGTCCTGATCGTCAACCAGGAGATGGTGGTCCGGCTCGGGGCGGTCACCGGCGTCGGGCACGCCCGGCTCATCCACGAGCGGTTCGGCCGGTTCTGGGCCGCCTTCTCCGTCGGCGACCTCGTGCTCGTGAACGGGCTCACGATCGTGACCGAGTTCATCGGCGTCGCGCTCGCCGGGAGCTACTTCGGCATTCCGCGCTGGCTGAGCGTGATCGGGGCGGCGGCGGTACTGGTCTCCTTCACGGTCACCGGGAGCTTCCGCCGCTGGGAGCGGTGGATGTACGTGCTGATCGGCCTCAACGTGGTGATGCTCCCGCTCATCTTCCTCACCCATCCCCGCCCGCTGCGGATGGCGCACGATTTCCTGCTGCCCGGGTTTCCCGGCGGCACGGCAGGGCACGGCGGGCTGAACGCCAGCGTCCTGCTGCTCGTCATCGCGATCGTCGGCACCACGGTGGCGCCGTGGCAGTTGTTCTTCCAGCAGTCCAACGTCGTGGACAAGCGCATCACGCCGCGGTGGATCGGCTACGAGCGCGCCGACACGGTGGTCGGCTCCCTCGTCGTCGTCATCGGCGCGGCGGCCCTGATCGGCATCACGGCGTTCGGCCTCGGCGGCACGGTCGCCCACGGCCACTTCACCGACGCTGGCGCCGTCGCGGCCGACCTGGGCAGGTTCGTCGGCCACCACGCGGGCGGGATGTTCGCGCTCGTGCTGCTCGATGCATCGCTGATCGGCGCAGCCGCGGTGACGCTGGCGACCTCCTACGCGCTCGGTGACATCGCGGGGGCGAGGCACTCACTGCACCGCGGCATCAAGGACGCGCCGGTGTTCTACGGCTGCTACGCGTTCTTCCTGGCCGCCGCGGCCGCCGTCGTGCTCGTTCCGGGCGCGCCGCTCGGCCTGATCACCGAGGGAGTGCAGGCGCTCGCCGGCGTGCTGCTGCCGTCCGCCACCGTGTTCCTCGTGCTGCTGTGCAACGACAGGGACGTGCTCGGGCCGTGGGTGAACCGGCCCTGGCTCAACGCCGTCGCCGGAGTCATCATCGGAACGCTGGTGCTGCTGTCCCTCGTGCTCACGGCGGCCACGCTGTTCCCGTCGCTGAGCGGCGGCCAGCTCACCGCGCTCCTCGTCGGCGGCGCGGGCGCCGGGCTGGCCGGGAC
>DASQVO010000027.1:0-21632 GCA_035640715.1 Streptosporangiaceae bacterium
GCGCGCTGCTCGAAGGGCTCACCGAGGGTCAGGCCGACGAGGAGTTCAACGCCCGGCTGGAGTCCTCGATCGAGCAGATCTACCGGGCGTCGGTGGACAAGCAGGGGTAATAAGGGCCACACCTGGCCCGCGAGGACCGCGTCATCAGCGCCGGGACCGGGCGGCCAGGCGAAAGCGGGGCGGTGAAGGCTTCGATACCGCGCGGCATGGAGCCCCGTCGGCTGATGCGGTGCCGGAACCCAGGTCGATGACAGCATCGTCAGCTCGCCCCCGCATCGCCATGACCGGCTGTGGCCTGCGACTTCGGTCGCTTCCGAACACGACGGCGACGCCCAGAATCAGCAGCAGAGCGTCGATCTTCTCGGCGGCTGACCCCACCCGGTAATCCACGCTCCTGCGGGTGGAGGGTCAGCCGCGGTCCACATAACGGACCGTCACGCAGGCGTCGTTCAGGCGGCGGATCGCTCGGCGACCGGCCGGCGACGCAGGCTCACGCTTGCGACGGCCGGCGGTGTGTAGGCCACGTCGTTGGGGCCGGCGTCGGTACCGGGCGGAGCGATCTCGTCGATCCGGTCGAGGACCTCGTCGTTTAGGGTGACCTCGGCGCCGGCCAGCAGGTCATCGAGCTGTTCCATGGTGCGCGGCCCGATGATCGCCGAGGTGACACCCGGGTGGGCGATCGCGAACGCCATCGCGAGGTGGGTCATCGGCAGCCCGGCCTTCTCGGCGAGCGGGACGAGCTGCTCGACCACGTCGAGCTTGCGCTCGTCCCTGAAGTGCTGCGGCATGCTGCCGGACCGGTGGGTGCCGCTCTGCTGGCCCTTGCGGTGGCGGCCGGTGAGCAGGCCCTGGCCGAGCGGGCTCCAGACCAGCGTGCCCATCCCGTAGCGCTGGCAGACCGGCAGCACCTCGCGTTCGATGCTCCGGTTGACGATCGAGTACGGCGGCTGCTCGGTCCGGAAGCGTTCCAGGCCGCGCCGCTCCGCGACCCACTGCGCCTCGACGATCTCCGAGGCGGGGAAGGTCGACGTACTGATCGCGCGCACCTTGCCGCTGTGGATCAGGTCGGACAGGGCTGACAGTGTCTCCTCCACGTCGACCGCCGGGTCGGGGCGGTGGACCTGGTAGAGGTCGAGGTGGTCGGTCTGCAGGCGGCGCAGGGAGTGCTCGACCGCGGCGATGATCCAGCGCCGTGAATTGCCCCGGTGGTTCGGATCGTCGCCCATCGGGTAGTGCACCTTGCTGGCGAGTACGACGTCGTCGCGGCGGCCCTTGAGTGCCTTGCCGACGATCACCTCGGATTCGCCACCGGAGTACACGTCGGCGGTGTCGACGAAGTTGATCCCCGCGTCCAGGGCCCTGTGGACGATCCGGATCGAGTCGTCGTGGTCGGGGTTTCCCATGGCCCCGAACATCATGGCGCCTAGGCAGTACGGGCTGACCTCGATTCCGGTCCGGCCCAGCGTGCGGTACTTCATACTTCTCCCCTTCGGAGGCGGCCGGTGAGCGGTCGGCGACCTTCATTACCCGCCTCCTGCTTCGTGGTGACTGTCCCGGGAGCCATGGCACGTTCCGGTATCTCCAGGAAAACAGCGTCGCAAGCTCGGGGCTAGCAAGATCGTCTCGCGTGGTTGCACAATCCTCTTGCTCAGGCGACTTTCAGGGCAGCGCCGCGGCAGCGGGACCGGCTCCGCCACGCATGCGTACCGCGTCAATGCTGGGCGGAGCACCGAACAGGCGCCGGTACTCCCGGCTGAATTGGGACGGACTGTCGTATCCGACCCGGTAGCCGACGCCGGTGATGTCGTTCGGACGGTTCGCCAGCAGTAGCCGGGCCGCTTGGAGCCGGATGTGCTTCTGGAACTGGATCGGGGTCATCGCCGTTACCGCCTGGAAGTTCCGGTGGAAGGCGGAGACACTCATCCCCGAGAGCTGCGCCACTTCCTCGACCCGGAACGGCCGGGTGTAGTTTTCCCGGATCCACTGCACAGCACGCCTGATGTGGGTCAGGCTGCTGTCGGCCATGCCGAGCTGACGGACGACGTCACCTTGTTCCCCGGTCATCAACCGCCAGAGAATCTCCCGCTTGACCAACGGGACCAGCGCCTTCCGGTCCCGTGGCGAGTCGAGCAGGCGCAGCAGCTGCCAGTGCCAGACGCTTGCCGCCTTGGGCGATGACCGCCAGCACCGTACCGGACATCGAGGACCCCGGCGAAACGGTATGGTCGGCCTTGCAGATCCGGACGCCATCGACGGCAGTGGTCAAATCGGGACGCACATGCCGTTCCAGCAGTTCGCGAAGCTCGTCCAGAGACATGTCACCATTGCAGCACAAGACTCGCGGTGACCGCCCGGCAGCGAGGATCGTGCAAGAACTCGCGAGTTTCGTGAAAGCTTCCGCCGAGCCTCGGTGACACAGTGACTAGATCAACACGCCTGACCGGGAGTTTCACGTGCTGTCTTATCCCTCGGGGATGCCCCCGAGCGCTGGCTATGCTCGCCGACGCGCGATATGGCATCTTGATCGCGGTGTGAGAGGCGGCCGGTGTGAGATCGCGATGGGTGGGTGTCGTTGCTGCCGTCGCGCCACCACAGATCGCGTTGCGGCGCCGCGCCGGGTCCGGGCACCAGCTCGACCTGCTCGACCCGCAGCGCACCGGAGCCCTTGGGTACCAGCGCGGCCACGACCGGCTTGCTGTCGCTCTTGCGGCGCAGCAGGGTGGGCGGCTTCTCGCTCAGGTACTTGTCCCCCCACTGCCGGAACGCGGTGAGCGGCAGGAGGAGATCGCGGCCCTTCGGCGTCAGCTGGTACTCATGGCGGATGGGCCGCTCGCTGTAGCGGACTCGCTCAAGGATCCCTTCGTCGACCAGCCAGTTCAGCCGGCCGGTGAGCACGTTGCGGGCGATCCCCAGGCTCTCCTGGAACTGATCGAACCGGCGCAGGCCGAGGAAGGCGTCGCGGATGATCAGCAGCGTCCAGCGCTCACCGACGATCTCGAGGGCGCGCGCGATCGAGCAGTTCTGGCCCTGGTACTCACGCTCCAGCATGCCCGCAGTCTACCAGCATAGTTGCTTCATGCAACGCTCTGCGTTAGGCTCTTGTGAGTTGTATCAAGCAACTAGCGGGGCGGGGCGGGATGCTCAGCAAGGGGGCGCCATGCATGTATTGGTTGCGGACATCCCGCACCGCCGCGAGCAGCTGCCCGTGCCGGACCGGCTGGTACCAGGCGCGATTCCCCGGATCGTGAAACCAAGACGAGAGAGTGAGTGAATACCCATGTCAGCTCAGACGGCATTGACCCAATTCGACGGGGTTCTTGTCACGATTCGCTCCGATAAGTCCTTCTTCGAGGTCACCAAGGCCATCGAGTCGAACTTGCAGCGCTTCTCGGTCCCGAGACTAATGGAATACGTGACGCATGCAGACCGTGAGGGATTGGAGGCCTATGTCGATGAGGTCTCAGCGCCGAGCAAGTTCTCCATCTTCTGGGAAATGGAGCAGGGCCCGACGATGAGACTGGCCGGAATCCCTATCTACTTACCTTTAATAAGCATGAATGCGTCGCATACCCCCTCTCCCCCGCCGGTAATCATCGACGATCAAGCGTGCCGTGGCTTCCAGACCGCATGGTCAGCGAGGTGCGCTGGCGAGGCATAGCCAGCGATAACTGAGCCTTTGATCAGCGTCAGCCGGACACGCCGAGTTGCCTCAAGACGCTGGCCAGATTCACTTCCTCCCAGTGCTTGGCCAGCCGCGACGAGCTGCTGACCGAACTGGTGATCGATGCCTACCACGACCTGGCGGAGGCGCTCGCCATCGCGATCAGCCGCGACCCCACCCAGGACCCGCGCGCCCGATTGAAGGCCGTCGCCCGCGGCTACCGGTCCTGGGCCCTGGCCCAGCCGCACCGCTACCGGCTGCTGTTCGGGCCGCCACTGCCCGGCTACGACGCGCACTCGCAACGGCTCGTCGATGCGGCCCAGGCAGCGATGAACCTGCTGCTCGGTATCCTCGGCGAACTCCAGGACCCCAGCGCCGCCCCGCCTCCTCAGCCGCTGGCATCCCAGCTGACAGCCTGGGCGCAGCCACACCACCCCGGCACCGACCCCGCCTCCGCCCTGCGCGCTGTCCTCATCTGGAGCCGCCTGCACGGCATCGTCAGCCTCGAAATCGCCGGGAACTTTGCATCCATCGGCATCGACCCCACTCAGCTATTCGAGACCCAGTTAGCCACACTCACAACATGAGCACGCTCCAAAACGGCGCCCGAAGCGGTCGTTCTGCGCGGCTCGGCCACGGCGAACGGGCCATCGACTGGTAGCGCAGAATCGATCTGTACGGCTACAGCGATCGCTATACTTGGTATATGGCAACTACTCAGGCGGCCGATACCACTCCGCGACGCGGCGGGCGTGGCGCGCGCGAGCGGATCCTGAAGGCGGCCGCCGAGCTGTTCTACAAGCAGGGCATCCACGCCACCGGCGTCGCCCAGATCGCAGATGTGGCGCACGTCTCCATACGGACCCTGTACCAGCACTTCAGGACCAAGAACGATCTCATTGCGGCCTACTTGCGTCGGTTCGACGCCGAGAATCCGCTCACGGCGGAGCAGCAGGTGCTCCGCACCGACCTGCCACCGCGAGATCGCCTGCTGGCGATCTTCGGGCCACTCGAAGTAGATCACGGCGGCACCGTCCGAGGCTGCCCCTTCCACAATGCGGCCGTGGAGGCCGCAGGGGCGATGCCCGAGGTAGCGCGGCTGGCCGCACGACACAAGGAGACGTTCCGCGACTGGCTGATCGACGCCGCACGGCAGGCGAGCGCCAGCGACCCGGAGCGGCTCGGCAGGCAACTGGCCGTCCTGTTCGAAGGTGCGGCGGCGCTGTCCACCTCGTGCGACGACATGCGAGTGTTCAGCGACGCGCGTAGTGCGGCGGCCGCGCTGATCGACGCCGACCTCGCCCGAGCCTGACACCCGGCGGTGCCGGAGCGCGGGGCGGCACGGCTGGCTCCTGCGGGAGCGCTCCCCTTGACCGACTCGAGGGGTGAACACCGCCCGGCGAGCGCTGCCGAGGCCGAAGATCGCCGCGCCTGACCCGCGGTGCGCGGCTGTTCCAGCAGGCCCGCCACCCACAGATCGCATGCATCACGCTGCCCAAACCCCACTTGGCGCAGGGCCGGCTCGACCAGCAAGGTAAATCCGTCACTTTATTTTCACGCTGGCCCGTGGTAGCGTCGCTGAAGTAAATCGATCGCTGTACCAGTCCAAGGGAGAGGTGGTGCCACCGCGATCTTCGCCCAGGCCGCAAGCGAGTCGGGCATCAGCGCGGCGGTGAACATGTCGCAGATCTCCGCCCGCCCGGAGGCCGCCAGCAATGCCGCCCGCCAGCACTGGCTGGCCGAGCGCATCCTGGACTGGTCGCCCGTTCCCGTCACCCATCTGCGTCCGACGTTCTTCGCCGAGTGGCTGGTGACCTCCTACCAGCCGGACGGGACGCTGCCGCTGCCGTTCGGCGACGGCCGGCACGCCCCGATCGCGGCCGAAGACCAGGCTCGCGTGATCACAGCAATCCTGGAAGATCCCGCGCCGCACGCCGACCAGGCGTACCCGCTGTTCGGCCCGACGGAGATGAACCACTACGAGATCGCGGAGGAAATGTCCAAGGCGCTGGGCAAGCCGGTCACCTACAAGCCCATCAGCCTCGATGAGTTCACCGAGCGGCTGCGCAGCCGCGGGTTCAACGACCACTTCATCCAGCACCTGCGCGCGGTCGCGATCGACTACCGCAACGGGGTGTTCGCCGGCACCAACGACATCGTGAGGTCGGTGGGCGGGACCGAGCCGCAGGGCGTGCAGGAGTTCGTCACCCGCAACAAGAAGTACTACGACGAAAGGTCCACCATCACCTTCTGATGACGACGTACACGACATGTACATGGCGCACACTATGTCCCGACGGGAATTCAGTCTGATTCCCGACTTGGTACGCGGCGCCGCAGAAGGCGGCCATTTCTCGCCCTGCGAGCGGGAGTCCGGCGTGGCAAGCGGGGCTGCGGTGGCGTGGCTCATCGAACACTTGGTCTCAGCGACCCTAGGCGTGGCCCCTAGCCTGCCCCATACCCGTCCTGGGCGCTAAGGGACGTTGGCGCTGTTCATCGCTGCTGCATCCATCTGCCCGGGGCAGCACTCCATATATACCGAGGATCCGGCTCCGGATCTGTCCGACCCGAGGTCCACACAATTCAAACCGTACCCGGCGAGTAAATTAAAAGACCGATTCGAAACTGGAAAAGAAATGCCGACCGACGACACCCTCGGCTACGACGTTTTCATCTCCGAGCCGATTCGCAGAATGTGACCGAGCTGGTCCCCAACGGCGACCGCCACATGTTCTCCCCGATCTCGACGACTCTCATCTACGGCGCCAACCTGCCCGGGCCAGGCGATAGGCGGGGCGGCCGCGAGCGGCACCCGGCGCGGCGGCCAGCCTCACTGGACGAAACGATGTCCCAGTTCGCGGCGGATCTCGTGAACCGGCTCTCCTGCCTCCATAGGACCGGAGATTGGTCCGTCCGCTGGCCCCGACTGGCAGTGAACCCTCTAGCTCGATCGCCAGCGGGTCAGCCGACGCCGACGTGGCCCAGTGCGGGTGCGTGCCGACAGTGGTCAAAGATGGAGTCGGATGCGGTTGAGGATGTCGGCCGCTTCGGTAAGCAGCTCCGCATCGTCCCAGAGCTCGCGCCACTCACACTCGTCACCGTTCACGCGTGATAGCGCCGCACCGGCCTGCGTGCGAACCTGCTCATCCGCCGGGATGGTTCCTGACCGGATCAATTGCCCGACCTCAGCCGATGCATGGACCGGCATCCCATTCGACGCCGCAACCAGCGCAGCAGCGGCCACCGCTGCAGAAGCCTCTGGTACCTCAACGTAGCCATCTGGCAGAGCCAGTGCCTCTCTCACCAGTTGCGCCCGCTCGCCCTCTGCCACGCTAAGGAGATTCCCGACGAAGTCCATCGCGTCGTCATTGTCGAACGGCCCACTGCTCCAAGCACCCACCTGCGCTCCTCCAGGAGTGGCTGACCCAACGACCCTCCGAAGCATCCCACACGCTGCCAGTCCCGCCCCGACGCGCGCACATGCCGCGATGAGAGCGGCGCTGGCCGACGCCACAGACGCAGAACTTGATGTTCCGCAGGCGGACGTGACTCCTGCTGACACCGGCGCAGGGCGTTCGTAATCGGGAGGGATCTGCTCGCTTGGTCATCCGCCGAAGGACTGACGGTCCATATACCCACCGTGGCCAGCCCGACAGGCCGTCCCGGCTATGTGGCTCGCAGTCGGCGTGTAACCCCGGCGCAGACGGGATTCCCGTCCCGTCCCGGCCTACCGCAGAGGCCTCAGGCGGTCGCGGGCGGCCGAATAACCGATAGTTCCGGCGGAGTCCCGCGATACGCCTCAACCTCCACAAGCGCCAACTGCCCCGTACACCCCTGGCTGAGGCTTGAGGACGGAAGGTCGGCAGTAAGCACGTTGGGATTCCCATGCCGGCAAAACCCCGGGTCGGCCGGGTCCGGGTCGTACCAGGCCCCAGTGGACAACTGGACGACCCCGGGACGCACCGCGTCGTCCACAGAAAGCCCGGCCAGGCACGCACCCCGGTCGTTGAAGATTCGCACGAGGTCACCGTCGCGCAGCCCGCGCACCTCCGCGTCGGAAGGGTGCATCCGCACCGGCTCACGCCCGGCGATCTTGACCGACTGGCTGTGCGCGCCGACATCCAGCTGGCTGTGCAGTCGCCACCGCGGCTGATTGGCGACCAGCTGCAGGCCGAAGCGCCCCGCGGCCACCGAGCCGAGCCACTCGTCCGGCTCAAGCCAGACCGGGTGGCCCGGGCAGTCCGGGTACCCGTATCCGTCGATGGTCGAGGAGAAGATCTCGATCTTCCCGGTCGGCGTGGTGAGCGGATGCTTCTCCGGGTCAAGACGGAACTCAGCGAACGCCACCTGCGGCTCGCTGGCCACCGGCAGCTCGATGCCATTGCCGGCCCAGAACTCGTCAAAACCCGGAACCGAAGCCCGACCCCGCGAAGCGAGCGAATCCCGCCACTCGCCATACAGGTGCCGCAGCCACTCCATCGCGGTGCGGCCCTCGGTGAAGTCCTTGCCCGCACCGAGCCTCTCCGCCAGGTCAGAAAAGATCGCGTAGTCGTCCCGGGCCTCGCCGTGCGGCCGGGTCAGCGCGGGCATCGGGAAGAACATCCGGTCGTTCTGCCCGGAGCCGAAGTCGTCACGCTCGATGCTCATGGTCACCGGCAGCACGATGTCGGCGTGCCGGGCCGTCGCCGTCCAGAACGGGTCGTGCACCACGACCGTCTCCGGGCGGGTGAAGGCCTCGCGCAGCCGGGCGAGGTCCTGGTGGTGATGGAACGGGTTGCCGCCACACCAGTACACGAGCCGGATGCCGGGATAGGTCAGCTGCCGCCCGTTGTAGTCATAGTCGGCACCGGGATTCAGCAGCATGTCGGCGATCCGGGCCACCGGGATGAACGTGGAGACGGCATTCCGGCCCTGCTGCAGCCTCGGCACCCCCACCCGCGGCGCCGGCTCGCCGACGAGGGCCGCGGACCCGTACCCGTGTCCGAAGCCGCCGCCCGGCAGCCCGATCTGGCCGAGCATGGCCGCGAGCACCACGCCGAGCCACAACGGCTGCTCCCCGTGACGGGCACGCTGCAGCGACCAGCTGACCGTCACCATTGTGCGCGCGGCGGCCATCTCGCGCGCGAGTTCCCGGATCCGCGCCGCCGGCACCCCAGTGATCGCCGCAGCCCACGCGGGATCCTTGACGACCCCGTCTGCCTCGCCGCGCAGATACCGGGCGAACCGCGGGAACCCGACGGTGTAGCGCTCGAGGAATCCGGTGTCGGCCAGGCCGTCGGCGTCGAGGACCTGGGCAAGCGCGAGCATCAGCGCGGCGTCGGTCCCGGGCCGCGGCGCGATCCACTCGGCCCGCGCCTCGGCAGGCGTGTCGTCGCGCAGCGGGCTCACGGACACGAACCGGCAGCCCCGGGCCCGCGCGGCGCTCATCCAGCCGCGGGCATGATGCCGGGACACCCCGCCTGGCGACACCGCCGCGTTCTTCGGTGACAGCCCGCCGAAGGCGACCACCAGCTCGCTGTGCTCCGCGATCACGGACTTGGCCGTGGCGTGGGTCTGCAGCACGTTGACGTCGGCGATCACGTAGGGCAGCAGCACGGTGGAGGTGCCGAGGCTGTAGCTGTTGACGTGCCGCACGTAGCCGCCCAGGCAGTTCAGGAACCGGTGCACCTGGCTCTGCGCGTGGTGGAACCGGCCCGCGCTGGCCCAGCCGTACGAGCCGCCGTACACCGCTTCGGCCCCGTGGTCGCGGTAGACCCGCCGCAGTTCCCCGGATAGGAGGTCGAGCGCGGTGTCCCACGACACCGGCACGAACGGCTCGTCGCCGCGTCCCGGCGCACCCGGCCCATGGTCCAGCCAGCCCTTGCGCACGTGCGGCTGCGTGATGCGGGCGGGGTGATGCTGCGCGGAGGCGACGTTGTCGATCAGCGGCATCGGCTCCGGGTCCCCGCGCCACGGACGCACCTCAGTCAGCCGCTCACCATCGCTGACAGCCTCGAATGTCCCCCAGTGCGTCAGATGCACGGTCATGCCATCAAGCGTCTCCCGGCGCAGCAATCAAATTCAAGAGATTTTTCCGCCAAACGCCCCATGCCACCTGCACCCACACCGCTCCCCCGCGCCTGCCGGAACTCGCACCCGCCTGGTCCAGAAGCTCCATCAGCGCCTTGTCTCACACCTTGCACGCCATTCCGCCGGCCCATGGGATCATGTCGCCGACGGTCTTGTCTCCCGGATCGGGCCGCCAGTCCTGGGGTGGAACTGCAGGGTCATGAACATCAGGGACGCGATCACTCAGCGCGGGTGCCACCGATACTCGGGAGCCGCCGATCAGCGCGGATGCGAGACCCTCTGCGGCCGCCAGTTGAGCCGTGCAGAACGGGCTGATCCGGCGCCAGTTCTCACTCGACGAGTCGTGAACAACCGCTCATGCCCAAGAGCGGAAGGTCGTTAGTCGTGTGGAGGTTCTTCCGGGGAGGGCCGCAATATCCGGACGGACACCAACGCCCACAGGACGATCAGCGCCAGCAAGATGATCAAGCGCAGCCATCCGGCAAGCCCTGTGTGCGGCGCATAGACCTGCTGAGAAAGCGGCGAGTAGGCATACCAGCCAAACCCGACCGTGTTACCGAGACTGACAAGATAGATTCCGGCCGCCCCGAAAGCCATTCCAAGGGCGATGACAATCACGATCCGCTGAGGCTGGCTCAGCCGGTCAGTCAAGCGCATCAGCCAACTGTGTCAGGCTTGCAAGTTGAACGGGGCGGATTTCTGGAAGTGCCGAGAACGCCGAGGTGCAACCCTCACGAGGAGGCTGGGCGCGACTCCATGGCCGCCAGCGATACCGCTCATGCCGCGAAGAGGCACACCACTCTTCAATTGTGGTTTCCGCAAGCCCTGCGTTATGCTCGGCGCTTTCGTGAGGCGATGATCCAGGTGAGGAGGAGGAAGCCGATTGCGCTGGTGACTGGGTGACCCGCGGGTTTTGCGCGGGGTGATTGGCTGGCTGGTGGTGGGCCGGGTCTCGTCGGGGGGTCTTGTGGATGGCTGGGGCGTGCCCATTCGTACAAGAGGCTGGCCAGAAGGGCGCCCCCGATGCCGAGGAAGATCCCGGCGGCAACGAGCCAGTTCTGCCAGTTGTTCATCGCCGTGGTGTTGGTGACAACGGCGACGGGCTGCAGGGGTTGGGCGCTGTCCCAATCCAGGCCGGTGGTGCTCGTGGGTTCAGGGCGGGCCTGGTCGACGATGGCGCGCGGCTGCAGGCTTCCAGCGCTGACGGTGATGTACTGACGGGCAGGCCGGATCCAGGCTCCAGGCAGGCCGGTGAGGACTCGGAATTCGCCCAGGTCGTTGAAGCTGATGCCCGGGAGATCACCGATGAGTGGCCAGCTCTGGCTGTGCGGGGACCGCTCCACCATCCCAGGCGCCATGGGCGCTGCACCGGCGCTCCGGCTTGGCCGGTGATGATCTGGCTTTGGCCCAGGAAAGGGGGCGGAGGTGCTTGCTGGGCGGAAAAGGCAGACGCACATTTTCCCGGATGGCTCATCGTGAGGTGGATGGCTTGCACCGCGCCAAGGTCAATCTCGGTGCCGGTGGCTTCGTCGAGGAACGCCAAGTCACCCAGGTTCTGGCTGCTCGACTGTCCGTTGGCGTTGCTGGTTCCCAGGGCTGGGATACCTCGTAGATGAGACAGGCGGGCGTCGCCGCCGAGCAGCAGGGCGCCTTGAAACGGCTGGCTGCCGCACACGGCCACCGCATACGACAACGCGGGGTGCTGGCCCGGGCTGCCGGGTACCAGAGGGGAAGCGATCAGCTTGACCTGGTCCTGGGAGGAGACGGCGGCCGCCGGCTGCAAGAGCGTCACGAACCCGCGGAAAGGCGTGGTGGAAGGCTCACCGTTCACCGTCACGGAGACAGCCGCATACCAGGCGATGCACGCCAGCCCCGCCAGCACGACCGTCACGGTCCCGGCCGCGACCGTAGGCCGCGGCTGATCTTGCGTGATGACCTGCTCATCAACAGGCCTGTGGCGCTGTGGGCCGCGCCTCCTGACCTGCCCACAGCATCCGGTTCGGCCTGGTGCCAGGCGGCGGCATTTCGGCGGGAATCATCATGACAGGCGCCTGATCGTTATGGGCGGTCTTCATGATCTTGCCACGGTTTGTCAGCCGGGAAGATGGCCATGTCGCGCATCTGGTCAACTGTGTCTGGCCGCAGGTTAAGTAGCATTCCGAGGTCTTCGACCGAGGAGAAGCCGCCGGCCTGGATCCGGGCATCGACCGTCCGCCTGGCCAGTTGGTCGGTCATGCCAGGCAGCCTGGCTATAGCGGCTGCTGAGGCATGGTTGACGTCGACCAGGCCATAGTCGTCCGCCCCGGCAAGGTCGGGGCGCCCCACGCCGACTTCCCGGGCGAGAGCGGGCTGGGTGGCCGTCAGATGCCTTCCTTCGGCGCGGCGCTGGATGCGGACGCGTGCGGCCTCAAGGTCGGGGTCGGTCCTGGCCTGGATGCGGCGCACGGCGTCGTTACTGACGAGCATGGCGTGGATGCCGCCTCCAATCCAGGTGACCATGGCCAGGACGGCAGCTATGCCCTGGGCGGTGTTACTGGGATGGGCAGGCGTGTCCAGGGTGGCGTAGCCGGCCAGGGTGGCGGCGTAGACAGCCGCCCAGGCCAGCCAGACGGGGCGGCGGGCCCGGACACCGATGTACAGGAAAGCAGCCCAGGTGGTGAATCCGAGTGGGATGGCGAGCAAGAGCCAGGCCTTGCCCCGGAACCGCGAGGCGTGCGTCTGCGGCTCATTTGCCTGGGCCACCTGCCGGGCTGGCAACGGCGTCGGGGCAGAGGGGACTCTCATGGATTCTGGCGGTGCTGTCATAGTGCGCAGGGATGGGGTTGGAGGTGGCGAAGGACGCGGTGACGGCGGCATTTCTCTCGCTCCGGGCGTCTGGGGCTCGGCCGCATAGGGATGACGCGCCGGTGGGATCTGGGGCTGAGCGGGAACAGGCCGCGGAGACGCGGCAGCGACTGGGACCGTCTTCATGGCGGATAGCGCTGCCGCGAACGCGGGCGCGGCGTCTGCCCTGGATGCTTGCCATTGGAAGCGGAACCCTGGCTCTGCCGACAAGCTCAGCTGGCTGTATTGCATGACGGGAAGCTTGGGGTTGTTCTTGTACCGCCGGTCCGGGCCGCCGCCTTTGTTCACGTACTTCCACGTAGTGTCAACCTGACGGGCATCCTTCGGCCTGCGGCCCTCCTCGATGAACCGGGTCATGGTGCCGGATGCCTGGCATGAACTATAAGGAACGTCGGCGTACTTCCTGCCGTCGCGGATAAGAACCCGGTCAGGCAGGAAGTAGACGGAGCGCTTGCGTGCGTGGAGGCTTGGAACAGCGATGTTCGTGGCCAGCAGTGGCGGCCCGGCGACATCAGCTCGCCCCGGTACGCGCTTAATGATGTTAGAGGCCCCCGCGTTGACCTTGTACTGCCGGGTTGTACTCACGGCGCCGCGCGCGGTGAGGTACCAGCGAGCGTTGCTCTGCTGCATTAGCGTGAACGCGTCGGTGAGCGACTGGAATTTCTCAGCCGAGGCGCCGCTGACCTCGTAGAAGACGACCACCATCCGGCGGGCTTTGTCCCGGGCGTGCAGCCACATGGCTAGCGGAATGGTGATGACAGGCAGCCATAGCAGGACGATCAGCGGCAGGAGCGAAATATTAGCAGCCGCGGCGTTGATCTGGGTTACGAGGTCACTCGCCGATGCCTGTGTCAATTCCATCGCAGTGGCGCCCGTAATATCATCTAGCATGACTTCGCTCGCAGGCGCGTAGCGCGAGCGCGAGGGCGATGACTGGGGCGTTACCGGCCGGCGTGAGCTTTTGCCCGAGAGTGTCTGCTGATAGTAAATGCCGCCGCGGCCCATCCGCACATAGGTGCCCCGGGGGCCAGTACCGACACGGATCCCGGGAACTCCCGTGGAAACGCCAATACCTGATTTAGAAAGGTTAACCCTGAAGGGACCGGCCTTCAGGCTCTTCCGCAGGTAGAAGGACAATACTCTCGACCCACCGGCCGCTACTACGCAGCCATCGCCAACCGCCTGAGAGATAGACGCGCGACTCATCGCTGAGGATGGCACACTCACCAGATATCGCTAACCCGCGAGCCCATCGAGCGAGCCGTCACTCCTGGCTCTCCACCGCGTGACTTCCCAGCACGCGCACGAAGCCAGCAACATCAGCCATGCGCATGCCCTAATTTGCCGCGAGCCGTGTGCTCCTGGCAGGTGGTTTGACCGGGCGGTATCGTCGGCGGGTGATCGATCTTGACCAGGGCTGGCGTACGCAGCGGCTCGATCTTGAGCCGCTTACCTTGGACCACGCCGCCGAACTCGCGCCGATGCTGGACGATGCCGCACTGCACGAGTTCACTGGCGGCGCGCCGCTGGCCACGGCGGCTCTGGCCGCGCATTACGCACGCCTGGCGGTGCGCCGCTCACCCGACAGTCATCAGCTGTGGGGTAACTGGGTGATGCGCATCCGCGGCACCGGCATGGCGGCGGGGACAGTGCAGGTGACGCTGCCGGCGGGCGGTCCTGCTGCCGGCCCGGCTGAGGTCGCCTGGGTGGTGGGGCGGCAGGCTCAAGGCCGCGGCTATGCAAAGGAAGCGGCATCCAGCCTCGTGGCCTTGCTGCAGGAGGCCGGATGGATCGTAGCAGCCCATATTCATCCCGCTCACCTGGCCTCCCAACGAGTCGCCCGCGCCGCCGGGCTGTCACCCACCGGGGAGGGCCGCGACGGCGAGATCCTCTGGGTCAGCCCATCGGCCGCGGCACCTTGACCTGATCATGCCCGCCGACACCCACGCCCGCATCTGCCGCCCTCGGTACGTTTAGCGGGCTTCGCGGCGGCCGGAAGGGAGGCGCAGTGTCTGGGGCATGATGAACTTCACAGAGCTGGCGTCTGCCCCCCTCCGATCGTCCGGTGCCTGATCCCGCTGCCACCAGCCGTCGGACGAGCTGTCGGCCGGGCGATAGGCGCTCGCATCGGTGGGCCGATACTGCTTAACAGCCGCGGCGGCCGGATGGACCGGCATGCGGCGACCCGCCGTTTGCGGTGCCTGGCTCAAACTGCTGGCGTGCCGATCACTAGGCCGCACCCGCACATGCTCAGGCACATTCGTCACGACCATGCTCGACGCGGGCGTGGACTTGCGGGACGTGCAGATCGCTGCCCGCCACGCCGGCCCGCGCACCACAATGCGTTACGACCGGGCCCGCAAGAACCTGGACCGCCACCCGAACTACATCCTGGCCGCCTACATGGCCTCCGGCACCTGACCCAGCCTGCGTCTCCCGCGGCTCATGTCGCGGGAGACACCCGGCATTGCCGATGAGCGGATATCCGATCAGGGACAGCGGCCGGCGAGTCTTCGCCGGGATACCGGTCAGATGCTCAATCAGATCGAGGAGAGCGGGCCGTCACTGCAGCGTCGCAGCTGCCCTGGATCGATCCTTGGCGTCATGGTCGATCACGCGGTCGAGCCACTCGCCCAGCATCTGCCGCTCGGCTCGGGTCAGCGCATCGAGTCGTGGTGCCATGGCCCGGAGAGTGACCGCCGTCGCGATCGTGTCGCCGTCCGCGGGCGCGGGTGCCGGCGGGTCGGTGATGATCTGCCCGAGAACGGCGTCGCACATGCTCTCGGCAAGGCCGGAATCGCGATCTTCGGGCGGTGTCGCCAGCAGTGTCTGGATGGCGCCGATCGCGGCTGCCTGGAGGAGGCTGGTGGCGCGCTGCTCGCTGACCCGGAGCCGGCCGGTGGCGGCGACCCGATGGATCCGCGCTTGCAGAACCTCCCTGCCGGCTCGGGCCGCGGGTGACTGCCGAACCCGGTCCGGGTCACTCAGGAGCCGAAACAGCGATGGGTTACCGACGCCGAAGTCGATCTGCGTTTGCCACGCCGCACGCAGATCAGTCAGCGGATCGATGCCCGCCGCCGATTCCGCTTCGGCGATCTCGGTCTTGGCCGCGACGTAAGCGGCCATCACGTGTTCGGCGACCGCCTCCAGCAGGCCGTCCTTGTCGCCGAACAGGCGGTAGATCATCGGCGCCTGGACACCGGCCTGTTCGGCGACCCCTCGCGTCGTGACCGCCGTCGGCCCCTCGTCACGGAGCAGCTGCGCCGCGACGTCGATGATGCGTGACCGCACATCGGCGCGGCGAGCGGCTGCGGCAGTCATGAACCAATGATAACGCGACAATGCTAACGTTGCGCTTCCTACGGAAGCAGAAATATGCTTCCCTTGATAACAGCTTAGTTCCGAAGCCCACGGCCGTAAACGCACCGTCGCCGACAATGTCCGGCCGGCACTCCATCCACGATGCAGGAGACCTGATGAAAGCAGTTCGCTACGACCGTTTCGGCGGCATCGAGCAGCTCTACGTCGCCGACGTGCCCGAGCCTGCGCCAGGCCCGGGCGAGGTGCTCGTGAGGGTCGAAGCCGGGGCGCTCAATCCCGGGGCACTGCCGGCGCTCGACGGCAGTTCATACACGCCGGGACGTGACCTCGCCGGTGAGGTCGTCGCGGTGGGCGAGGGCGTACTCAGCTTCGCCGCCGGCGACGCGGTACTCGGGTGGCTGCAGAGCTGGGAGGCACACGCTCAGCTCGTCGCCATTCCCGCAACCCAGCTCGTGAAGAAGCCGGAAGGCCTCTCATGGGACGTGGGCGGATCGCTCTACACCACACCGATGGCCGGTCTGGGCGCCATCAAGGCGGTGGAGCCTCGGCCGGGCGAGACCGTCGTGATCTCCGGCGCATCGGGCGGTGTCGGCTTCACCGCCGCGCAGCTCGCCGTGCGTGCCGGCGCCACCGTGATCGGCCTGACCAGCGCCGGCCACTTCGACCTGCTCCGGCGGTACGGCATCGAGCCCGTTCAGTACGGCGAAGGCGAGGAGGAGCGCATCCGCGCCGCAGCCGGGCAGCACCGGGTTCATGCGTTCATCGACGCGGTCGGCGGCGGCTACATCGATCTCGCACTCGCATTGAACGTGCCGCGAGAGCGAATCGACACCGTCGTCGACTACCGCGGCGCGCAGGAGAAGGGTGTCAAGGCGCTCGGGACGACCGATGCCGGCGGCCTTCCCGCGCTGTCCGAGTTGGCTGACCTCGCCGCTTCCGGCGATCTTCACATCCCCATCGCCGCAACCTACCCACTCACAGCCGTGCAGGACGCCTACCGGGCCCTCGCCAACCGCAAGGCCCACGGGCGAATCGTGCTGCACCCCCAAGACCTCACGTGAAGCCCAGCCCATGATCGACCGACTGCGCCACACCCGAACGCTGCGAAGGCTTCCGCAGTCGATCCCGGTGAAGGGGCTTGGGTGCGCGCATCTGCCGCTGTGGGGGCTGGCTCCGAGACATGGGCTTGGGGGTATCGGGGTCTTCTTGCCGCGGGCGACTGGCATGAGGATGTCAGGCTGCTTTGGTGATCCAGACATCGACATGTTCGGGAAGGGCCTCGGGTTCCAGAGCCACCTGGACTCGCCAGCGGCCGGGACCAACATCAACTTCCTCCTCACGATCGGCGTCTCCAACCGTGATCCGCCCGGAGGGCACGTCGATAAGACAGTCGAAGCAATATGACCTGACAGCAGGCTGCCCCACCCGGACCTCGACGGAGACGTGAAACTCGTGAACCGCCGATCCAGGTTCAACGTCCTGGGCGTGGCGCGCACCCACAGCAATGACGCTGCCTGTCGCGGTGACAGCGACCCCCCGTCTGATGCTTGGCAGCTCCTGAGACGCCCCATCTCCAACCAGCAGGAGCCCCCACCCGAACGGCCGGTTCAGGCGGAATCCTCCGTTCGGAGTTTCACCGTCCAGCACCATCTGATCATCCCACCACGGACGGTCCGGAAACGCCCGCTCTTGCCACACCCCGTGCGTTACCGATGCATGGGTCAAGCCAGGCCGATCAAGAAATGGCTCGCGCCTGCCACGGAGCGCTGGCTACGATCCTGCTGCTTTCCGCTGAGCCAAGGAGGACGGTCATGTATCGCGATGACGACACCCAGGCGTCCTTTTGAACCGACCAGCAAACGCCGCCGGGGGTTCCCGCTAGCGAGTCCCGTGTCAAGCGCGGCGACCGCGTCGTCGGCGTCGGCAAAGAGCTCGTCGAAAAGCTCGGCCGCAACGACCCGTGCCCATGCGGCTCAGGCCGCCGCTTTCCGCCGGTGCTGCCGTGAGCCAGGCCGCTTCGACGGCGCACAGGGCGGCTACTACGTCCGTGACCAATGACGTTGACGCGTGTAGGTCCAGCCGGTGCGGCTCGCCACAGTCCGCATCGGTTGCGCACTCATCTGCCGCGATGAGGTACGTCCTTATCGTCGGGTTCCACCCGGCGGGTTCGGCTTGGGCGAGCGTGGATCCTTGCTCTAACACGGCCGCGGATGGCGTCGCGGATCCTCGCCGCGCGGCCGCGCGGCCGCACCTGCGCCTGCCCGGCGATCGCGGAGCGTAGCCGACTCGAAGATGGCACCCGCGCTCAACCGCCTCTGGACGGCAGTCCGCTGGCAGGGCTGGCCACCTGGGTCGTGCCCGGAATGGGTGATCTGTGCGCCGCTACTGGTGGCAATCTGGCGCTGGGCCGCGGTTACTTAAGCGGAGCGCCATCGATGCCTGGCTGGCCGCTGTGCCGGCGGCCGCCCTGATTGACCCGGAATGCACCCGGATGCCGGGAAGCAGGACGCGGCCGGCCGTGTTTAGTCGGACTGCACAGCCGTGCGCCGCACGGCTCTTTCACGCAAAGAAGGTGGCCTCAGATGAGGATCCAGCGGAAGTTGCTGATGGCTGGGGCCCTGGCCCTGGCCGCGGCCGTGCCGGCCGTGGCGGCGGCGGACGCCGGAACGACCGCTGCCGACGGCCGGGAGGCTGGCCGGGCGGCTGCGCTGGCGGGCCTGTCGCCGCAGCAGCTGGCGGGCCAGCGAGTGATCTACAGTTACCCGGGCCTGAACCCGCCCGCCAGCCTGATCTCGCTGATCCAGCACGGGGAGGCCGCCGGGGTGATCTTCTTCGGGCAGAACATCTCCAGCAGGGCGCAGATCGCGGGCGTCATCAAGCGCCTTGAGCAAGCTGACGCCAGCCCGCTCAACCCGGTACGGGCGCCGCTGCTGCTGATGACCGACCAGGAGGGCGGCCAGGTCCGCCGCCTGCCGGGCCAGCCCTACCTGTCTGAAAAGCAGATCGGCGCCCATCCGCTGCCGCAAGCAAAAACCCTCGCCACGCAAGCGGGCCGGGACGCCGCAGCCAACCTGCGCGGCGTGGGCATGAACGTCAACCTTGCGCCGGTGCTTGACGTGTACCGCAAGGCCGGAAACTTCGACGACCAGTTCGGCCGCTCCTACAGCATGAATCCGGCCGTCGTGTCGGCACTGGGCGCCAACATGATCAAAGCCCAGCAGGCCGGCGCGGTGGCGGCCACGGCCAAGCACTTCCCCGGTCTGGGGGCCGCCGCGGCGACTCAGAACACCGACATCCAGCCGGTCAGGCTCAACCTGCCGCTGGCCACCATCCGCAGCATCGACGAGGCGCCGTTCCAGACCGCGATCAGCGCCGGAGCCAGGCTGGTCATGGTGTCCTGGGCGACCTACCCCTCGATACAGGCACGGCCAGCCGGGCTCTCGCCGAAAGTCGTGCAGGGCGAGCTGCGGAACCGGCTCAAGTTCACCGGGGTCACCATCACCGACGCGCTGGAGGCCGGAGCGCTTAAGTACTACGGCACCACCCAAAACCGCACCCTGCTCGCTGCGCAGGCGGGCATGGACCTGATGCTCGCCTCCGCGCAAAACATCACCCAAGGCCAGCAGGTCAGGGGCGAGCTGGCGGCGGCCTACAGCAACGGAACCCTCAACCACCCGGCGTTCCTGGCCAGCGTGAACCGGGTGATCGCGCTGCGCCAGACGCTGAAGTAGACGGCTGCGGACAGCGGGCCTGAACTGATCCGGGTGCCCCGTGAGGGGCACCCGGATCACCCGCCGGCGTAGCCGGGGAGCAGTTCGGTCAGGCATCCGGCGAAGAAGCCAGCCAGCAGCCCCCATCACATGAAGGAACCTGGCGCAGGCGGCGGCTCACCGGAATCCCGGGTATATCTGCACCCGCAGGCAGGCATCGGGGGGCGGCCGATAGCCGGGTAGGAGGCCTGGATATGGGGGAGCATGTTCACGTAGACGAACTCGATATCTGGACCGGAGGCTGGCCAGGGACCGGCCGTCCTGCTCATAGGCGGTCTCGGCGACACCGTCGAGTCGTGGCAGTTTCAGCTTGACGGGCTGTCAGACCGCTACCGTCTGATCGCGTTCGACAACCGGGAGCGGGCCGGACGGTGACGCCAGAAGGCCCGGTCTCGGCAGAGATGATGGCGGACGACGCGGCCGGTGTGCGGCGGGCGTCTGGCGTGCCGTCCGCCCACGTCGCGGGCTTCTCGGGGGCAGCATCATCGCCCAGGAACTGGCCCTGCGCCACCCCGGGCTCGTTGCCAGTCTCGTCCTGCAAAGCACGTGGCCAGTGATGGACCGCTACCTTCGCTCCTGGGCGCTGTTGTCCGCTGGCTGATGGAGTTCGCTCCGACTCGCCTCCCCCACAAGCAGCCGGCCGGGGACATGCAGCGGTTCCTCGACGCGATGGTTGATCATGACACCACCGAGCGCCTGCCGCTGATCACCGCGCCCACGCTGGTCCTCGCGGGCGGCCTCGACACAACCTCCAGCCCCCGCTCGGCCGCGGTTGCCGAACGGATCGCGGGCGCCAGATTCGAAGTCATGGCGGAGGAAGCCCCACCAGCCTTTCCAGAAAGTACCCGGCGAATGGAACACCCGCGTCGATGCGTTCTGGCGCGACCTAAGATGCGCACCTGAAACGGAGCCATCGGCGCTCATGCGACTGCCAGCCCAGATCATTCATGCTGACAGGGCACGGCTGGCGGGGTGGCCGGTTTCCGCGGGCCCGACCCACTTCCGAACCGGCTCGATCTGCGCGCGGCGCAGCCACACGACCCTCCGCCTATAACAGCCGTGCGTAATCAGCGATCCGTTGCGTAACCGGGGTATCTGCCGGATACGCCCCGTGGTCGCTGCTGGTTACCGTTTCACGATCCGTATCCGCCTTACCTGCGTGGATTCCCCTGCAAGGGCGTGACCGCCAGCACCGATGACCTGGCCGGTGAGCTGTACGACGTGGTCCTGTCCGTCCTGGTGGCCCTCGCCACCGTCCCTGGCGGCACTCCGCAGGCCGAATCCCGGCTCACCCGGCACGTGGCGGCCCGCGCGGTCAGGCTGCGGGCGTTGCGGGCCGCGGCATGACCGCGCGGGTTCGCCAGGAACGTCCGGTCAGTGAGAACGCAACCACGGCGGCGCCGCTTGCGCGCTGTTAGCGGCGTCTGGGCCCGCACCAGCAGCTGCGGGCGGGCGGGTCTGCCCTACCGGGAGCTGGACCTGAAGGGCGGTGCCCGCGCCGGGCGGGCTGTGCAGCCAGAGGTGGCCGCCGAGCGCCTCGGCCCGGTCCTTGAGCCCGGCCAGGCCCGAGCCGCCGGTGACGTCGGCGCCGCCGCGCCCGTCGTCGCGGACGCGCACGTCCAGCACACCCTCGCCGATAGTCACCTGGACGTCGGCAACGGTGGCGTGTGCGTGCTTGGCGGTGTTGGTCAGCGCCTCGGAGACCGCGTAGTAGGCGGCGATCTCGGCCGGCTCGGGCAGCCGCCCTTCAACGCGCACGTCGAGGCGGACTGGGACGGCGGAGCGGCGGGCCAGCGCCTTCAGCGCCGGGCGCAGCCCGCCCTCAGCCAGGATGGCCGGGTGCAGGCCGCGGGCGATCTCGCGCAGCTCCTCCAGCACGCCGGTCACCTCGGTGACCGCGCCGTCCAACTGCTGCACCAGCTCGCTGGCCCCCGGTGGTGCCGCCGCCTGCGCGGCGCGCAGGTGCA